>JASGMC010000048.1 GCA_030156625.1 Methanoculleus sp.
TGTTGGTGTTGTCCGGCTTCTTCTCGATGGTGTACTTGAACCTCGAGGCAAGGACCTCCGTTCGCGGGTCGGTTCCCTTGAGCTCGCCGAACTCGGGCGTGTACTCTTTCCCTTCCAGGAGTTTTACGACTTCCTTTCCGTTCTCGGTCACCCTGACGGCGAGGTTCACGATGAACCCGGTCGCTGCAACGTCGTCCTCTTCCGTGTCGAGATCGTCGTAGGCTGCAAACTGGGCGTGCCCCTCTTTGTCGTAGACGATGCCGGTGACGCTGAGGCCTTCGGGATAGAAGTTCACCGTGAAACTGTTCTCGACGGTCCTGTCTTCCTCACAGGTGGCGATGACCCGTACGATATAGCTCGTTACCCGGGTATCCGCCTCGGGCAGAGGGCTCGTGTTGGCGATCGTTGCCGTGAAGTGCGTCTCGTCGATCTGTTCCAGGGAGCTCGTGAACGGCGCCTCGTCGAGCTGGCGAATCGTAAGTTCCTTGGGAGGCTCCAAGAAATCCGCGAGTTCCACCTCGACTTCGTAGGTCTTGCCGTCGCCGTAGAGGACGTTCAACCGCATGTCCATGGCCTCCCCCTGCTCGGGGAACCTGATCGTCGGTTCTCCAAGGACGCGGAAGTGGATGTTGTTCGTGAACGATCCGCCCTTTCCGGTGTAGGCAACCTTGACAATGCCCTCTTCTGCGATCTCGTCCTCGTCCGCAGAGATCTGTGCCGCCATGTAACTGCCGGTGAGCGTCACGTCTTCGACCCTGAGGCCGCCTCCGGAGGTCATCGTCAACGCCGCGGTAAGATCGTCGCGTTCGATCACCTCGCCTTCCGCGGTGGTCTCGACCATCTGGGCGTAGAGAGTCTCGGGGTTCTCGCCGCAGACGATGATGTCGCCGAAGTCTTTTCGGATTCTCATCCTGTAGGTGCTGGTGCGCTCCGTCTCGGTGCCCCCGTTGCCACCGCCGCCGCCGCCCGCCGCTGCAGCGCCCGCAAGTGCGGCTCCCGCGGAGAAGATACCGGTCACGACCACGAGCGGTATGCCGTATTCGGTCTCGCCGGCGCCCCCGCCCGGAGTGTTGATGATGAACGAGCCGGCGCCGTAGCCGCCGAAGACCTCATCATAGTTCCCGACGATGAGCGTTGGTTTTGCGTTCGCTGCATCCTCGATAACCGTATCTACAAACTGCATCGCATCCGCAAGCGCCTTATCCATCTCGGAGATTGCGGTGCTCACCTCGCTCTCGGGAGGATACGGATCGCCCGTCGAATGCCTGCCGTTCGAGTGCGTATAGCCGACATTGCCCCGTACCGTGAAGTAGGCAAGCCCCGAACCCGCCGGGTAGAAGTCTTCCCGTATCACGTAGTAGGTGAACGTGTTTTTCCGGTGGTTGTCCGTGGCGATGCCGCCGGCCGCCCAGTTGGAGTCGTCCCACACCTCGAGCACCCCGACGACACGGTGGCCGTTCGCCGCTCTGTCGATATACTCGATCCTTGCGCTGGAATCTTCAACCGATTCTTCGAGTTTTGTCTTCAAATAGGTGGCAAGTTCATTTACCGTCTTGTATTCCAGGTTAATCCCGAACTCGGTAAACATGTAGCGGCTGCAGGTGACTTCCCCCGTGCACGTAGTAGGGCCGTCGAATCCCTGCCCTTCGTAGGTGTAACTGTAAACGTCCGCGGGAATCTCGGGCAGGTCAATCCGCTTCGCTTCAGGATCAATCTTTCCGAGGTTGCCGATGATCAGCAGGGTGTTCTCGGTCGCAAGAAGGTCGTTTGTTCCTTTCCTGTAGACGTCGATCGGCATCTCGACGACGAACTCGTCGCCTTCCATGCTGTGGACGTATCTGCTCGCCAGTTTGTAGTCGTAACTGTTGGTATCGGTGAGCGAATAGCTTGCAGCCGCGGTTCCGGAGAGGAGTGAGACTGCAAGGAGGACAAACAGCAGTTTCGCCATCGGCCTCATGCCGGGACGCCTCCTGCCTGCTTCTGAACGGTAACCATGAGGACGGCACCGACCGCCAGGAGGACGAACCCGGCGATGTAGCAGGTGTACCCCCCGAAGACGGAGAGGACGACGCCGAGCGCGAACCCTCCGGCCCATCCTGCCATCACCTTCGTGACCAGCCCGGAGTCGGCCCTGCCGTTTTTCGCAAAGACCGCGGCAAAGACCTGCCGCACGCACCCTGCCCGGTTCGCCAGCGCGCGGGCCGCGATGAGAAACGCCACGACTCCCACCATGCAGTTCATGATCGTCGACGTTCCCGCGAGGAAGTTGTAGACGAAGAGGGCCGCCCCGCCGCCGACAAGAAGCGGGGAGATCGATGCCAGATCCCACTTTCCTCCGGAGAACTGCGCGGCAAGAGACCGGACACTCGACATGATGCTCTCACCGGAGATCCCTCCGACGATGAGCAGCGTCACGAAGTAGGCGATCAGGCCCTTTCCGATAAGGCCGCCGATAAATCCGGGAATACCGCCGGAGAGCCCTCCCCGCGCGAAGGTCAGGAAGGAGAGGGACTGTACGGGAGCCGGATTGAACCCCACGGCCGGAAGTATGGTCAGCACCAGCCAGACCAGGGCCATGGTTCCCGCGGCCATCAGGAGTTTTTTATTCTGCAAACCGCTTTTGAATCCGTCAATTCTGTTTTGCACGCATCCTTTCACGACCTCGCCCGCGGCATGCCTGACCGGTATACCCGCTGCATCGTCCGCCGCACCGGATACGGAGAGTTCACCGGAGAGCACGCATTCACCGGCCTCTGCTGCTGCATAGGCATCTCCGTCCCGGGAATAGTTGCCGTCGTCTGTATGCGAAGATGCCGCAGATTCCTCGCGCATCTCTCTGACACCTGCTGAAATACCGGCTGATGCGGAGTCGGCCATTACGGCCGCCCGATCGGCAGCAACAGATGCAACATCTTTGCATCTACCAAGAATTTTGTTCACTCTGTCATCGTATGTCATTGTAGCTCAACGCTCCATTAAATCGGCCATATTAGCAATCTGAAAGATATATCACACCAAATTCGTGATCACACCGAACCAACGATTTTTTTCCGAATGGAAAATATTATATCATCAATTTAGACCCATATAAAACCACCCTAATTGTTCCGCCTAAAACAGGATCGGCTGGGTATTTCGCAACGATCCCGGCACCGGGTCCGGGAAATCATCTCCTGTTAGAATACTATTTACTAACCGGCAGAACAATATACGAGATGAATCAGATATTTACAACTATATACATACCTGCTGTCGGGCCCGACAGCAGAGGAGAGAGTAATGCCGCCCGACAACGCCGATAGTACCCATGCACCTGCCCAAAAGACGCATCCGGAAGTGCAGCTGGATGCGCCTCAGTACTACCTCAACCGGGAACTGAGCTGGATACAGTTCAACCGGCGCGTCCTCGAGGAGGCGCAGGACCACCGGCACCCGCTGCTGGAGCGAGTGAAGTTCCTCTCGATCTTCTGGAGCAACCTCGACGAATTCATGATGGTCCGGGTCTCCGGGCTCCGGCGGCAGCGGACCCGCGGCGCACTCGAAGCCCCCCCGGACAGGATGACGCCGACCGAGCAGCTGACAGCGATCCGTCAGGACCTGACACCGCTGCTTGAGGAGGCCTCCCGGTGCTGGAGCGAAGACATCCTCCCCGGACTGAACCGGGCGGGCATCCTCATCCACCGGCACCAGGACCTTGGTCCCGACCAGAAACGGGCCCTGGAAGACTTCTTCGAGCAGGAGGTCTTTCCCGTGCTCACCCCCCTGGCATTCGACGTCGGCCACCCGTTTCCGTTCGTCTCAGGCCTGAGCCTGAACCTCGCCGTCATCATCAACGATCCCGAGCACGGAACGGTCTTCTCCCGGCTGAAAGTGCCGCTCGACATCCTCCAGAGGCTCGTCCGGGTCCCGGGCGATATCCTCGACGCCGATGACCCGGAGAGCCTTTCCGGGGCGAACGCTCACCACTTCATCTTCCTCGAGGATCTCGTCGCCGCGAACCTCGACCGGCTGTACCCCGGGGTAGAGGTCGTTGCCGCATACCCGTTCCGGGTCACCCGGGATGCAGACTTCGAGATCGAGGAGGACGAGGCCTCGGATCTCCTCACCGCGATCGAGGGGAGCGTGGAGCTCCGGCGGATCGGGGAACCGATTCGCCTCGAAGCCGACTGCTCCATGCCGACATGGGTGAGAGAGATGCTTACGGCAAAATTCTCCCTCCCCCAGAGCCTGATTTTTACGCCCGAGGGCCCCCTCGGCATGGCCGACATCATGGAACTTGCAGCGGTCGACCGCCCGGACCTGAAAGACCAGCCGTTCCTTCCCTCTTACCCGCCCGCCCTCTCCGGCGAAGAGGATATCTTCTCCACGATCCGAAAGCAGGACATCCTGCTTTACCATCCCTATGACAGTTTTTCACCCGTGATCGAGTTCGTCAAACAGGCTGCATGCGATCCGAACGTGCTCGCCATCAAGCAGACCCTGTACCGGGTCGGGCTGAACTCCCCGATCGTCGAAGCACTGATGGAGGCCCGAATGAACGGGAAACAGGTCGCGGTGCTCGTCGAACTGAAGGCACGGTTCGACGAGGAGAACAATATCGGCTGGGCGCGGGCGCTCGAACGGGCGGGTGTCCACGTCGTGTACGGGCTCGTCGGCCTGAAGGTCCACGCAAAGATGTGCATGGTCGTCCGGCGGGAGGCAGGAGCGCTCGTTACCTATACTCACATGGGGACGGGAAACTACAACGCCGGGACGGCGCGGATCTACACCGATCTCGGCCTCTTTACCTGCAACCCCGAGATCGGCGCGGACGTCGCCGACCTCTTCAACGCGCTCACCGGGTGCTCCAGGAAGTCGGGGTACCGAAGGCTCATCGTTTCCCACGGGTCGATGGGGACCATGAGACAGGAGATCATCGCACGGATCGAGCGGGAGATCCGGCGCCAGCAGGAGTTCGGTGACGGCTATATCGCCATGAAACTGAACGCACTCGTAGACCGCGACTGCATCATGGCGCTCTACCGGGCGTCCGAAGCCGGCGTCGGAGTGGACCTGCAGGTCCGGGGGATCTGCTGCCTCCGGCCCGGGATACCCGGGGTCAGCGATACGATCACCGTCACCTCGCTCGTCGGGCGGTTCCTCGAGCACTCCCGGATCTACTACTTCAGAAACGGCGGAAACAAGGAGGTTCTGCTCGGGAGCGCGGATCTGATGCCGCGAAACCTCGATCGACGGGTGGAAACGCTCTTTCCGGTCGTCGATCCGGAGATGCGGGAGGCGATTGTCAAGGATATCCTGCAGGTCCATCTCCAGGATACCGCCATCGCGCGAATGTTACATTGCGACGGCACCTACGAGCGGGTACGCCCGGCTCCGGGAGAAGAGCCTCTCAACTCGCAGGACTGGATGCTTGCACACCGTGGGGGGTGGCATGATGACGAGTGCACATGATCACGGGACCTGCCTGTACGGGGCCAGGTACATCTCCGGCCTTCTCAAATCCTTCAGCGCCGAGATTGAAGGTGTCCGCGCAGCAGACGATATCGAATCTGTCCACAGGATGCGGGTGGCATCCCGGCGGATAAGGGCAGCTCTTCCTCTGTTCAGGGACTGTTTCTCCGGAAAAGAATATCGGTTCTGGAACAAGGAGGTCCGGGCCATCACACGGGCGCTCGGGGCCGCAAGGGACGCAGACGTCCAGATCGAGTTTCTCCTATCCATTATCGGGAATGTCGGCGAGAGAGACTCCGCCACGCGGAACGGCGCGGAACTGCCGCAGGAGATCACCGTCGCAGCCGAGCCTGCTACCCGGGACCTTCTTCTCGGACTCGAATGTCTCCTTGTGCGTCTTCAGCAGAAAAGAGCGCGTCTTCAGCCGGAGGTTATTGCAGGGATCGACCGTCTGGAGAGCACGGGGGTCGTCGGGGTGATGGAAGACACTCTTGCCGGGTATCTTGAAAGGGAGAGGTTCCAAAACACCGACGTCCGTTCGCCTGCAGCGTATGTGCATGCGTTCTCCCATATCACGCAGCAGATCGACGAGGTATTCCGGTTTGAGCCCTTCATCGCCATGCCCGACCGGACCGGCGAGCACCATGCCATGCGCATCGCCGTAAAACGCCTCCGATACACCATGGAAGTGTTCCGGGACCTGTACGATTGCGGCATAAAAGAGCCCCTGACGCCGGTGAAGCATCTTCAAGACGTTCTCGGCGAGCTGCACGACTGCGACGTCTGGCTTGGGTGCCTGCCTGAATTTCTCGACTCGGAGAAGGAGCGGCAGCAGGAATACTTCGGGCACCTTGAGTTTTTCAGGATCGTGGAGCCGGGTATCCGCTACCTCATCGACGACAGGAACAGGCGGAGGCAGGTACTCCACGCACTGCTGGTGCGGACATGGACCGAGCAGAAGGAGGAAAGACTGTGGGAAAGCCTCCGCGAGACGATAAGCACCCCCCTGCTGGGCCGAAAACAGGATACGCCGGCAGCGGTTGCCCTCATCGGGGACGTGCGTGGAAACCATCCCGCTCTTGCGGCGGTCCTTGAGGATGCCAGGGCACGGGGCGCAACGCTCGTTCTGAATGCCGGTGACTCCATCGGGGACGAGCCGTCCCAGAACGAGGTCGTGCGGATGCTCAAGACAGAGAATATCATCAGCGTTATCGGCAACCTCGATCGAGATGTAATCGGAGCAAGACGGATTCAAAAGACTTCCAGAAGCAGAAAACGGCGCAAAGCACTGCTGCGGGTCCGCCGCGGCCTTTCACGGAAAAACCGGAGATATCTCCGAACGCTACCGGAAACAGTCCGCCTGACGCTCTTTGGGAAGCGCTTACTCCTCACGCACGGGAGCCCGGCCTCGATCACCGAGTATATCACCAAAAAAACCCCAGATCAGCGGTTGAAGGATCTTGCGGCCGAAGCTGAAGCCGACATCATCGTTACCGGACACTCCCGCCGCCCGTTCGTGACCGAGGTCGACGGGGTCTGGTTCGTCAATACCGGTAGTGCCGGAAAGCCGGGTGACGGCGATTCACGGGCCGGTTATGCGCTCCTGCGGCAGGATCCGTTCGCGATCGAGCATATTCCGGTCGCATACGATGAAGCACCGCAGGAGATGCATGGGGAGGAGGACTGCGAGCCCGACACAATAAAGGGTCATAAGATTACAGAGCCAACAGCTCAGCAGATCGATCGGACAACGGAGGCACAACAGAGCAATGTCGAACAGCACAAGTAGCCGAACCGAGTCAATCACGCACGTTGTGGAAGAATACGGCGGAGATATCCGGCACGCCCGGCAGGTATCCACTCTTGCGCTCCGGCTCTTCGACGAATTGCAGCCGCTCCATCGACGAACCGAAACGGATCGCGATTACCTCGAATATGCCGCACTGCTGCATGACATCGGGTGGGCAGAAGGCCGGGCAGGCCACCACAAGCGGGCGCTTGAGACGATCCGGCGTGAGGAACGGCTTCCCTTCAATGAATACGAGCGGCGGATCATAGGAAACATCGCGCGATACCACAGGAAATCGCTCCCAAAGAAGTCCCATACCCCGTTTGCGGAACTAAACGCCCCCGACCGGGAACTGGTATGCAAACTTGCGGCATTGCTGAGGGTTGCAGACGGGCTTGACGTCGCGCACACCGATGCAGTCAGGGAGGTCGGTTGCGGCATCCACCCGGACAGGATCGTGATCAACTGCACCTTCTCTTCTCCGGCCGTCGAAGAACGGAAGTCCGCCTTAAAGAAGAGCGATCTCTTCGAGTCGGTCTATCGACGGAGGCTTGTGATCGAATGACCGCACCCCAAAAAGGGCGGGTCGTTGCATTCTTCGACCTCGGCACGAACTCCGTTCGCCTCCTTGTAGCCCGTTTTGCGTCCGGACAGTCCTATACCGTGCTTACGAAGCAGAAAGAAGTTGTACGGCTCGGAGAGGGGGAGTTCGGCCGGGGCTGGCTCAGGGACGACGCGATGGACCGTGCGGTTCGTGCCTGCAGGAGGTTCGCCGACCTTGCACGCAGGTTCGGCGCAGAAGAGTACGTCGCAGTAGCGACGTCCGCCGCACGAGAGGCGCGAAACTGCGCAGAATTCCTCAGGAGGCTGCAAGATGAGGCAGGGCTTAGCGTCCGGACGGTCTCCGGGATCGAGGAGGCGCGCCTGATCTATCTCGGGGTCTCGCGAGCCGTTGAGATGGGCGGTGCTGTTGCACTTTTTGTCGATATCGGCGGCGGCAGCACCGAGATCATCCTCGCGGACCGGGAGCGGGAGCATATGCTCGAGAGCCTCAATCTCGGGGCACTACGTCTCACAAACCAATTCTTCGAGGACGGAGCGGCAGATCCCGTGCCGCCGGAGGTCTACGAGAACATCTGCCGCCGTGTAAAGGACGCCGTCATGCCAACCGTGGAACGGGTTAAGAAGGATGAGCATGCAGATGTTGCCTACGGAAGTTCGGGCACGATTCAGAATCTTGCGGAGATTGCCCGGCGTTCTTTCCAGGACCGACTTCCGGATACGCCTCCGATCCTCACCCGGGAGGATCTCAGAAAGACCGCTGCCATGCTCTGCTCGCTTCCGCTCGATCAGCGGAAGAAAGTCCCCGGAATCAATCCGGAGCGTACGGACATCATCATTGCCGGAGCCGCCATTCTTGAGGGGATCATGGACGAGTTCGGCCTTCCGGAGATCCGCATAAGCGACCGGGGCCTGCGGGACGGGCTGATCGTCGATTATCTCTCGCGCCAAAAAGGCATCTCACCCGCAGACCGGTTGCAGGAGAGAAGGCAGAGCGTACAGCGGCTTCTTGGCGCATGCAGAGCCAATCCGGAGCATGCGCAGACGGTCGCACGCCTCTCGCTGGAACTCTTCGACAGCGGAGTACGGGCCGGTCTGCATACGTTCGGCGCTGCAGAACGAGAACTGCTCGAATACGCAGCGTACCTGCACGATATAGGAGAACTTGTCTCGTTCTCCAACCATCACCTCCACTCGCACTATATCATCGGAAATGCGGATCTGCCCGGGTTTGACCAGCGGGAGATCGATATCATCGCGGAAACGGCCCGGCATCACCGGAAGAAACCGCCCAGGGCAGGCGCAGGATCGAATGCGATACCGATTCTCTCCGTATTTCTTCGCCTTGCCGAGCACCTCGACCGGGGCCATGCCGGCCTCATCACCCATGCACGCATCGTCTCTGCAGACAAAGAGGAGGCGACCATCGAGATTGTGAGTGCAGCGGACTGCACTCTTGAGCTCCCGGCGGTCCGATCCGAGGGTCGCACCTTCAAGAAGATCTTCGGCAGGGATCTTGCGATCCGGTGTGTCGGTGTCGAGTGAACGACCCCGTCCCCTCGCAGAAATACAGTTCAGAAGATTAATCCCGCCGTCGACCGATTTCATTCTCTGTGAGAGGCCGCATGACCGGAGAGGCCACAAATTATCTTCATACTGCAGCCCGGCTGACAGCGATAGCAGTCGGGATGTTTCTTCCCTTCGCGATAGCGATGGAGTTTCTCGAAACGTCGCTCGTACTGTTCTCGGTTCTCCTGCTGTACCTGGCCTACTGCGGGTATATCCTGCCGGAGATCGACCGGAGGAGAGAGGAGCACCGATCGGTGGAGACCGCACCCACCGGAGCGGAGAACGGCGATTCAGGCTCCCTGCTCTCCCGATTAAACGGGATTCTATTGTTCCTCGCGATAACGGTCATCTCCTTTCTCCTCCTGCACCTCCTGGTTCTCGTGATGCACGAGTTCTCACATAGCTTCTGCGCATACTTCCTCGGGTGGAAACCGGACCCGTGGAACATCGTCTACGGGAACTGGATCGGATCGCACTGGGACGAGAACGTCGACTATTCGGCTATTTTTGCCGCGGGAGAGGGTCCGACCGCATCGGCCATTGCATTTGCCGGACCCTTCTCAAACATCGTGCTCTTCTTCGTGACCGCCGGGCTTATGTCGATGAAGAGTGTAAAGGACCACCGCTGGGCATACCACTGCGCCTTCTGGACGTGTGTCATCACGTTCGTCATGGTTTTCGAGTACGTCTTCACCCGCTCCTGCAGCACGACGATTTCGGCAATATCAATCATGGGCTGGGTATCTCGCCGTGGCCGATCTTTATTGCCGGAACGCTTCTCGGGATTCTCGGGCTGTACTACATCTTTGCGTATGCAATTCCGGAATACCACGCAATCGTGACCCCGCACGAGCGGTCGCTGCAGTACGTGACCGTTTCAGCAGTCTCCTTCGTCATCTTCCTCTTCTACATCGGCCTCAGGATCACTGCGTATCCCGATGTCCCCGAGTGGTGGTGCGGCGTTATCGGCATTGCGGCACTGTTTATCGTTCCGTTCATAGCAAGCCCTGCCCGAAGATGGGTGCAGAGAAGCATGAAGGGATGTGCCGTGCAGAGCTCCCCCCCCATCCCATCCCGAACCCGCCGAATTGTGATTGGTCGGTGCCGGGGATAGAAAAAAGTGTAGTTTCAGGCCGGTAACGCAGAAAACCCGTCACCAGATGACGGGCCTCTCCTCGACATCCCGGTAGAGGGCATCGCCGGGCTGGATCTCCGGGATGGCCTCGTAAAACTCCGGGATGTTGAACAGGACGCCGTTCACCCGGAACTTCTCCGGAGAATGGGGATCGGTCCGCACCAGGGTGCGCAGCGAGTCCTCCCGGTCGTTCACCCTCCAGAGACGCGGAGCCGCCAGGAAGAACCGCCGGTCCGCGGCGGGGTCGGCTGATCCGTTCTCCGTCTTCTTCCACGCGTGGTAGGCCATGGTCAGGCCCCCGAAGTCGGCGATGTTCTCCCCGAGGGTGAGGTTCCCGTTGACGTAAAGGCCGGGGAGCGCCTCGAACGCGTTGTACTCCGCGACGAGCAGGGCCATCCGGTCGTTGAAGTTCGCGGCATCCCCCTCCGTCCACCAGTCCTTCAGGTTTCCGTCTTTATCGTACTGCCTTCCCTGGTCGTCGAAACCGTGCGTCATCTCGTGCCCGATCAACCAACCGAGCGCGGCGTAGTTGAGGGCGGGGTCCGCGTCGGGGTCGAAGATGGGTGGCTGAAGGACGGCCGCGGGGAAGACCATCTCGTTTCCGGTCGGGTCGTAGTAGGCGTTCACCGTCTGCGGGGGAATGAACCAGACGCCCCGGTCGACCGGCCCGCCGATCTTCTCAAGCCCTTCGGGTCCGTGGATGAAGGAGTGGGCTTTTGCGGCGCGGACGTTAGCCACGTAGGAGCCGGAGAGGTTCAGCCCGGAGTAGTCCGGCCATTGGTCGGGATACGCGATCTTCTCCCCCATGGCGGCAAGTTTCTCGCGGGCCGCGGCCTTCGTGGAGTCGCCCATCCAGGTGAGGTTTGCTATCCGTTCATCGCAGGTCCCCCGGATGGCAAGGAACATCCCCGACACCATCCCGCGGGTCCGGGGGTCGACGTATTCGGCGACATACGCCTGGCCCACCAGGTCGCCGAGGAGCTCGCTCTCCGCCGCTACGACGCGCTGCCACCGGGGTTTCATCTCCGGAACACCGTAAAGCGTCGTCTCGTAGAAGGCGAAATGCTCCTCCTCAAACGATGCATCGAAGTAGGGGGACGCCTGGTCGATCAGCCGGTAGCGCAGGTAGACCTTCCAGTCTTCGAGCGGAGCGGTCTTGAGCAGGGAGTCGAGTCCCTCCACGTAGCCTGGCTGGTAGACGTGCACCCGGCTGACCGGCCCGGAACCCGGGATGGCGGCGAGGGTCTCCCACCCGACCGCGGGGTACCGCTCTTCGAGTTCGGCGAGAGAGTAGATGTTCGTGGTCTTCTGCGGGTCGCGGTTCTCCTCCTGGGTGAGGTGGGCCGCGGCGAGGCCCTCTTCCATGGCATAGATCGTCCTTGCGTCGGCGGCCGCCTCTTTTGAGGACTCGCCGGCGAGCACCAGCACCCGGGCTATGTGCTCACGGTAGGCATCCTGGATCTCAATGCTTTCCGTGTCGTTCCGGAGGTAGTAGTCCCGGTCCGGCAGCCCGAGCCCGCCCTGGTAGAGGGCCGGAACCATCACGGTGCTGTTCTCGGGGTTGACCCCCGCCCAGTAGTAGTACACCGGACCGAACCCCTGCTCCAGGAGAACGATCGTGGCGTTGGCGAGACCGCTCCGGGAGTCGATCGCGTCGATCGTCGCGAGGAGGTCGGAGAGCCCGCTGAGTCCTTCCCGGTCAATCGTCCCGGTATCCATACCCGACCGGTAGAACTCTCCGAGGAGGGTGACATTCCGATCGGCACTCTCCGGTGCGGCCGCCGCATCCTCGAGGAGAGCACGGAGGTCGTCGTCCACCCGATCCCGCATCCCGGTGAATATGGCGTAATACTGCTTATCTGCCGGGATGGGATGTTCCGCTATCTATGCATCGTTCACGTAGGCGTAGAAGTCGTCGCCCGGATGGACGGACTCGTTGAGGACGAATTCGCTCTCGGGCGACTGCGATGCGGGATCGGGGATCGCTATCCCGGCCGGATCGGTGCATCCTGCACAGGCGAGGCACGCGATCAGGAGAAGGGTCAGAAAAATGTGTTTCACAAGGAAAATGCCCCTTTTTCAGGAATAAGGGTTTTGATCCGTGGCAAACAGGTTTCGGAGGCGATGACGTGAGCAACACCCGATTCTGCATGCAGCCAGCCGTTAGCAGAGACAGGCCGAGAAGGAGCGCAACCAAGTATGGAATGACTGAGGGATACGGCTTATTCTGCGGCAGCACCAGGGCCGTGCGCTCATCACCGGCAAGAAGAGGCGGCCGGGGCATATCCGGGCCCAGGCAAAGCCGGAGAACACGGAGGAGGACCGGCAGCGGGTCCTGATGACGGGGTGAAAGGGAAGAGGGGCGGCCGCATCCCCACCCCCGCTCAACCCTACCTCCCTCCCGCCCCGGAGGCCGCCCGCTCCGTCAGCCATTCGTAGAACTTCCGGTGCCAGAACGGCACGTCGAGCGGCCGGGAAAGCGACTCCCAGGCCGTCCACATGAGCCGTTCGGAAACGCTCTGCCACTCGCCCGCTCGTTTGGCCATATCGTCCGCCGGCTGCCCTACCGCGTGCAGGATCTCATGCCAGATGCGAAGGGCAAGCGCCTCGTCGTCCCTGTCCTCGCGCGTGACCCGGATGCTTGCCCGGTTCTGCATCCCGCCCCCGAGGGCCCGGGCGGGGATCGCATCGTCGAAGACATAGACGGTTCCATCAGGGACCGGGAAGGGAAAGCCTTTCCACATCGGGTCTTTCTGGTCGAAGTAGCGGACCTCCGGGGTGCCGGTCCGGACGGTGAACCGAAAGTACGGCGGGATGAGTCGGAGGTGCGGCTCAAGCCTCCGCCGCAGTTCTTCTGTCTTGAAGAAGAGGTCAAAGTGAGGCATCGGGGCCGCATTGGCGCGGGTGATGATAAACCATAGGGTCAGCCGGAGGGGGGCCGCCCGGATCGGGGCGTTCCTTCCCGCGCGCACGGGATGGCTGATCGCCCGGTCGATCCCGGAACTCGCGAACATGTTCCTTCCCGCGCGCACGGGATGGCTACCCCCGATCTCCACCCTGCAGAGGCCCCTCCAGGAGCGCCTCCTGCCGCTCGTCGATCCAGGCCCGGGTCCAGACCCGGAGATCGTTGATGCTGGCGGACCCCTGCCGGCTGCGCATCGCCCGCAGGTGGTCCTCAAGTTCGTCGGCCATCGAAAAGATCAGCGCTTCGGAAGTTTCTTCCGGTAACGACCCCTCCACCCGCAGGCGGGCTGCCCCCAGGTCGAGAAAGTGTTGCAACTCGCCTGTTGCCTCGAGGATCGTGGTGAGATCCAGTCTGACAGTAGGCCCCATAAAGAGGGGATTGTCGCACCCGGTAATAATCTCATCCATTTGGTTCAGGGCCCATAAACCACCCCCTCAGGCCGAATAACAGCCGCTTTAACACCCATTCAACCCGGAGGCCCACCTGCTCGATGACCGGGCTACCCCCCGGCATGGAGGTGCAAATCATTTTAAGGACTCCCGGCACTCAGGGCACGCCCCCTCGTAAGAGGGACCGGAGGAGAAGAAGATGCAGGAGAGATCGGATGTAATTCTGGAACGCAGGACGCGGATGGCCGGCGAAGAGTGGTTCATGTCGGCCGACGACATCCTGGACAAGAACGTGATCAACCCGCAGGGAGACGATCTCGGGGAGATCTCGGATATGCGGATCGGGTTCCCCGAGGGCAGGGTGGAGTACCTGGTGCTCAGGTACGGCGGCATGCTCGGCGTGGCGGCAAAGAGGTTCGCCATACCGCCGGAAGCCGTGATCTACCGTCCCGGGGACGACAACTTCGTCGTGAACATCGACAAGCGGCGGCTGGAAGACGAGCGGGGCTTCGAAGAGGACAACTGGCCCCGGGAAGCGGACTACAGCCTCATTCAGTCGGCCGGAACCATGGCTCCTCCGACCCGGGAGGAGGCGGAAGCCATGAAGCGCGAGGAGCCCCCGCCATCCGAGGTCGTCACGACGGAGCGCGTCGAGACGCGGCCCCGGCGGAGGTAACCCCGGACAGTAAGTCCGGGGAACGGCTGCTTTTTTTTCGGCGGTCGAGAGAAGTCGACCGCAAGGAAGATTACCCGGAACCGACGAACGGGCCGCATTGTGCCTGCCATGCCCGCACCTGCAGACGGTCCGGCGCCACCGGGAGAACGGACCTGCGTTGAGCCCGGTAGCCGGGAAGGAACCCCGAACCTCTGGCAGGTCGCCCTCATCGCCATAATCGCCATTTTCTTTACGAAGAAAACAGGCAGAAGGCCCCCCACTTCAGTGGGGATGAATGCCGTGCACCGACACTATATTTAAGCAAACAATAAATATGCATTATAATGCGTAAAGCATATCGTTATCGACTCTACCCAACGAAATCCCAGGTCACTCTGTTAGAGCAGACGCTTGAGATATGTCGAGGGGTCTATAACAATACGCTCGCATTGCGAAAGAACGCCTGGGAGCAGGAACAACGTTCTATCCCACTCTACGAGACAAACACGATCCTGACGGAGTGGAAACGTGAACGACCCGAACTGAAACAGGTTCATTCTCAGGTTCTTCAGAATGCCCAGATGCGTGTCGATCTTGCCTTCAAAGCCTTCTTCCGGCGTGTAAAATCTGGAGAGGAACCCGGCTATCCCCGGTTCAAGGGGAAGGGTCGCTACGACAGTATCACGTATCCACAATCCGGATTTGATCTTAAGGATCGTCTTCACCTCTCGAAGATCGGGGACATCAGGATAGTTCTCCACCGTCCCATTGAGGGAACGATCAAAACCCTCACGATCCGGCGTTCTGCAACCGGGAAGTGGTATGCCTGCTTCTCGGTCGAGTATGAGCCCTCTCCTGCTCCGCGGAAGGAGACGACGGTCGGGATCGATGTCGGGCTGGAGTCCTTCGCCACCCTCTCGAACGGCGAAAAGATCGAGAATCCGCGATTCTTCCGTACCGATGAGAAAGATCTTGCAAAAGCACAGAGGAAACTTTCGAAGGCAGAAAAAGGAACTCCCGAACGGAAGAAAGCCAGGAAGATCGTCGCACATGTTCACGAACGGATCGCCAACAGACGACTCAATTTTGCTCACCAGACCTCCCGCCAACTGGTGGATCGGTTTGGTACAATCGTGTTCGAGGATCTGAATATCACAACTATGCAAAAGAACCACTGTCTGGCGAAAAGCATTGCCGATGTCGCATGGAATCAGTTCATCACG
>JASGMC010000049.1 GCA_030156625.1 Methanoculleus sp.
CTCCAATGTCTCCTCGACTGTCTCTCCCTGGGAGTAGCACCCGGGAAGCGCCGGGACTTCTGCCCAGAAACCTCCTTCTTCAGCCTTCTGGATCACAACGGTAAACTCCATCTTTAGCACCCCGTTTAAAGTAATGCAAGAAACTCTTCCTCTGTTAAACCGGCTTTCTTTATTGCCGCCGTAAGAAGCCCGATCTTCAACCCCTTCGACCAGGGGAGAGTTCTAATCGCTCCGGACGGCATTTTGATGTTGACGTGATCGCTTTTTCCCTGCCGCATCACGCCGCCTGCCCGCACAAAGGCCCGCACCGCCTCGTGACCTTTGATCCCCCGGAGTCTCCCCACACCAAGCCTCCATTCAGTAGTAGCCCCACTACAGGATATGCATTTCGCTGCCGATGAGGCCGTGCCGCCGTGAGTGACGACCGGCTCTATCATCCCGGGATTGCCCAACTCAGTCGCCCTTAAGTAGTACAAAACCTCAATCTCAACCAGGATGGGTTTACTCAGATGAAACTGACCGTGAAACTGCTCGACATCGCAAGCAGGGGGGTTCTCCTCCACAGCACCGACGCACAGAGCATGCGGGTCCGCGACGGCGACCGGGTCCAGATCGTCGACGAAGCGACCGGGAGGACCGCCCAGGCCCACGTCGACACCACCGGGTCGCTCATCGAGCCGGGCGTCATCGCCGTCTACCGGTCGGTGAACGTCACGCTCGCCGTCGACGAAGGGACTCCCGTCGAGGTCCGGGGCGCCGAGCGGCCGGCATCACTCTCGCATATCAAGAAGAAGATGGACGGCGGCCGGTTTACCAAGGACGAAACCATGGATATCGTCAGGGATATCGTCGACGACACCCTCTCGCCGGGCGAGATCACCGCCTATGTCACCGCATCCTACATCAACGGCCTCGATATGGACGAGGTGGAGTACCTGACGAGAGCCACGGTCGAGACCGGGGAACGCCTCCGCTTCACCCGGCACCCCGTCGTCGACAAACATTCCATCGGGGGCGTGCCCGGGAACAAGATCACGCTTCTGATCGCGCCGATCATCGCCGCAAGCGGCCTCATGATCCCCAAGACCAGCTCCCGCGCCATCACCGGCGCCGGCGGGACCGCAGACCTCATGGAGGTCCTCGCACCCGTCTCGTTCCCGGCGATCGAGGTGCAGCAGATGACCGAGAAGGTCGGCGGCGTCATCGTCTGGGGCGGGGCCACGAACATCGCCCCCGCCGACGACAAGATCATCACCTACGAGTACCCGCTGCGGATCGACGCCCGTGGCCAGATGATCGCGAGCGTCATGGCCAAGAAGTTCGCCGTCGGCGCCGACCTCGTGGTCATCGATATCCCGGTCGGCCGGAACACCAAGATTGCAACGGCCCAGGAGGGACGGAAACTCGCCCGGGAGTTCATCGAACTCGGTGAGCGGCTCGGCATGCGGGTCGAGTGCGCCCTGAGTTACGGTGAGTCGCTCGTCGGTCACACCATCGGCCCGAACCTCGAGGTGCACGAGGCGCTTGCCGTCCTCGAAGGGGCGACCGAACCGAACTCCCTGATCCAGAAGAGCCTCTCCCTTGCCGGGATCGCGCTCGAGATGGCCGGTAAGGCCGGACCGGGGCAGGGTGCCGAGGTGGCCGCAGATATCCTCCGGAGCGGCAAGGCGCTCGAGAAGATGCGGCAGATCATCGAGATCCAGGGCGGCGACCCGGCGGTGAAGGCCGGGGACATCGTCCCCGGGGAATGCCGGTTCGACGTGCGGGCGCCTCAGGACGGCTACGTCATCGAACTGAACAACAGCGCCCTCGTCACGCTCGCCCGGCTCGCGGGCTCCCCCTACGATCACGGCGCGGGGATCGAGATCCACGCAAAGAAGGGGACCCGGGTCAAGAAGGGCGACCCCATCTTCACCATCTACGCGGAACGGGAATGGCGGCTTGAACGTGCGATCGAGGTCGGCCGGACGCTGATGCCGGTGCTTGTGGAAGGCATGGTACTTGAACGTATTCCTCCGGAGCGCTGGGTGTGAACTACCCCCCGCTTACGCAAGGGGCTTCCTGCGAGTGTCCGGGGATCTCCGGGATCCTCGGGCCTGTTTGTCGCAGATTACCGGCGAACTGCCGGTAGCCCGTCCACAGGGCATTCTGTGATAGGAACCGCACCATGATGTTGACCGCACTGTTCCGGTCGCGATCCAGAGTGTTCCCGCATTCACATGCCATAACGCGTTTCCAGAGCGGCATCTCGTGAAGCGCCCCACAGACACAACAGGCCCGGGTCGTGTTCTGTTCATCGACTTTTATTACTCTCTTACCTGCAAGGGCTGCCTTGTAGGTTAAAAATCCGATAAACCTTGAGAGGTGTCCGGTGTTCTGGGTGGAGCGGTTGAGCCCGGGAGTGGCCTGCTTCGATTGCGGCATCTGTTTGACGGAGAGGTCGCCGACCAGGATCGTGTTCGCCCGGGTGTTCTCAACGATCTTCCTGCTCACCTTGTGCTGGAAGTCCTTGATCTGGTTGCTCTGTTTCCGTTCGCACTTCCTCTTGAGCCTGTTCAGTTTCTGCCACTTCCGGCTCTTCTTCTTACAGTGGTCCCGCCGGGCCTGCAACTCGGCGATCGGGGTTTTCCAGTACGTATCGGGGCGAGCCACGGAGAAC
The DNA here is from genome assembly GCA_030156625.1 of Methanoculleus sp. Lineage (GTDB taxonomy): Archaea > Halobacteriota > Methanomicrobia > Methanomicrobiales > Methanoculleaceae > Methanoculleus. The sequence goes on from JASGMC010000049.1 coordinate 2,660, forward strand.
TCGATGAACTTCCCGTGACTGTTCACTCCGACGTGTTTGGTGACCCCGAGATCGAATGCCTGGTAGAGCCCGTTGTCACGGTAATCCTGCTGGGACTGGACTTCGTGAACGATCGCTACATAATATGCGCCTTTGATGTCGTCGTAGAACAGGTCCACCTGCTTCACGTTGGTGAACTGCGACCCTTCGGGGAGGGTGAAGACCAGGGGGACGTTGTTGTAGAAGTGGGAGAACCGGATCCGGTTCCCTTCGATCTTGAACCCGCTCAGGTTGTAGCGCAGCGTGCAGAAGTGGTCTTTCCCCTTGAACCTTGGGGTTTGCAGTCTCATCCCCGTTCTGCCGCAGGGCGAAGAACGACTTGAAGTTGTCGTCCAGGGACTTCAGGGTCGTCTGAAGTACCTTGGAGTACACCCATCGGTACTCAGGGTACTTTTTCTTCAACTCGGGGAGAGCGTTGGCCTGCTGCGCATACCTGATGTACTGCTTGTCGGGTCTGTCTTTGTTCTCCTGGTAATTCCGGTTCCGCTCTGCAAGCGCAAAATTGTAGATTAACCGGCACTTTTCGGAGAGATGCCAGAGCACGTCCTCCTGTTCGGGTGTGATCTGGATCTTGATCTTCGTGGTAACGTACATCGGGAACTCTCCTGCCGATTCGCTCATTCGGTATTTGGTGTTCCCCAGCATGAAGAATAGCCGCGCGGGGTGAAGGTGAATCCAACGTTTGGGCGCCGCTCTTATCCCCCCGTTTGCGCAGGGGATCTTCCCGTTCTTTCGCTTCAACTCCACAGAGATAAACCGAAGAACTCAAATTTTCAAGCGCAGTATACTCCAGCATGAAGAATCGTCGTCTCATCATAGCTCTTCTCATCTCCTGTGTCCTTCTCTGCTGTACGGCGCAGGCGGTCACCCTGCGCATCAGCGTGGTCGACGAGCAGACCGATGACGCGCTCGTTGATGCCTCCATATACGTCGACGGGGACTACGTGGGAACCACCGCATCTGACGGCACCTACTCCTACGTCCATTCCGGAAAGAAGGACCTGTACCTGAAGGTCGTCCGGAAAGGCTACCGGAACTGGGTGGAATACGTCGATTACGACGCGACCCGTGTTGAGGTCGATATGGTCCGGGAGGACGAGACCCTCACGTTCGAACTCTACGATGCGGCGACCCTGAAACCGGTTGTCGGTGCCGTGGTGCGCGTCGAGGGCACGGACTACTCCGACTCGGAGGTCACCGGCAGCAGCGGGAACGTGAACTTCCCGGTGAAGGCAGGTGAATTATATAACGTCGAGATCCGTGCGTCGGGTTATTACGACCTGTCAAAGACCGTGCAGATGGAGAACAGCGACAGGGTCGTCCAGTACTGGCTCTTTTCTAACGACCTCCTGGCGATCCAGGTCAGGGACGCCGGGACCCTTGCTCCCCTCAAAGGCGCGGAGGTGTACATCGACAACACGCGCACCGGGGTGACCGACGCCGACGGCAGGCTGCCGCTCCACCTGGAGCGGGCGAAGAGGTATTCCTTCAGGGTCACGGCGCCCGACTACCAGCCCTACCAGGAGAGCCGCTATCTCGAGGTGGACGACGTCCTCTTCACGGTGGATCTCTCGAAGTCTGCATACCCGGTCTCGATAACGGCCTTCGACGAGGCGACGAAACCGATCGCGGGGGCCGAGGTCTACCTCAACGGGACGCTCAAGGGCAAGACCAGCCAGTACGGCCGGTTCATGCTCTCCGACATCCATGCGGGCACCTACGAGATTGTGGTGCGGGCATCCGGCTACCAGGACTGGAGCGAAACGCGCCAGATCTCCGGGCAGGGAGAGGATATCGTAGCCGAACTCGGTTACGATCGGGCGAGCGTGACCATCCGCGCGAAAGATCCCGACCAGAAAGCGGTGGCAAACGCAGTCGTTGTCATCGACGGCCAGGTTATCGGGGTGACCGACAGTCAGGGATGCCTCAATACGGCGCTCGTTACAAACAAGGCGTATGCGGTCACCGCCGCCTGTGAGGGATACCGGAACATCTCGGTCGACGCCGAGATTCCGCTCGGCACGGCCGAGTTCACCGTCCCGCTCGTCATGGAGAAGGACTTCAACGTCTGGGTGCTCGTGGCCGGCGTCGGGGTTGTTGCCGCGATCCTCCTCGGTGCGGTCATGGTCGTGCGGCGCAGACGTGCCGGACGGAATCGGGGCAAGTCACGCGGCCGGGACAGCCTGTAGGCCTCCCGGAATCGCTTTTTGGAATACGGGTCCCGGGTAGTACTATTTTTCCGGAATCGGACGGTGGATTTTGCTCCGGTAAGAAAAGATATTTTCCGGATAGAGGTCCAGTAATACCTTTCTTTCGTCCAGGCATCAACCCTGTCGAAAATCTGTTCGATTTGCGCGAATATAATTGCTCAATCCTGAAAAGGGAGCTTCTTTGTTGCCCCTCATACTGACAACCTTTATATGTAATGGTGTGTCAGGATGACATACGGTGGAGAATGAATAACTGGATGTATGCGTGCCTGGCCGTCGGGCTGCTTCTGCTGGCGGTCCCGGCCGGTGCGCTGGTACCCGATACAATTACAATCGACACGACTGCTTCGTGGGTGACGGCGGGGAGTGGGGAGACCGCGGCCGTCACGGTGCAGGTTTCAAACAGCACTTCCGGCAATACCTCGTTTGGGGGGGTTGCCGTCGATTTCGCAGTGGATAGTGCATATGGCAGTATTTCGCCAGTCTCGGCACTGACCGACAGTGCCGGCACGGCAACGGCGGTCTTTAAGCCCGCCCAGCGCAGCGGGGACGTGACGATCACGGCACGGTTCTCCTCCCTGGGCCAGGAGGTCAGCAACGCTACGGTCTGCCGGATAGACCACGCGGCCCCGTACGTTATTGCCGATGTCCTGTACGAGCCGGAGGTTACGGTCGGTGAGACGACGGCAATCGCCGTCAGGGTGGCGGACCGGTACGGAAACCCGGTGGACAGCAGACGAGAGGACGCCCTGAATAGAACCCCCGAGACCGTGTACTTCATGGTGGGCTCCCCCACCGGGAACGCGACGTTCGTCGGGGCTGCAGTGCCGGACGAAATCGCAGCGCCGGTGGATACGGCCGGAAACGCTACGGCAACGCTCCGGGTCGATACGGCGGCAGGAGAGAATCTTGTCTTTATCCAGCCGCCGGTGCCGGTCAGGAGCGGCTATATCTCCATCACCGGCGTGGCGGACGGTGTGCCGTCCGGCATCACGCAGGTGGTTGACCCCCCCGGCGCTTCCGTCCCGGCCGACGGGGATAAGGTGGTCGAGTTCACCTACACCCTGCTTGACGGGTACGGAAATCTCGCCGCCGGGCAGGGCCTCTGGGTGAACGCCTCGATACAGCGTGAGGGCCGGCCGGCGGAGCAGGAGAACGCTCTCCTGTACTCCAACTCCCGCGGACAGGTGATGGTCGCCTACGGGCCCGAGGACTCCGTCGGCATCGTGACGATCACCGCCACGGCAGCCGCGAACCCGAACGTGAGCGTATCGCAGGCGGTGGAGTTCACCAGCACCGACCCGGTGAACATGCTCCTCTCCGCAAACCCGCAGTCGATGCCGAGCCGGGACGTCAAATCCGACACCGTCTCGCAGATCCGGGCCAAGGTGATGGATGTCAAGGGGAACCCGGTCGATGGGGAGACGGTGATGTTCGAGATCGTCAACGGATCGGTCGATGTCGGTGCGTATAACCAGACCGAGGCGCCGTCTCTTGATGCGGCATCTGCCGTGACCAATGCGAACGGGTATGCCATCGTCGGGTTCCACCCGGGGGCGTTCACGACCGACCCGGACGCGCCGGACTACAGTCCGACGGCTACCGGCACGGCGACCGTCCGGGCGACGTGGAACGGCACCACCCGGACGATCCCCCTGACCTGGAAGAACTACCCCTACCTCTCCGTGGAGACGGCGGTCTCCCCCGAGACGGTCGCGGTGAACGAGACGGTCAACGTTACGATCCGGCTGAAGGGCGACGGCTGGGCGCTGCAGCCCGACCCGATCGACGTGGTCCTCTGCACGGATCGTTCGGGGAGCATGCTCAAGGACTATCCCGACCGCATGGTCAAGGCAATGGAAGCCTCTGAACTCTTCAATGTTCAGATGAACTATCCACGCGACCGTCTGGGGCTCGTCTCCTTCGGTAAAACTGGATACACCGATCTCATTGGTTACGGGTATCGCTATTGGTTAGGTCAGGACAATACTTACGACGATGATTACGGTTATCGTTCTGACCATTACCCTGCCGATCCTAAGTACTATGCTAATTACGCCACCCTTGACCTCCCGATGAGCGATGACCCCTCGGTGATTAACGCAACCATCGAACAGACGGTTCCAGATTGGGGAACACCGATGCGATCCGGTATCTACAAGGCGATCAACGAGTTGAGCGTTAACGGCCGTGCCGATGCCGTGAAAGCCGTCATCGTCCTTTCCGACGGGGACTACAACCACTATGGCGATCCGCTCGCGAGGGGAGATGCAAAAGCGGTGGATCCATCGCAATTCGGCGACCTTACGACAAACTACTTCGCCTTCGATGGGCTTGGGGAAGGGCGAACGAGCAACCAGAACATGTCGGTCTTTGCGATGAGCAATGATATCCGCATTTATTCAATCGCGTTTGCAAGGGACATCACCAGCGGGGGTAAAGAAACCCTCAGGGTTCTGGCAGAGTCCACAGGTGGGAAATACTACTACGCAGACACCGGCGACGACCTCGCCCAGGTCTACACCGACATCGCAGGCGAACTCAAGATCGAGGCCAGCGTCGACACCGAGCTGGACGTCGTCTTCGAGAACGTCGAGGTGAACGAGGCACCCGTGTCCGGGGCCGACGTGTTCGACTACGTCTACGAGTACGGGGCGTCGACCACCGTCGAGAGCTGGGTCGACAACCAGACGGGACATTATGAGATCACTCCCAAATATACCCTCGACCAGACCGCCGACTGGAACGCCGACCAGAACCTCCACTTCGACATCGGCACCGTGCGCCTCGGCCAGACCTGGGAGACGGTCTTCCGCCTGAAAGTGCTCACCGACGGCAACATCAACGTCTTCGGCCCCGGCTCGACGATCACGTTCAACAACGGCACCGATAATCTGACCCTTCCCGACACCTTCATCACGGCCATCCCCGACCTGAACAACACGGGGATTACCAACCGCTGGCTCGAGGTGGATCTCATTGACCACCCGATCCCCCCGCCCGGGCAGGATGCATTCACCGACACCGTCCCGCTGACCTGGACCGTCACCTACAACGGCACCCGGGATATCGACGAAGCCCTTGCCTACTCGAACGACAACGGACGGTCGTGGACCGTCTTCTGGGCGAAGACGGTGGACCGCTCGACGACGGAGGGCGAGATCCTGATGGACGTCAAGAACCTGCCTGCCGGCGAGTACCTCATCCGGCTGGTCGCCTCGGCCCTCGATGCCCCCGAGGCTGTGGATACGACGGATGCCTCGATTAGCATCGGGAACGCATCGGGTACATACATCAAGATCGGGTGAACACACCCTCTTTTTTAGCGTCCCGTGCGTCACGCAGGCCGGTCCCGGCCGCAAAAAACCGGGCGGTCGTCTGCTCTTCCCGGGACGAACAGGTTAGCAACCGTCCACGAACCATCTTTGCAGCACCGGTTGAACCGCGGCCGTGCGTTTCCCGTGCGACGTTGAGGGCAGGCCTTGCAGACCTCTCCCCCACACTGGCTCCCTCTGTAACCGATCCCCGTGAGCCCGGGAACAGTTCTTTCCTCGCGGGGAAACGAATACCTGCGTGTGCCGGACCCTGCTGCAAGGTTTGTTCGAATTGAGTGCTCTGCACTCAAACAATTTTTACAAATAGCTAATATTTGGCGATCAAATCACGTAATTTAGTTAGAGATCAATTTCTCTCAACAAGATATGTTTATATATTGGTTCAATCAAATGTCCCTCTCGATGCGTATGAAGGGATGGATGTGTGCATACATAGTCGTCGCCGGGCTGCTCCTTCTTGTGGCCCCGGCCGGTGCCCTGGTACCCGATAAAGTCGAGGTCGGCACGAGCAGCGAGTGGCTGACGGCGGGGAGCGGCGAGACCGCGATCATCACGGTGCAGGTCTCGGACACCGCCACCGGGATCACGGGGTTTGGAGGAGGGGCCGTTGAGTTCGCTGTGGACAGTGCCTTTGGGAGCATCACGCCCGCCGTCGCCACGACCGACGCCACCGGCATGGCGACGGCGGTCTTCACCCCCAAAACCGTCAGCGGGACCGTGCCGATCACGGCGACGGTATCGTACGAGACGCTGGACGAGCCCCTGACCGGCAGCGTCGACCAGCAGATCGATCATGCGGCGCCGTACAGGATTGCAAACATCTGGTACTCGCCGGAAGTGACCGTCGGGGAGACGACGGAGATCGCCGTCCGGATGGTCGATCGCTACGGGAATACAGTGGACAATCGGAAGATTGCCGAGACCGTGGGCTTCATGGCAGGTTCGCCATCGGGGAACGCGGCGCTCGATAGCACCGACGTAGCTGTGGATGCGGCCGGGAACGCCACCGCAACGCTCCGGGTCGACACGCTGCCGGGTGAGAACATCGTCCTGATCAGCCCGCCCGAACCGCTGCCCGACCGCTACCTGGCGATCTCCGGCGTGACGGACGGAGATCCCTGCGCGATCGAGGTCGACGTGCAGCCCGACAGCGTGATTGCGGACGGGACAAGCAGGTTCCTCCTTACCTACACGCTCCTCGACGGGTACGGAAACCCGTCCAGCGGGAGAGTACTTGCGTTCACCACGAGCGTGAGCGGCGAGGAAGAGACCCTGCTCACGACGAACGTGCATGGCCAGGTGCAGGTCAGTTACGGCCCGCGGGAGACGACCGGTAACGTCACGATCACGGCGACCGCCGTCGACAACACCTCAGTCACCTGTTCGCGGGACCTCGCGTTCGTCAGCAGCGACGCGGAGAACCTCCTCCTTTCCACCTGCCCCGAGACAATGCCGAGCCGTGACGTCCCCGGTTCTACCCCGGCCGTCATACGGGCGAAGGTCGTTGACCATTACGGCAACCCGGTGGCAGGGGAGACGGTCTCGTTTTCGATACGCAACGTCGCCGTCGAACCCTACAACCAGACCGCACCCCCCTCGCTCTCCGCGGCGAGCGCCGTAACCGACGCGTACGGCATCGCGTCGGCAGAGTTCACCCCGGGCGCGTTCACCATCGAGTACGGGGCTCCCGATTACAGTCCGACCGCGACCGGCACCTGTGAAGTCGTCGCGAAGTGGAACGGTATCGAGCGGCCCGTCACCCTCACCTGGATGAACTACCCCTACCTCTCCGTCGCGACAAACGTCACTCCCGAGACGGTCACGGTGAACGACACGGTCGACGTCACGATCAGGCTGAAGGGTGACGGCTGGGCGATGAAGCCGGACCCGATCGACGTGCTCCTCTGCGTCGACCGCGCCGAGACGATGGTCAGCGACTACCCTGACCACATGGTCACGGTCATGGGGGCCGCTCCGGTCTTCATCGACCACATGATCCCCGGGTGGGACCGGATCGGCCTGCTCTCGTTCGGGTATAACGGGACCGCTTCCGTTGATCTGGCGAAGAACGGCAAGGAGTGCACGATCGCAAACTCAAGGGTTCAGGATCTCGGGATTGATCAGGACAAGAGTGACGATGACAATTACATCGTCCATTACCCCGGCGACGGCAGCCACCGGCAGAGCTACGCCGGTCACGCCACCCTGGACGTCCCGCTGCCGAAAGACGGTTCCCCCGGCGCGAACAACTTCAATGACGTGCGGACCGGCATCAGCACCCTCATCCCGAGCGGCGGGAACCCGGTGCGCAAGGCGTTGTACGAGGGAATCACCGAGTTGAAGGAGAACGGCAGGCCGGGAGCGGTGAAGGCGCTGGTCTTCCTCATCGACGGGGATTACGACTGGTACGGAGATCCCCTCGCCCGTTCGGGAGCCTACCTGGATACAAAAGATCCCGAGCAGTTCGGGCAGCGGACCAATAACTGGTATCCCTTCGGCCTTCCCGACGGAGAAGAGAACATGGCGGTATATGCCCGGAACAACGACGTCCGGATCTACACCATCACCTTCTCATCCACCGTCTCGACCGACTGCAACGAGACAATGCGGCTCCTCGCCACGGACTCGGGAGGAAAGCACTATATCGCGCGGACAGCCTCGGAGCTCGCCGGAGTCTACCGGCAGATCGCCGGCGACCTCAAGACCGAAGCGGGTGTCAACACCACCGTAGACATCGCCTTCGAGAACGTGGAGGTGAACAGCACCCCGGTCGCCGGCGACCAGGTCTTTGACTACGTCTACGAAGAGGGAGCGTCCACGCTGATACGGAGTTACAACAGCACGACCGAGATCATCCCCGCGTACACCAGGGACGACACCGCTGCCTGGCAGGATGACCGTGCGTTGCACTTCGATATCGGTACCATCCGCCTCAACCAGACCTGGGAGGCAACCTTCCGGCTGCGGGTCCTCGAGGAAGGCACGATCGGTCTCTTCGGGAACGGAGCGACCATCACGTTCAACGACAATAACAGGGTGCCGCTGCCGCGTGTCTACATAACGGCGTTCGGCGAAGAGAACACCACCGTGGATACCGGTTCGCTCACCGTTTCCGACCTCAACTGCACGTCTCCGGCCGCCGAGTTCCTCCCTCTCGCCTGGGACCTGAACTACACCGGAAAGTCCGAGGCCGTGCAGCAGGTCTCCTACTCGGACAATGGCGGGTACACGTGGATACGGTTCGATACCCTGAAGTCCCCGCCCGGCGTGAGCCCGATGGAAACCTCTCTCGACGTCCGGGACCTCCCCCCGGGTGACTACATGGTCAGGGTCTATGCCACCGCGCCCGATGCCCCGGATGCCTGGGATACCTGTTCGGTCCATATCGGAAACGGGCAGAAGGACTACATCAGGCTCCAGTGATCGCTTCGCGGAGTGGTGCGCCCTCCTGCAGGCGGCGCACCCGGTACCGGGCCGGAGAACACCGTACGGCGTATATCCTGCTCGCGTAACAATCTCCGGGCGTGCTTGCACCCGGGAAAAACAACGGACCCAGCGGGAATTGAACCCGCGTCCTTGGGTTCGAAGCCCAAAAGGATGTCCACTACCCCATGGGTCCCCTCATGGGTTTCTATCATAAGTTATTAAGCGTTTTTATGCCAGTACCCTATACAATGATCATCTCGTCCAGCGAAATCGTTCGCCGGCTCCAGAACGGCGATCTCGTCATCGAGCCATACCACGGAGCATCCCAGCAGCCCGCATCCTACGACCTCCGTGCGGCCGAAGAGACCATAATTCCGCGCGGTGCATGCACCCTCGTTCCCTCGATCGAGTGGGTGGAACTCCCCAAAGACCTTGCGGCAACCCTCCGGTGCCGCTCCTCGCTCGCCCGCCGCGGCGTCCTCCTCGGCGGCGGATTCGTGGACCCCGGGTTCCGCGGCCAGCTGACGCTCTGCCTGACGAACACCGGCTCGGAGGAGGTCCGCCTTCTGGAAGGCGACCGGGTCGTGCAGATGATCCTGCAGGAAGTGTTGAACGGCGACCGGGTTTATGCGGGCCGGTATCAGGACAGCGAAGGTGTGGTGCATACACGATGAGTCCGCCGATACGCTCTGAACGGAAGTACCTTGAGATCCTGCGGATCCTCGCAGAATCGCACGAACCGCTGGGCGCGAAACGGTTGAGCGAGAAGATGGCCGAACGGGGATTCGTCCTGAGCGATCGCGCCGTCCAGTACTACCTCCAGTACCTCGACGAGATGGGGTTTACGGAGAAGGTCGGGAACCGGGGCCGCCTCCTCACCGAGGCGGGGATCGCCGAAAGCGAGAGCGCGCTCGTCGACGAACGGATAGGCTTCATCATATCGAGGCTTGAACAGCTCGCCTTCCGGAGCACCTTCGATCCCATGACCGGGACGGGGAGCGTCGCTTACAACCTCTCCATCGTGCGGGAGGAAGACCTCCCGGCCGTCACGGCAGCCTTCGACGAGGTGGCAACAGCGGGCTACGGGTTCCTGAACACCTACCGGATCGTCGATTCCGACCCCCGCATACCCGACGGCCATGCCGGGATCATGACGGCCTGCAGCGTCACCCTGGACGGTGTCCTCCAGAAGACGGGTATCCCGACAAGGCTCGAGTATGCCGGCAGGATTGCCGTCGATGAGAACGGTTCTGCCGGGTTCCTCGATCTCATCGGCTACCGTGGGACGTCGGTAGACCCGCTCCACCTCTTTATATCCGCCGGACTCACCTCGATAAACCGGCTGGTGACGACCCGGGCCGGCGTAGCGCTTGCGAACGTCCGGGCGGTGCCTGTGGCAGCACGGGGCCTGGTGGAGGAAGCCACCGGCCTGATGACCGAGTGCGGGTTCGTCTTCCCCGCCGGAGGAGGCATCGGGAAGTTCAACCTCCCAAAACACCCCTACCGGCTCCCCGTCGTCGCGTTTTCCGGCATGAACATGGTGGGGAACGCCGTTGAGAAGGGATATACCTTCAGGACCGAGATTGGTGCCGGGACCATACCGTTCGAACGGATTGCGGACGCTACCGGATCCAGGTGATCCCGTCGTCGTCCGGGTCGTCGTCCGGTTTCTTCTCTTCTTCTTTCCGGTTCTTTTGTCGGGCGGCCGCGTCAATCACCTCGAGCTTCCCGCGCGAGGGGTCAACCTCCTTCGGGCGGGGACCCGACCGGGCGAACCCCCGGCCGGTCGGGTCCAGCGAACCGTCTTTCGGTACGGGCATCCCTTCGCGCACGTGCAGGCCGGCTTCCTCGAAAAGGCTGTCCTTCGGCCGCTGCACCCCGTGGCCGAGCGTAACGTGATCGCCGGTGAACACCCCTTCTTTCGGCCGCTGTATCCCGCGATCCAGGGTGCCCGCATCTGCGGAAAGCGACCCGTCACTCGGCCGCTGCACAGGTTTTAGGGATGCGGAGTAGGTTATCGCATCATCCTTTGGGGCGGTCTTTTCGATGCTGATCCCTTTCAGGCCGAAGGTGGAGTTCTTCGGGGCGGGCACGGACGAGGTGATCGAGGCGGACCCGGTGAGATCGATCTCTCTCCCGCCCTGCTTCGGGGGAAGGATGACAGCGCCGTCGTCCTGCTTCTTCTCGGCTTTCGGGAGTATGTCGATGGTATCGTCCCTGCGCTTCTGGCCGCCCCCGCTGCTGCCGGGGAGCGCGATCATCTCGTCTTTCTCCGGTGTAGACGTATCCGTCATGTATCCACTCTCCTCAAGATATGCCGACTCAAGGGGGGAGGCAAAGCCCGGAGCGTCGTCGCTCTCCGGAATTTCGGAGCCGGCACCCGATGCCAGGGCGCCCTCCTCGTCGCGCAACCGCTCCTCCTCCTCGGCTCTCAGTCTTTCTTCCTCGCATTCAAGCTGGTATTCCGTCCGGATGTCCCGGATCTCCTCCACCCGGGGGATGTTGGTGATCCCCGAGAGCACGATGATGATCCCGACGAACGATGTGTTCCTCACCGGATAGTCGCCGGACCGCATCTCGAGCCCGGCGATGCTCCGATCGATCCACTTCCGGACGGTCTGGAACCCCTTCATCGAGAGTTCGGCCGAAGGGCCGGCGATCAGCACCAGCGCCTTGTCGGCGCTCGTGAGATCGCAGGGAACCGATACCTCCTCATAGACAGCCTTTTTGGCGAGCGAGATGATCCGGGCGGCCTTCTCCTGAGAACCCTGGATGAAGTCTTTGAGCGACTGCCGCCGGTGGAGGAAGTTCAGCCATCCGGTCGGCAGGCGCTCGGCGGCGTAGCCGACCGCGACGAAACCGTTTCCTTTCAGGGTGTTGAGGACCTCCCCTGCATCCAGGACGACCTCTGCGACGTCGAGCCCGGACTCGTTGAACTCCCCGGCACGAAGGAGGAGGCCGATCTGCCGTGCAATCCGCTCGTTGAGCATATTGTAGTGCGTTCTCGGGTCGGATGCCGCGGGAGTCTGGCGCAACTGGCTCATGACGCCGGTGTTCTCCGACTCGGCCGCAGCTATGACCGCCCTGATCTTATGCGACCAGGTCTCGTTGTCGAAGAGGATGACGGCATCGACGAGTTCCTGGAGCACGTCGAGGTCGTCGGCGGCCTTGGCCGAGACCCGTTTCCCCTCTTCCAGGCACGGGAGTATGGCGAGAGCGAAGATCGGTTCCACGTACGATTTCCGGAGCTCGTCGATGATGGGCGGCGCGATGTCGATGACACTGCCCCCGAGCCCGCAGCAGAGGAGGATGGCATCGATCTCCATTGTATCCATACTCTGGAGCCGGGTCATCACCTCCTCGATATCGATCACGTCCGTGACCCGGGCGCGATCTGTCATATCAACCCGCGGGAAGAAGATCCTGGCGAGGTCCGGGAGGTGGCGGAGTTGCAGCAGGGAATTCGGGTCGACGTCGATTGCTACCGCACTCATGCAGCAGATTTTGCTTCGCCGGTCGTGGTCGTAGAGTTGATCCACGACCCGTGACCCGGCGCCACCAAACCCGATCGCCAGCACTCGCATAACGTTATACTCCCTGCCTGGTACCCTTGCATGACCGGAGTGATTTCTGCCGCGAAAGAAGCATGCATATCACCCCAAACTACTGATGAATATGTGGGCGGACGGACATATATATTTCTGTACGTCCCGGGAGGGTGGAAACGCACCCGTTCATAAAACCCCTGTATTTAACAATTCCGGTTTAACCCTCCCGCACTGGAGCCCCCTGCACGGTAAGGAAGAAGACTCGCCGAATGTCCCCGGGAACCCGTTACACTTCTCCGTTTTGCACTACCTTTGCGGTACGTGTCGTTTGGCGAGCACAAAATGATAATATATTTAACTCCCTGCACGTAACTACTCAATGAGGTG
>JASGMC010000050.1 GCA_030156625.1 Methanoculleus sp.
TCGTCGGCGGTGCCCACTTCGGCCGCGGCGACGCGTTCTGCTACAGCCCGCTCGTGAAGGTCTGCTTCGCCGACCCGGCGCTGAGGTTCGACTTCGCCGAGCCCCGCCGCGAGTTCGCGAAGGGTGCCATCCGCGAGTTCATGCCCGCCGGCGAGCGTTCGCTCATCATCCCGGCCCGGTAAAACTCCTCCATAACCCCTTTTATTTGCACGTCCTCACATCCGCGATCGCAAACATTCCTGCCGATCAGCTGGAGTTGGTGGAGCGAGTGGTTCTCACTCGCCCACGTCTTATGAGGCTTTACATTCGTATCACAAAGTCTGCTGCTTTTATCTCATTTAGTCGCGTTTTCCGGCATTCCTGCCCATGAGCCGCCCGCCCCGGTCACCGGGAGGCGCGCGGGGGTTGGGATGGGGTGCGTGGTGGTAGTGGGCGAAACCCTGCTGCAGAGATGCTCCACACCCGGGGGTGCCTGGAGATCCAGGCAAGTGTAAGACTCAAGGTTAAAGCCCGAAAACGGATTTCTACAGCAGATGGATATGTTAGATCCGTGGAAAATGCCCAATCCAGTGGACCGTGGGGGTATCGCCTCGCACTGCCCCCGCCCCTTGGGGCGGGGAACTACTGCCGGGAGCGTAGCGAACGGCAGGAGCTCGAGCACCGGAGGTGCAGAGGAGGAGGCCGGAGGCCGGGCGGGGTGGGGGTCACATGCTTCCGTAAACGATGGAGACAGGGGAGGGGGGATGCTCCCCCCTCCCCGTCAGCCCCACCCCAAACGCGATATCCCCTCGGAAGCCGTTTTCGGGCTTACGGCATCCTTGCAGGCACGGATAGGAACTTGCATCTGACATCTTCGCAACCCCATTCACCCCACCAAACCCCCTATATCGCCTGACCCCCAACACTCCCTCAAGAGACCGGGGAGGAGGACTTCACAGAGTGACAACCGGCGGCCGCATCATCCTGCACGTGGACATGGACAGTTTCTTCGCCTCCGTCGAGGTCCGCCGCGACCTCTCTCTTGCCGGGAGGCCGGTGATCGTGGGCGCCGACCCGAAGGGAGGGGCGGGCCGCGGGGTCGTGAGCACCTGCTCGTATGAAGCCCGCCGCTACGGCGTCCACTCCGGCATGCCCATCTCCCGGGCGTACGACCTCTGCCCGTATGGCGTCTACCTCCCGGTGAACCGCCCGCTCTACGTCCGGGTCTCGGAGGAAGTCATGGCGGTCCTCTCCCGGCACGCCGGCCGCGTCGAACAGGTTAGCATCGACGAGGCTTACCTCGACGTCAGCGATGCCGGAAGTTTCCCGGCGGCAGAAGCACTTGCCGCTGCAATCAAGCGGGAGGTCCGGGAGGAGACGGGGCTCACCTGCTCGGTCGGCGTCGCCCCGGGCAAGGCCGTGGCAAAGATCGCCTCCGACTACGAAAAACCCGACGGGCTGACGGTTGTCCCACCGGACGGGGTCGCGGGATTCCTCGCCCCCCTGCCGGTGGGAAAGATCCCGGGTATCGGGAAGAAGACCGGTGAAGACCTCCGGCGGATGGGCATCCTGACCATCGGCGACCTTGCGTGCCGTGACGTCCAGGACCTCATCGCCCGGTTCGGGAGACACGGCGTCCTGATGCACCGCCTCGCCCGGGGCATCGATGACGGGGAGGTGCAGGGCAGGGAGGGGTGCAAATCCGTCTCCCGGGAGACGACGTTTGAAGCGGATACCGCCGACCCGGACGTCCTCGCGGGAACCCTTGCCGAACTTGCGGATGTTGTCGCCGGGACGCTTGCCGCCGACGGTCTCCGGTGCCGTACCGTCACGGTCAAGGTCAGATACCGCGACTTTCAGACGCACACCCGGTCGCGGACGCTCCCGCGGTTCACCGCGGACCCCGAGGTGATCCGGGGGGCCGCATCCGCTCTCCTCCTGCCGTTCCTCAACGGGACGGACGTCCGGCTCCTTGGTGTCAGGCTCTCGGCGCTTGAGGGCGGCCGCACCCGGCAGGCGTCGATCGACGAATTTCTCTCCCCCTGAAGAGGAATTGTCAGCAAAATCTGCGGCTATTGCTTCGCGGCTGGTGGAGCCGGGCGAACCTTCTTTACATCCGGCGCGCACCATGGTTCCGGTATGCCCGATATCTGGATCGTGCTCCTCGTTGCCATCCTTCTCCTCCTCTTCGCGGTGCCGATCGTCCAGCAGCAGGTGACCCGGGCCCGCCGCCTGCGGGCGATCCGGGACCTGGAGGTGGAGCGCCGAACCAGGGTCATCGCCCTTATCCACCGGCAGGAACGAGTCGCGTTTCTGGGCATCCCGCTCTTCCGCTACATCGACATCAATGATTCCGAGGAGATCCTCAGGGCGATCCGGCTCACGGAGCCGGAGATGCCGATCGACTTCATCATCCACACCCCCGGCGGCCTGATCCTCTCCTCCGAACAGATCGCGATGGCGCTCCGGCGCCACAAGGGTAAGGTGACCGTCTTTGTTCCCCACTACGCCATGTCGGGCGGGACGCTCCTCTGTCTCGCCGCCGATGAGGTGGCGATGGACGAGAACGCCGTGCTCGGTCCGGTCGATCCGCGGATCGGGGAGTATCCGGCGGCGTCGATCCTGCGGGTTCCGCGTTTGAAACCGCCGGAGGAGATCGAGGACGAGACCTTCATCCTGGTCGACATCGCTTCAAAAGCCCAGAACCAGATGCGGGAGTTCGTGACCGATCTCCTCCGGGAAAGGATGGACGCCGGGCAGGCGGACCGCCTCTCCCGCCTGCTCACAGAGGGGAGATGGACCCACGACTACCCGATCACTCTCGAGCAGGCACGGGAACTCGGCCTCCCCGTCACCCCCGGTATGCCCGCCGGGATCTACCGGTTGATGGACCTCTTCCCGCAGGCGATGCCCCGCCGCCCGTCGGTTGCCTATGTCCCGATCCCTTACCGGGAGGAGGAGAAGAAAGGGTGACGTTTCACCCTCCCTCTCCCCGGGATCTGCGAAAATACCAATGAAATTCATTTTAAAATTCCGGAACCAATATTACCCTGTTTGCGGCCCGCACCCGCAGGGCTTCTGTGGGTACGGGGCCGGCAGGGAGCGGTAACAATGACTTCGACCATAACGCACGCATTGCTCGTCTGCCTGTTCCTCGCAGCGGCCCTTCTCTCTGCAGGATGTACAGGCGGGGAGCAGCCTCCCGCAGAGCAGGAGCCGGGCCCGGTGTTCCGGGGAGAGACGCTGGGTTACGACGACCGCGTGGTGTTCCGTTTCATCCCGAACACCGACGAACCGGGGGCCTACAGCGTGACCTGTACAATCGAGCGGGACGTCTCCTGGGGAACGACGAGCGAGACCCGGGAGGACGTGCTGTACGAGAATGTCTCCCGCGGCAACCCCATCGAGTTCGTCGTCCCGCGCGAGGATCCCTCGGACGGCGCGGCGATCGAGATCGAGATCAGGAACACCGCAGGTGAAGTCCTGCACCGGAGCAGGACGTCTGTGGCCCCCGCGACACCCGTCCCGGCACCGCCGTGACCCGGAGGTGAGGGATCCCCAGCCCTTATCCCGTCTCGCGACCCACCTTCTTTTGATCGTGAGCACTTACCTCCAGCTGCGCCTGGATGCGTTTGACCGTTTACAGGACCCCCTCTGCAACAATAACCCCGACCGGAACGGTTTCCGCCGGCTCTGTTACCAGTGCCCGTTCGCCGTGAGGACCGCAGGCGCCGTCTACTGCGAACGGTTCGAGATCCCCATCCGGGTGCGGGATAAGTATGCCCTGCCGGGATGGAAAGCGATACGGAACGCGATCCTGGATCGCGACGGACAGCAATGCACCGTCTGCGGCGGAGGCAAAGACCTCCACATTCACCATCTTGACCGCGATCCCACGAACGACGACCCGGGCAACCTGCTCACCCTCTGCGGCATCTGCCACGCCCGGGTACACACCGAGCTCCGCCGGGAAGGAGGGGCGAGAAGGGTTGCGCGGGCGCTCCCGGCGGTGCGGCGCCGTGCCGCCCGGTCGACGCGATTCCCGGTGAGCGGAAAGACGCGACGTTCCTGAACGCCGCTTCCCCCGCCAGCCATCGTCAGGAGTGGGGGAACGGTTATATCGTATGCCCGCTACCAGTAGCGTGACCGTGGGGGGAATGTCCGGAATGAGTATTACAGGAAAACTCTTCGGCAGGGGTGATCCCGAAGACCGGGAAGGCCCCGGCACCGATACCGCAGTGAGCAGGAAAGCGGTCTCCCTCGCCCAGCAGGGACGATTCGGCGAGGCTATAGATTGTTTCGACCGGGTGCTCGAAGAAGATCCGGCCAACGTGAAGATGTGGAATAACAAGGGTGTCTTCCTCGATCTCATCGGCAGGGATCAGGATGCGCTTGCCTGCTGGGAGAGAGCGCTCTCGATCGACCCGGGTTTTGCTCCGGCATGGGTCTCCCGGGGAATGCTGCACCGGCGCCGCAACCGGCTCGAGGAGGCGCTCGCCTGTTACGACCGTGCCCTGGAACTCAACCCTGATTCCGCGGTTGCCTGGTACAACCGGAGCGGCATCTTCGTCGCGATGCACCGGCTGGATGATGCAGTCGCCTGCTACGAGCGGGTTCTCTCGATAGACCCGCATTTCGTGGCGGCCTGGACCGATCTCGGTTACGCCCACTTTCTCCAGCACCGGCACGAGGACGCCATCGCCTGTTACGACAGGGCTATCGCCGACGATTCCGGAAGCGTCCGTGTCTGGAGCCTGAAGGGAGGCGCCCTGTATGCGCTCGGGGAGTACCGCAAGGCGCTCGAATGCTTCGACCGGGTGCTCGCGATCGATCCGAAGTATGCCGCCGGATGGAGCATGAAGTGCAGCGTCCTCTACCACCTCGGCATGTACCGGCATGCGCTTGCGTGCGCCGACAAGGCGCTTGAGATAAACCCCTCCTGCGAACTGACCAACCAGGTCAGAAAGATGCTCCTCTCCCTCATCCAGAATTGGTGAGGGGGCCGTCCTCTTCCTCCGGGCCCGGCCCGCCCGGAACCGTTCCGGAAGGTTGACGGCGGGCGCCGTCCAACCGGGAACTATTCTGCCGGGCAGGGACTCTCCCCCGGGGGAGACTCCGACCGTCTATTACCCGGCGACGCCAACAGGTGGATGTATCCATGCCGGTCGACCAGATCCCTATCGGCACCTTTTCGCGGATCACCCACCTCTCGCAGAAAGCGCTCCGCCTCTACGACGAGCGGGGGCTCCTCGTCCCCGCGGCAAGAGACATCTGCACGGGGTACCGCTACTACACCTTCGCCCAGGTCGAGCGGGGTATCCGTATCCGAAACCTGCTCTGGCCCGGGTTCGGCCTCTCCGAGGTGGAAGCCGTTCTCGAGGCACGGGAACGCGGCGACGCCGCGATGATCCGGGAGCACTTCACACGGCGTCTCGCTGCAACCGAACGGGAGGCCGGCCGGCTGCATGCGATTGCAGAGGCCCTGCGCAAACAGCAGCAGGACCCGTTCAACGGAGGACTCAGTATGTCGATTACCGAACCTGTTATCAAGGATATCCCTGCCGTGCGGGCGCTCAACCTCAGGGAGCGGGGTGTTTACCAGGAAGCGATCCCGAGGATGATCGGGGAACTGCTCGGTTGCGTCTGTTCTGAAGAAGGGCGGAAGCCCGCTGCAAAGGTGACCGGACCAATCATGTT
Source organism: Methanoculleus sp. (assembly GCA_030156625.1). Taxonomy (GTDB): domain Archaea; phylum Halobacteriota; class Methanomicrobia; order Methanomicrobiales; family Methanoculleaceae; genus Methanoculleus. The sequence goes on from JASGMC010000050.1 coordinate 5,677, forward strand.
CATCTGCCACGACGAGGAGTACCGGGAGGCGGACGCAGATATCGAGGTGGCGGTCCCGATCACCGGTCCGGTCAGCCCCTCGCGGGAACTCTACCTCAACGACCCCGCAGAGGTGCCGGAGGACGAACTCCTGACCGAGGTCCTGTTCCCGGTGGAGGAGATCCCCCCGTCCCCCTGAAGGAGAGCGGTCACTCTCCCGCGACCTCGAAGACGTGGCAGCCCCACCCGGGAATATCCAGGTACAGGCCGGGGGAGAGGAGCGCCTCACCGTCCCGGTCGTACCGCGCCGGTCCCATGAGGTCGTTGAGCCGGACCGCCTTCCCCGCGAGATCGGCCCAGGGGAGCGGGACGTAACACTGGCTCCGGCCGGGAGCGTAGTTGACGGCGACAAGGCAGCGCTGCCCCTCCATCTCCCGGGCGAAGGCGATGTAGCCGTCATGGGAGGGGTTGCCCTCCCAGGCGGGGTTGCAGTCGAGGAGCCGCCACTCCCCGTCCCGGAACGCCGGAAGGCGCAGGCAGGTAAAGAGCCCCCGGTAGAACTCTTCTATGGCCCGGTCGGCCGGCTCCTCCGGCCACCGGCAGAGGTGGACGGGAACCTTCTTGTGCCGCCCGGCAAACTGCCCCTGGTGGAAGAACCGGAGACCGGGGCAGAGGAAGGCGAGGACGGCGGCGGCCCGGTGGCGGTCGGGCGGGAAGACCGCCGCAGCCCGATTCTCATCGTGGTTCTCGAGGAACCGGACGGATCTTCGCTGGTACTCCGGGTCCGCCCGGAAGTGCTCCCGCACCGGCCGGGCCTCTCCGTTCCTGAGCCGGTCATAGAGGCGCTTGTCGTAGGTGTAGTCGAACCCCTGCTGCTGGAGTGCCCACTCGAGGTCCCGGTAGACCTCCGCCATGAAGGTAAATCCGGGGTGCTCTTTGTGGACGCCTTCGATTGCGCGGGGCCAGAAGGGTTCCGTCTCCCGCCCCCAGGTCCGCCGGAAGACCTCCGGGATGACGAGCATCGCCATATCGCACCGGAGACCGTCGCACTGCCCCGCGATCCTCTGCAGTTCGGTGCCCATCGCCTCCTGCATGGCCGGATTACCGTAATCGAGCTGCAGGGTGTCGGGCCAGCCGCCGGAGTAGGGATCCCGGCCGTGAGCGATGACGGCCGGGCCTCCGGGGAGGTCCGCCCGGGCGAACTCCTGCGGCCGGCGGGCGAGTTCCTCTTCCGTGCCGTGGATGTAGTAGTCCGGGCGGTCCCGCACCCAGGGGTGGTCGGGTGCGGTGTGGTTCGGGACGAAGTCGAGCATGAAGAGGAGCCCCTGCCGGTGCAGGCGGTCGCGGAACCGGGCAAGTGCCTCCGGCTCCCCGAGGTCGGGATGGAGCCGGTAGCCGGCGACGGCAAAGGGGGAGCCGCAGATGTCCTCCTCGCGAAGGTCGGGGAGCAGGCACCGGTATCCGGCGAGCCACCGGTCGTTCGAGCGGGAGACCCGGCGCCCGGCCTCCCCGGTCTCCCAGGCTCCCATGAGGTAGATCCAGGAAAAACCGCATCCGGCAAGTCCCGCGAGCCAGGCGTCCGGGATGTCGTCGAGCGTGACACGGTGGCCTGCCTCCCGGGCGAGGTGCCGGAGCAGGACGCGGGCGTTGACCTCGTAGAGGGCGGGGTGGCGTGGGGTATGGGTGTTCATGGCATCTCTCCCGGATCTCGGGGTGGATAGAGGTATCCCTGCTCTACCAGATAGCGGAATGCAGGTCGTCGTCCCGCCGGAACCCCCGGAACGACCGGGTGCCCTGCACCGCGTCGACGACCAGGGTGTCCGTCGCCCGCATGAACGCCGCAAGGGGTACATGCATCCGGGCGTCGAGGCAGCGGTAGAGGAAGTTCCGGAGCGCCGTCTCTGCCCGCAGTTCGGGGATGAGGCGCCGGCGGAGGAGGGCGGTGTAGGTCCCGGCAAGCGGTGCGGCGGAGGTAAGGTGGCGGTCGACGGCGTGGGCGGCGAGCTCTGCGGTCCGGTGGGCGTAAAAGATCCCCTCGCCGAGGAGCGGGCTTGCAAACCCGGCCGCATCCCCGACGAGGACCGTCCCCTCATGGGCCGGGGAGGAGATGTAGTTCCCCAGGGGGAGCGGAAAGCCGGCAGGTTTCCGATCGGTGAACGCAGAAAAGCCGACAGTCTTCAGGAACTCTTCGAAGCGTTCGGGGAGGCCTTTTTCGTTCATCCGCAGCAGTCCCCCTATCCCCACGACGATCGCCTCCCTGTTCGGGAATACCCACCCGTAGCCCCACCGGCAGGCGGCAAAGACCAGGTGGGGCGTCGCGAGGCCGTCGTCCAGGCGGATCGGCCCGTCGCCGTTCGCGAGCGTTTCCGCCTCCCTGCGGGGGATCGCAAGTTCCAGCGTCCACCCGAGGTTGTTTTGCCACCGCTTCATGTCGACGACGCTCTCCGGGAGGGTGCGTCTGACCCGGCTATGGACCCCGTCGGCCCCGATGAGGACCCGGGCAGCGTACCGGTCCCCGTCGGATGTCGTGACGGTCCGGCGGGCGTGATCGATTTCGGCCGCTTCTGCGCCCGTGTGGACTTCCACTCCTGCCTGTGCCGCCCTCCCGGCAAGGTAGGTGTCGTAGCGCTCCCGCCGGGTGAAGTAGACCGGCTCATCAAGGTCTTCGGCGAGGATGCGCCTGCTCCCGATGTAGAGTGCGTACCCAGTCCCGGTGAAGTCGAGCAGCCCCTCCCGCCGGAGGGTCGAAACCGGGAGGGAAAAGACCCGGTCGAGAAACCGGACGGTTTTCTGGCTGAGGCAGCCGCCGCAGACCTTATCCCGGGGGTAGGTCCGCTTTTCAAGGAGCGCCACGCTGTGCCCGGCCTCCCCGAGCAGGCAGGCGGCTGTGCTCCCGGCGGGCCCGCCGCCGACGACGACTACATCGTATTCGGGCCGACCCTTCATCGCCTCTCTCCTTGCGATGATAGATTCCGGCACAGACCATATCTCTTTCCCCGGGAGAGCAGATCGCTCCCCGAACACTTTCACCCTCCGAGGAGCAGGCTCTTTTATTCGCGGACCGATGCTTCAGGTATGTCCGTCGCGGAGCAGAAACTCACCTACCTCACCGCTGCCGGGCGGTTCGACCTCTGCAGCCCGGGCGAATGCCTTCAACTCCTCCCGATGACACTCGACGCCCGAAAGACCTCTCAAGCGCCGGAAATTCTGCCTGTTCCGCTCGATACCCCTCGTGCATCTCAAGAAGCCCCTGGCGGTCTCGAAGACCCGAATGTGCGAACCGTGATCGCTCCCTATATCTCCTACAACCGCCGGACGGGCGGGTGCGGGCGGATGCTCAAGATGCTCCTCAACGGCACCTGCTCCTACGACTGCGCCTACTGCCCCGTCCGCATCCGGCGGGAGCCGGTGAGTTTCTCCCCCGGGGAGTTCGCCGACACCTTCCTCGGCCTCTGGCGGGACGGACTCGTCGGCGGACTTTTTTTGAGTTCCGGGATCGCCCGGGACGTCGATTGCGTGATGCACGATATCGTTGAGACGGGGGAGCTCCTGCGGCAGCGGGGCTACGGCGGCTATCTTCACCTGAAGGTCCTCCCCGGCGCAACCCGGGCGGATATCCATGACGCCGCCCGCGTGGCGGACCGGATCAGCATCAACCTGGAGACGACGTCCCCCGACCGCCTCGGGGGTATCGCCGGGGTGAAGGACTACCGGCAGGATATCCTGAAGCGCCAGGCCTGGGTGGCGGAGGAGAAGCCCGGCGGCCACACCACGCAGCTCGTTGTCGGGGCGGCAGACGAGACCGATGCGGAGATCCTCTCCTGCCTCGCCGACCAGTACCGGCGGGTCCGCCCCTCCCGGGTCTACTTCTCGGCGTTTCGCGCTCTCTCGGGGACTCCTCTCGCGTCGCATCCCGATACCCCGGCATGGCGGGCGAGGCGGTGGTACCAGGCCGACTACCTGCTCCGTGAGTACGGCATCACGGCCGACGAACTCCGGGCGGCCCTCGATGAAGAGGGATTCTTTCCCGACCGCGACCCGAAAATCGTCCTTGCGGACGGCAGGATGGCGGTGAACGTCAACCTTGCCCCGCGCAGCGACCTCCTCCGGGTTCCCGGGATCGGGCCGAAGGGGGCGGACCGGATCCTCTCGCTGCGGAGAGTGCGGCCGTTTACCGGGCTCGCGGACCTTGCCCGGGCCGGTATCCGGGGGAAGGCCGCCGGACGCTACCTCACGTTCGGCGGGCGGGAGACGGTGCAGACGAAGCTTGTCCTGTAGCGTGCGGACGGATGCGGTTTCCCGAAAATTGGTGAGGATTACCCGACCTGCCCGAACTCGGTGCCCACGTCTGCGGCGGACTCGTAGGTCCGGTCGCCGAACTGCTCAAGCGCCGCGATCACGTCCTCCGGGGCATCGTTCTTCCGGGCGTGGGCGATCAGGTCCTGTCTGCCCGCGGGGTAGTCCATGCCCTTGAGGTAGACCTGCAGGTCGGCGGCGGAGAGATGCGCGAGGGACGGCGCTTCCGGGGTTGTCGCGGGCCGTTCAACCGCTGCTCCCTCCTCCTCGGCCTTCATCATGGACTCGAGTGTCGGAGCGTGTGCCTCCGTCACCGGCCGGGTCTCCGTCTCAACCGGCTGCTCTTTTCGGACCTCCTCGACAACGGTCTCCCGGGGTGCGGTCTCCGGCACCGCCGTCCTGGCCCTCCCCTCTTCCACCTCCCCGGCCTTTATCGGCATCTCCTCACGGACACCCCTCTCCCGCACCTCCACGCGCTCCGTCGTGACGACCTCGCGGGGCGGGGCCTCCGTCCGGGTCACGGCCCGGGCCTCCTCCTGGCTCGGGGGACCCATCGGCCGTCTCGACTCGATCAGGCTCCAGTTCGCTTCTCTCGGCCAATCGCCTTCCGAGAACCCGGGCTCGTTGTCGAGCCTGTACTTGCTGATGTTCGCCACAAAGACGTCGTCCCCCGGCCGGTAGACCATGGCCTCGATAGGGATCGCGAAGAGCTTCGACCCGAGACCGAACATCCCCCCGGTCCTGAGCACCGCGTATACCACTCTTCCCGTGGGGAGACCTACTCGCAGGCTTGAGATCTCACCGAGATCATAGCCCTCCGGGTTCTTCACCCGTTTCCCCACGACATCTTCGGATGAGAAGAACTCCTGCCCCTCCGTCCTCCGTACCTGCTGTTCCAGAATCGTTTCAGCCATTGCAACCACCATATCCCTGGTACGCTTCCGAAGGCAGCTTTCACCTTCGCGCAGAGCGGGCGATGCGTGTTGCGACTATTTAAGGATTCCCCGGCCCCTGGACCGGGGCGCCGGGAGGGGATTTTCCACCGCACAAAGAGCATACGGGGGAGGGTGGGAGGGATGTTTCCCGGCTGCCGCCCGCAACGGTGGAATTTGTCCCCTCACTTGACGTTGCCGAACTCCGTGCTCACCTCGGCGGCGGACTCGTAGGTCCGGTCACCGAACTGCTCAAGCGCCGCGATCACGTCCTCCGGGGCATCGTTCTTCCGGGCGTGGGCGATCAGGTCCTGTCTGCCTGCGGGGTAATCGATGCCCTTGAGATAGGTCTGCAGGCCGGCGGCCGAGAGGTGCCCGGGAGCCGGTCCCGGCGTCGTCGTGGGCCGTTCGGCTTCCGTCACCGGCCGGGTCTCTGTCCCACCCGTGCGCTCCCTCTGGACTTCCCTGACGCCGGGTTCCCGGGGCGGGGCCTCCGTTGTTACCGGCCGCTCCTCGGCACGCTGGCCCGTCGGCTGCCCTCCCCAGCCGCCCGCGACCGTCTGGACGGGCGGCGGCGTCGGAACGGTCCTCTCCCTGCCCGGGGCCGTGGTCTCCGCCGGTGCGGCCGCCGCTGCCTCCCGTGGCGGCGGGACTTCTCTCTCCGTCACCGGGGGCGCGGGCTCCGGTGCCGCACGCGCCGGGGGTGGTGTCCGGATCAGGCTCCAGTCCCCCTCGCGAGGCATCCTGTCCCTCGCAAACCCGTACGTGGTGTCCAGCGTCCGCTTATCCGCATCCACGACGGCGACCCCCTCCCCCGGGCGGGTACGAACCGCCTCCCAGGGAATGGCGAAATGCTTCTCGCCGAACCCGAGTATCCCCCCGTAGGAGAGCACGGCATACGCGACGCAGCCGCTATCGCGGTCAATGGCGACATCGCTGATATCGCCGAGGTTCTCTCCTTCCGGGTTCCGTACCTTGATATCCCTGATGTCGTGTGCGCGCATCAGGTCCACCGTCTCTTCCCGTCTCGGCCGGGTCTCCAGCACCGACCCTGCCTGTCTCTCAGCCATCGTATCTCCCTCCAACTCGTTTGCCTGCGAAGGGGTACTACCCCTTCAAGGCGGGGGAGTAGAGGATCGAGGATACTTAAGCGTTTCCCGTTCGGGAGAATCGGCCGGGATCCGGGGTTTCAACGAGGAGAAGAGAGAGGCTGCCGGCCCGAACTTACGCCCGGGCGTACCGGAGGATAAGTTCGGTCGCCGCCCTGATATCCCGGCCCTGCTTCCTCGCCTCGGCAAGGTAAACGTTGTAGACCTCATCGGTCACGAGCCGCAGCTGCGGGCGGAACATATCGGCATGCATCATCAGGTCGAAGCACCGGGCCTCGCTCTCGGTGAGATCGAGCGGCCTGTACTCCCCGGTGTGCGGCACGAACGCCGGGTTCTTATCGCGGGACGTCCGGACCACGAGGTCGGCGAGCGGTGTCCCCGGGATGGGCTCGGCGCTGCTCACGAAGACGTCGTCGAGCGAGAGCGCAGCGATCAGGTCCTTCGTCGCCTCGTAGTCCCGTTCCGTCTCTCCCGGGTAGCCGACGATGAAGCTTCCTGCAACGCGAAGATCGTGCTCCCGGCACCGCTCCACCGCCTCCTCGACCTGCCGGACGGCCGCGCCTTTCCCCATCATCCGGAGCACCCGGTCGCTCCCCGACTCGATCCCGAAGAAGACCCACCCGATGGTGTACTGCCGGATGGCGTCCAGGATCTCGTCGGTGATGCAGTCGACGCGGATGTCCGGGGAAGAGACGTTCTTTTGCCCCATCACCTCCGCCATCGAACGAAGGAGGGCGATGAAGGCTTCCGGGTCCATCTCCCCGCTGCTGGAGCCGTAGAGCGACCCGGTCCCCCCGGAGACCGAGAGCCGTGTCGCCCCGTGTGCCGCAAAAGCCTTCACCTCCTCGATGATGCGCTCAAGCGGCCGGCTCCGGACCGTCCTCCCGAAGAACCGGGGCACCTGGCAGAAGGTGCATCCCCCGATGCACCCCCGGTGGGTCTCGATGTAGGCGCTCGCGCCCCGGATGCTCTGGCTCCCGATGTCGTCCGGGATCAGGGGGAGCGGCCGGTCGATCGATGCCGGCGGGGCGGGGGGCGTCACGACCGGCCGGCCGCCGTCGAGGTAGGCGATCCCCGGGAGGGTATCCGATACGCCCTCCTCGACGAGGCGAACAACCGTCTCCTCGCCCTCGCCGACGACCACCGCGTCGGGGGCGAGCTCCCCGAGCACCATCTCCGGCGCGGCCGAGACCGGCCCGCCGACGTAGACCAGCCCCCCGCGCTCGCGATGGGTCCGGACCAGGTCCCGGATCGCGGGGTCGAGGAGGTGCTGGGTCGAGAAGAGGCTCGCGAGCAGGACTGAGTCGGCCGGGGCGGCGGGCGTCCGGGTGAGCGTCACCCGATGACCCGCGTCGCGGAGGACGCCGCCGATCAGCATGGCGCCGTAGGTGTAGATGCCGGGGGAGAGGATCGTGATATCCATGATAGAGTATCGGTGGAGCAGTATACAAATGGTGGGGATCTGCCGGTCAGAGCGGTGCAGGCCGCCTGAACCGCCGGGCTTCGGCGACGGTGTGGGCACTCCGGTCGGATGCGGCGATCAGCCTGGCCTGGAGCCGCAGGATGTCGGCGATGACGGGCTGCGGGTTCTGCTCCAGTGTCTCTTTTACCACGGCGCGGGCCTCCCGGAGCCTCCCCGCCCTGCGGAGCAGGTCCGCGAGGAGCGCCTCGTCCGTCCCCGGCTGGGGTGCCAGGCGTTCGCCCTTCTCCCACGCCCGCCGCAGGAGGTCGGCGGCACGTGTCCGGCAGACTCGTGCGGGCACGTCCTCTCCCTCGTCGTCGCAGACCCACGCAGCGTGGAGGGCTGCCCACGCTGCCTGGGCCGGGAAACCGAGATCCTCCTGAATTATCGACCAGCAAAGAAAGGTGTTTGCAATGTTCGGGAACTTCCGGGAGTCCAGCTGCCAGCGGTAGCGCGGGAGTTTCACCACTTCGGCCGCCCCTTCCGGGGCCTTGCCCGGGTCGGGGGAGCAGTAGCCGCAGGACGGGCACCGTTTCACCCACGCGTAGATGGTCGACCGCAGGGGTTCGGCGGGGCGGGTATCGAGGTCGCGCGACCCGACGCTGCCCGCGGCCTCGGGGATGGTGAACCGGCAGGCCTCTTTGCAGATTGCACAGGTTGTATTGTGGTATCGAAGGTGGGTCATCGATGGGGCTGAATTGCATAACCCTCGATATATATTTTACTCAGGATAGAATCCGGCAAAATGCCGGCTGTACCCGACCCTCTCCGCCGGGACCCTCGGGGATGAGCTGGCGGGGGAGTTCACCGGACCGGTGGGGTGGCTTCCCCGATTCGCCGGGCGTAGGCCGTCGCGGCCCATCCGAGGAGCACCGTCGCACCCGCGACCAGCGCGAGGATCAGCCAGTGGACGGGGCCGGCGGTGTCCACCGCGAGCCTTACCATGAGGTTTAAGGGGTTGTAGGGGACGGCCATGACGAGGAGGAAGACCACGACGAGCGCTGTCGAGAAGATGAACTGGGCGCTCGTCCGCTCGCGGTAGTAGAGGGCGACGAGTGCGCCGAGCAGGATGAGGAAGAGGCCGCCCGCCGAGGCGTGGAGGAGGATCGCGGCGGCGTTATCGACCGCGATGCCGTTGAACCCGAGAAGGAGGAGCCACACTCCTGCCTGGACCGGGACCAGGACCTCGCAGGCGGCGATCTTCCCCCAGACCATCTCCACGAACGTGACCGGTGTCGAGATCAGCGTCTCGAGCGTCTGGCGCTGGTACTCTTCGGTGATGAGGTCGATGATCAGGGCCGCCGAGACGATCGCCGGGAGGAGGACGAGCAGCGGGATCAGGAGGCCGTAGACGAACTCGAAGAAGTTCTCGCCGCCCCCGGACTCGGGGAAGTTCAGCGAGACCGGGAAGGCGGTCATCCGGTCGGCCCGGACCTCCCGGAGTTCCTTCTCGTAACTCTGGAGGACCTCTTTTACCTTGACGTTGATGACGCCCGACTGCAGGTCGTTCTGGATGAGGTAGAGCGTGATCGTGACCGGTTCTTCTGCGTCCGGCGGCGTATCCGGGACGTAGACCACCGCCGCAACCGCCCGATCACGGAGCGCCGCAAGCGCCTGGCCGAGGTCCATCCGGTGGAGGACGAGATCGTCCCTTTTTGCGAACTCGTCGATGAGCGGGGAGTCCGCCCCGGCGTAACCGACGCCGTAGGTGACCGTCGAGTAGCCCTCGATCGCCTCCGGGTCGTACATGGCGGTGAGCCCCACCATCAAAAACGAGGAGAACATCGCGATGAATACCTGCAGGAGGATCGCAAAGACGATCGTCTTCTCCGATGAGAGCCCGGAGAGCTCTTTCTTCGCGACGATAGCGATATGGCGCGCGTTCACAGGAGCGCCCCCATGAGAAAGTGAAGGTTATAGAGGCTGTGCACCACGCTCGCCGCGACGAGCCCCGGCCCGTAGGCGCGCCGCCCCCAGAGCAGGAGGAAGCCGCCGGTGACGAGCACCCCGGTTATGTGGAGGAGGAGCGGCATCCAGAGCACCTGGAGGGAGAGGAAGAGGACGCTCCCGAAGATCGACTCGGTGATCTGGGCGAGCGTGGCGAAGAGGAGA
>JASGMC010000051.1 GCA_030156625.1 Methanoculleus sp.
AGCACGAGCCCGACGAGGGCGGTGTTCGCCACCACGAGAGCGGTGTTCAATTCGCCTTCGCAGAAGGGGCAGGCGATCATGCCCGCCTCGATCTCCACGAACTTCGCCGAGGGGTTGAGCCGTTTCCCGGCCTCGCTGATCGCGATGCTCACCGCGTCGTCCATCGACTTGACATCTTTAATTATCCACGCTGATTCAAGCGTAACCAAATAATCCGACATAATCTCTCCAGATTGGAATCCTACCAGGTCTCGCGGTGCACGTGCTCGTCCACCGGCATCCGCTCCATGGGCTCGAGCGGCGGCGTCCCTTTCCCGACCGCAAGAAGCGCGACGGGACGAAGATGCTGCGGGAGGCCGAGGGCCTCGCGGACCTCGCCTTCGTCGAACGCCCCGGTCCAGCACGAGTAGAGGGCCTGTGCGTGGGCGGCGAGCATCATGTAGGTGCAGGCGATCGTGGCGTCCTCAAGCGCGTAGAGGATCCCTCGCTCCCCGTAGTGCGACATCGACCGGACGTAGTTCGCGCAGACCACGAAGATCGCCGGGGCCTCCCGGATGTGTACCTGCTCAAAGGCCGCGGACGCAAGTTCCAGTCTGATATCGTCGTCGGTGACAACGACGACGTCCCAGGCCTCACGGTTGCCAGCGCTCGGCGCCGTACTCGCGCAGGCGAGGATGTAATCGATATCTTCCTCTTCGAGCGGCTCCCCGGAGTATTCCCGGACCGACGACCGTGCTCTTAAGAAGCGGAGAAAGTCAGAGGAGTTCATGCTCTTTGAGCGTATCCCATGCTGCCTGGGCTGCGGTCGTGACGGCGCTGACGGCCCTGCTCATCCGCTCCGACGCGGCGCCCAGCTCCATGCTCTCGGTCAGGCTGATCGCCTCGTTGAGGTGATCGATGGCCTTCCTGAACTCCCCGAGTTCCGTATCACCGTAGGCAAACTCAAGCTCCGAGCGGATCGACTCGAGCACCATCACAAGCATCCGCTTTCCGCCGGGCTTCTCCTGGAGCGGAAACTGGATCAGGGCTGTCGTCAGCTGCGACCCCACAATCAGTTCGGATTTCACCCTTTCGGCAAACTGATAGGTCCTGATGGCGGTTTTGAGATCCATACCACATACTGGAACTCGCAAGTATAAAAAGTATTGAAGGAGAAGAGGGAGACGGTTTATCTCGATTTCTGCTTGGTCCCGAGAGCCGACACCTTGGCGCGCCGCACGCTCCGACGTACCCGCACGTCCATGGTCGGGGTGCCGCCTCCTCTACGTCCACCCCGGCCGCCGCGTCCACCGCGCCCACCGCGCCGCGGGTCCTGCCCTTCCCTGCTCGCCCGCTTCTGGATAGCAGCCATCGGCTTGAACCGCTGGTTCGGGCCGGGTTTCTTCACTTCGCCTTCACTTGCAGGGACGAGCCGTATCTGCCCCTTCACGCCCTTAACCTGGGCCCACTGGACACTTCCTGTCTTTCCCATGATAAAACTCCTTTATATTTATGAACTGATCCGATGATAAAAGTAACCCGGGGCAGGCCCGGGCCAGAGAGCGAGCGTGCCCGCAATCAGGAGAGCAGCCGCTTGAGCTCGCGCCGGAGAGTCTCGCTGACGACTTTCCCGTCCACGCTCCCCCGGAGCTCCTGCATGACGACTCCCATCAGGGGGCCGAGCGCGCCCATGCCCTTCTCCCGGGCGAACGCCTCGCGCTCGGCCACGATACGGCGCACGATCGCCTCCACGTCCGCCTGCGAGACGGCGGGCCCCATCTTCTCGATGGCCGCATCCACCCGTTCTCCGGGTGCCCCGGCGCCTCCGGCGGTCCGCGCGAGTTCGGTGAGGAGGTCCGGGATCGCCTCTTTTGCCGCCCGCCCGGCCTCCACGGCCGAGAGGAGGGCGAGGATCTCCTCTTCACTCACCCGGCCGACGTCGACACCGTCGCGGGCGAGCTCCCGGCAGGTGGCAAGCAGCGTCCGTGCAGCAAGGGTGGGGCGGACACCGGCGGCGACCGCCTTCTCGAAGAGCGGCAGCCGCTCGGAGAACGCCACCTGCCGCGCCAGCGCTTCGTCAAGCCCGAGATCCCGGGCGAACCGCTCCGCCCGGTCGGTGAGGAGTTCGGGGACTGCAATGCCCTCCCAGAGGGGCTCGTCGATCGCGGTCACGAAGACGTCGGTCTCGGGATACATCCGGGCGGCTCCCGGAAGCGGGCGCATGTAGGCCGTGCTCCCTTCTTCGAGCATCTTCCGGGTCTCCTCGGGCACGCCGGAGAGGGCCATCTCGGCGCGGATCATCACCTGCTCGGCCGCACAGCCGGCACGCTCTCTCCCGGCCGCCACGATGACGACACAGTCCTCCTCCCCGGCGCCGACGAACTCGCGCAGGCGGGCCACCTCCTCTGCCGTGACGCCGTAGGCGGGGAGCTCGTCGGTGTGGAAGATCCCGCCGACGCCGCACTTCTTCGCGTAGTCCGACATCTCGCTCCCGAGACGCCGGCCGGGCTGGATCTCCCGCCCGACGAGGCCCGCAAACCCGCAGAGCCGGACCGCGAGGATGGACTTCGCCTTCTTTAAGATGGCGGACGCCGTCCCGGAGAAGAGGGAGGTGGCGTCGATCACGGTATGGTCCACCCGGGCACCGCGTTCCCGAAGGGTGTCGCGGATCGCAAGGAGATTAACCTGCCGCTCGACCTCGCGGCGGACCACCTCGGCGATGAGGTCGAGTTCCTGGACGCCCTTGATCTCCACCCGGGCGCCGTCGGCGATGGAGACGTTGATGTCCTGCCGGATCGTCCCGAGGCCGCGCTTCACCCGGCCGGTCGAGCGCAGCACCATCCCGATGTGCCCCGCGACCTTCTGGACGGCCTCGGGAGTGTGCATGCAGGGAGCGGTGGTGATCTCGATGAGCGGGATCCCCAGACGGTCGAGGGAGAAGGTCTCGTCCTCCACCCGCTGCGCCGCTTCCTCCTCGAGGCAGATCGTCTCGACCCGGCAGCCGTCCGGGAGGGCGCCGGAGAGCGCGACGAGCGCCGTCCGCTGGAACCCGCTTGTGTTCGAGCCGTCGATGACAAGTTTCCGCATCGTGTGGACCTGCTCGACGGGGGTCATCTCGAGCATCTTTGCTATCGTGAGGCAGACCTCGAGCGCTTCGGGGTTCATCGGGGCCGGAGGCTCCTCGTCGTGCTCCACCAGGCAGACCGTGTCGTAGGTGTAGTAGCAGAACTTCCGGACGAGTTTCATCTCCTCGCGCGCCGCCCGGTCGATCTCCCCGAGCTCGCTCTCCGTCGCCCGGAGGTAGCGGTGAAACTCCCCGGTCCGCTCGGAGACATCCCGGAGAGCGGTGGGGCACCGGCAGAACAGTTTCTCGGCCGTATCGAGCTGCTGGTGGATCTCGATCCCGGCTTTGAGGCCGAGTTTCTCATAGTCCATTCAGACCGACCTCCGCCGGATCTCGCCCGCAAGATCGGTCTGCATCAGCACTCTCACCCGTTCGGGGTCCGACTCGTTCCCGAGCACCCACATCAGTTTGACGAGCGCCGCCTCGGGGAGCATATCCTCGCCCTCGATGACCCCGGCGGCGAGGAGATCTCTTCCCGTATTGTAGACCCGGTCGCAGACCCGGCCGTGCAGGCACTGCGACGTCATGACGACGGTCGTCCCGCCCTCGATCATCTCACGGAGTTTCGGGATCCACGCCGTCGCCACGTGCCCGAGCCCGGTCCCCGATATGACCAGGCCCGTGCAGCCCTCGAAGGCGTCGAGGACGCTCGAAGGCATCCCGGGATAGAAGTGGATGAGGGCGCAGCGCTCCTCGAGCGCATCGTGGAGCTCGGGCTCCTCCGTACCGCGCCGGACCGCCTCGTCCGAGAGGGTGACGGAGAGCGAGGGGTAATCGACGTAGCCGAGCGGCGCCATCCCCATGCTCTGGAAGGCGTCGCGGCGGGAGGTGTGCATTTTGCGGACCCTCGTCGCCCGGTGGACGGCGCACCGGTCGTCGTTCGTCGTCGCGTGCATCACCACCGCCACCTCGCCGAGGTCGCCGGTTGCAACAGCGGCGCTGCAGAGGGCGTTCATGGCGTTGTCGGAGCTCGGACGGTCGGCGGACCGCTGCGACCCGACGAAGACGACCGGCACCGGGGTCTTGAGCATGAACCTGACCGCCGCCGCCGAGTAGGCCATCGTGTCGGTGCCGTGGGTGACGATCACCCCGGCGACCCCGTGCCGGATCTCCTCGTAGATCGCCCGGGCGAGTTCCTGCCAGAGCGGCGGGAGCATGTTCTCGGAGAGGATGCTTGCGATCTGGCGGTCGCGATAGCGGGCGATATCCCCGAGTTCCGGGATCGCCCGCAGGATGTCACTCGCCGAGAACTGGCTCATCACCGCCCCTGTCCGGTAGTCCACCCTGCTTGCGATCGTCCCGCCGGTGGATATGATAGCGAGTTCCGGGAGGGCGCGGCTCTGGACGACGACCCCGGCACCTGCCGGCGGCTGCAGGGCAGGCCGGCCGATGGACTCGATCTTTTCGGGCGAGGTTCCGATGTTGTAGCCGCTGTCCAGTTTGACGACGGCCATCCCGTCCCGCTCGGTGATGTAGGTGCCGGTGAGCGCGGTTCCGCCGTTCACATAGCGCACCCGGTCTCCGGTCTGAAGGTTCTCCATTATGCTGCCAGCCCCCGTGCTTCAAGGATTAAGTCTTCAAATGCGCCTAAGAGCGCCGCCCGGGTCTCCTCCGCCCATGCCGTATCCCGGGCGAGGAGGGCCTTCTGCTCCGCAATCTGCACCGCGACCGCCGCGGGCGCCGGGCCGCCGACGATGTTCCGGACCGCAACGGCGTGGCGCGGGTCGAGGACGGAGTCGATCTTCTCCTGGGTCATTCCCGGTTCCACGACCGAGAGGTCGGCCGCTTCCCGGGCGGCGGCCTCGAGCGTGGCGAGGTCGAGCGATCCGTGCCTGACCGCCCGCCCGACGATCCGGTGAGCGGTGCGGAAGGGAAGCCCGTACTCCCGGACGAGGACGTCGGCAAGTTCCGTCGCGGTGGAGAATCCCCTGCCCGCCTCGGCGCCCATCCGTTCCGTATCGAAGGCCGCAGAACCGATCATACCGGATAACAGCGGGATGCTCTGCCGGGCGGCCTCCACGCCGCGCCAGAGGTGCGGGGTCAGTTCCTGGAGGTCGCGGTTGTAGCTCATGGGGAGGGCCTTTGTGATCGTGACGGCCGCGGCGAGCTCCCCGGCGACCGACCCGGCCTTCGCCCGCATGATCTCCGCCACATCCGGGTTCTTCTTCTGGGGCATGATCGAGGAGGAGGAGCAGTAGGCGTCGTCGAGCCGGACGAACCCAACGAACGCGGTGCTCCAGAGGACCAGCTCCTCGCAGAGCCGGCTCGCCGTCGTCATGCAGACAGTTGCGTCAGCAAGCACCTCGATAGCGAAGTCCCGGGCGGCGACCGCGTCCATGCTATTTCCCGCCGGGCGGGAAAAGCCGAGGAGCCGGGCGGTGTAGTCGCGGTCGAGGGGAAAGCCGGTCGAAGCGAACGCCGCAGAACCGAGAGGGGAGATGTCCACCCGGGCATACGCCTCCCGCAACCGGGCCGTATCCCGGGAGAAGGCCTGCTCGTAGGCGAGGAGGTAGTGGGCCAGCGTCGTGGGCTGGGCGTGCTGGAGGTGGGTGAAGCCCGGCATCACCGTCTCCGTGTGCACGGCGGCAGTCTCTATCAGGGTCCGCCGGAGATCGGCGAGCGACTGCACGAGGGCGATGATCTCCTCCTTGAGCCTCATCCTGATGCAGGTGGCGACCTCGTCGTTGCGGGACCGGCCCATGTGAAGGCGGCCGCCGAAGTCCTCGCCCACCCGGTCGATGAGGTAGGCCTCCTTGCCCGCGTGGACGTCCTCGAACCGTTCGTCGAACGCCTCCTCCGGGAGGCCGTGGTCGTAAAGATCGAGGAGCGCCGCCATCAGCGCACGTGCCGGGGCCTCGTCGATGATCTTCTGCCGCCGGAGGCCGAGGAGGTGCGCCATATCCACGAGGAGGTCCGCCTTCGCGATCCAGCGGTCGGCGTCCATCGATGCAAGAAAGTGCTCGAGATCGCCCGACCGTTCTCCCGAAAGACGGCCCTGTCGAATCTGATCCGTTTGCATCCTATCAACAGTCCTGTCTGTATCGTTTGGCCGGGGAGAGATTAAAACCACGCTTCCCATGCCCGCACGTTCCGAGGACGGCAGGGTGAGAGTGGCGTACGTCTGCTCGGGGGATGGTCACATCAAAAGATCTCCGATAATCTCATACTCACCCTCATAGCACAACTGAGTTCGATCACAAGTGCCCATCCACGGCTTCCCACCGGATATCGCCATGAGGGGAGGGGCTGACGGGGAGTGCGACGTTCCGCAGGAACGGAGCTCGACCACCGTCAGGTGGGGAGAGGGGCATGCCCTCCTCGAAACCCTTTGGGTTTCTCATGCTCGCTGCGCTCGCACTCCCCTTTGTCCCCACCCCCCAGACGCGATAACCCCACGGTCCAGTTTACGGGACTCTTGCCATCCCTACTATGCCAGCAGCCCCAATAGAAGAGAACATCAGCTTACAACTGTTCGCACCCGCCATCCCCTCAGAGGTCCACCCCCGGCCGGCCTCTCCACCCCGCAACAGATCACCCTCATAAGAACAAAATATAAACAAAAATTACTACCAAAGTATAACTTCTTTCCTGATTTTCGACAAAACTATATACCGACAGCGTGAAGATTACACCGTATACCAATTACAACCCATACGGATGGAGAGACCAATGAGATCGTTAACCGCAATTCTTCTGGCCGTGGCCCTGGTCGCGGCGTTCACGTTTGTAAGCGGGTGTACGGGCACCGGCACCGGCGATGTCACGCACCTGCGCATCGGCTACCAGCCGAGCACCCACCAGATCGCCCACGTCACCGCGATGGAGAAGGGATGGTGGCAGGAAGACCTCGAGCCGCTCGGCATCACCCGGGTGACCGACTACGAGTTCGGCACCGGCGCGCCCGAGATGCAGGCGATGCTTGCCGGGGACCTGGATATCGCCTACGTCGGCGCCGCCCCGTTCGTCGCGGCCGTGAGCAGCGGGCTTGACGCCAAGATCGTTGCAGCGGTGCAGACGCAAGGATCGGACCTGGTGCTCAGGACCGAGGTTCCGTACTCGACCCCCGCCGACCTCGTGGGCAAGAAGATCGCCACCTTCCCGCCGGGAACAATCCAGGATACCATCCTGCGGACCTGGCTACAGGAGAACGGCGTCGATCCCGCAAGCGTCGAGATCGTCCCCATGGACCCCGGTGCCGCCACCACCGCCATCTCCGCAGGCCAGGTCGACGGCGTCTTCCTGCCCCACCCGTCTCCGGCCGTCATCGCGGCGGAGGGTACGGGGAGAACCGTGGTGAAGTCGGGAGAGATGCTCAAAGACCACGCATGCTGCGTCCTCGTCGCGAGCGGCTCGCTGATCCGTGAGCACCCCGAGATCGTCGAGCAGGTCGTGAAGACCCACATCAAGGCGACGGAGTACAACCTCGGACACAAGGACGAGGCCGCGTCCATCTACGCGAGCAAGACCGGACAGAACGTCGAGATCGTGAAGGCATCCTTCAGGGACTGGGACGGCACCTGGACCGCCGACCCGCACGTCATCACGACGTCGGTGGTCGAGTACACCGAGCTCCAGTACGACCTCGGCTACATCGACAAACCCCTCACACAGGACGACCTCTTCGACCTCACGTTCTACGAGAAGGTCCGGGCATAACCCGGAACCCACCCGTTTTTTCTCCAAAAGTATCTTTTATGGGCGTGCCGATGAAATACTGAAGAATCTTTTAGCGTGAACCGGCCCTTATCCCCCTTCAGCAATCAGGCAATGGAATAAAGACATGAACCGACAGACACAGAAACGACTACTCGGCATCGCAGCACTCATCGTCGCGGCGGTAATCTGGCAGATCGTCGCCGAATACGTGGTGGGG
The DNA here is from genome assembly GCA_030156625.1 of Methanoculleus sp. Lineage (GTDB taxonomy): Archaea > Halobacteriota > Methanomicrobia > Methanomicrobiales > Methanoculleaceae > Methanoculleus. The sequence goes on from JASGMC010000051.1 coordinate 7,977, forward strand.
CGATCCTTCATCCTCCCGAGCGTCACCGACGTCGCCGGCGCATTCGTAAACCTCCTCGGGTCCGGCACCCTTTTGGCCGACATCACGGTAAGTCTCGAACATTTCGGGATCGGACTTCTCGCGGCGTTCCTCCTCGGCGTCCCCATCGGGATCCTCATGGGGTGGTTCCGGGTGGCGGACTTCCTGCTCGACCCGATCATCGAGATCCTCCGTCCCATCCCGCCGCTCGCCTGGATCCCGTTCGCCATCATCTGGTTCGGGCTCACCACCCAGGCGGCGGGCTTCGTCATCTTTGCAGGAGCGTTCTTCCCGATCCTGACCGCGACCTACTCCGGGTTCCGCGACGTCCCGAAGGTCTTTGTCGAGGCGGGCAAGGTGCTCGGGTGCGACACCTCGTTTGAGCTGATCCGCTACGTCGCCCTTCCCGCCGCCGTTCCCGCGATAGCCTCCGGCATCCGGATCGCCATGGGCGTCGGGTGGATGTGTCTCGTGGCCGCCGAGATGTTCGGCGTCTCCCGGTACGGCCTGGGCTACCAGCTCTGGCATAACTACTACCTCCACCAGATGCCCAACGTCGTCGTCTACATGCTGATCCTCGGCCTCGCGGGCCTCATCATCGATCGCATCTTCAGAAACTACGTCGACGGACAGCTCCTGCGATGGCGGGCCGGGGAGGTGGCCTAGAATGAGCGGGGTAACGATACGGGACCTCGGCAAGGCCTTCCTGAAGGAGGACGGCGCCGCCACGCAGGCACTCGCCGGCGTCAACCTCGAGATCAGCGACGAGGAGTTCGTCTGCCTGGTCGGACCGTCGGGGTGCGGGAAGACGACGCTTCTGCGGATCATCGCCGGGCTCGAGACCGCGACCACCGGGGGCGTGACCGTCGACGGCCGCGCGGTTACCGGCCCGGACCCGAAATGCGGGATGGTCTTTCAGGAGTACTCGCTCTTCCCCTGGCGGAGGGTGATCGACAACGTCGCCTTCGGCCTCGAGATGAAAGGCGTCGCAAAGGAGGAGCGCCGGCGGACGGCGGATTACTACCTTGAACTGGTCGGCCTCTCCCAGTTCCGGGACGCCTACCCCTACGAGCTCTCCGGCGGGATGCGGCAGCGGGTGGCGATCGCAAGAGCGCTCGCAAACGATCCCGACGTCCTCCTCATGGACGAACCGTTCGGGGCGCTGGACGCCCAGACCCGGAACAGGATGCAGAAAGAGCTCCTCTCCCTCTGGGAGCAGACGAAGAAGACGATCGTCTTCGTCACCCACAGCGTCGACGAAGCGGTCTACCTCTCCGACCGGATCGTCGTCCTCTCCCCGCGGCCGGGGTCGATCCGGGAGATCATCGACATCCCCTGGTCGCGGCCGCGGGACCGGACCAGTGCCGAGTTCGCGGAGGTCAGGCGGCGGGTGCTCCGGATGATCGACGAGACCGAAAACGCCCAGTAAGGTTTATTAGAGGATATCTCCATTTTATAAAGCACTCATAGATCGGCAGGAGTTTTTAACAATGGTACGAAAACCAGCGAAGATGTACAGGAATCTCGCAAAGAAAGCATATACACGCAGGGAATACATGGGCGGCGTGCCGGGCAGCAAGATCGTGCAGTTCGATATGGGCAATCTCACCGAGAATTACCCGGTCGAACTCTCCATCGTCGCCGACGAGACCTGCCAGATACGCCACACGGCCCTTGAAGCCGCCCGTATCGGCATCAACCGGCAGCTCGTCAAAGAGGTAGGAAGGGCAAATTTCCACTTAAAGATCCGGACCTACCCGCACCACGTCCTGCGCGAGAACAAGCAGGCAACCGGTGCAGGAGCGGACCGTGTCTCGGAGGGTATGCGCCTCGCCTTCGGGAAGGCCGTAGGCACCGCGGCACGGGTTGAGAAGGGCCAGAAAGTCTTCTCCGTCTGGACAAGCCCGCAGCACGCCGAGAAGGCAAAGGCTTCCCTCAAGCACGGCATCTACAAGCTCCCGACTCCCGCCAGAATCGTCGAAGAGCGGGCGCCGGCAGCATAAATCCGCATCCTCTCCCACCTTTTTTGCGAGGAGCGCCCCTCCAGGCGGCAGATCGGTACCTGCGGGAATATAGGTTTTTATAGTCGCTTCCCACCAGTATAAATGATGGCTAACCCGGCAGACACAGCGCTTTCGGACGCACTGGCAGACGCCACAGAGAGGGCTCTCAGAGAGGCCGAGATCCGGCTCCCTCCCGACGTGCTTGCGGTGCTCCGGAAGGCGGCGGCGGCCGAGAGGGATGCGATCGCACGCCGGGAACTCGAGAACATCCTCGAGAATATCGCGCTCGCGGAAGAGCGGCAGGTGCCGATCTGCCAGGATACCGGCGTGCCGGTGATCTACCTCACACTGCCTCCCGATATCGGGCTCTCGCCCGGCCTCTTTGAAGGGGTGCGGGAAGGGGTGCGCCGGGCGACGGCCACAATACCGCTCCGCCCGAACGTCGTCGACCCCCTCACCCGGGAGAACACCGGGGACAACACCGGTGCCGGGATGCCTGCGGTACACGTGGCGCCCGGGGACCGGCTCACCGTAACCGTGCTCCCGAAAGGCGCAGGCTCCGAGAACGTCTCAAGGCTCGGGATGCTCCTCCCCTCGCAGGCGGCACAGATACCCCGGTTCGTCGCCGAGACGATGCTCCTTGCCGGGGGCAGGCCCTGCCCGCCCGTGATCCTCGGCGTCGGGATCGGCGGAACGTTCGATGCGGCGGCTGCGCTTGCAAAGGAAACCCTGCTGCTCCCGATCGATACCATGGACGGCTACGAGCAGGAACTCTGCGACGCGGTCAATGCCCTCGGCATCGGGCCGATGGGGCTTGGCGGCGACACGACGGCGCTCGCGGTGAAGGTGAAGCGGGCTGACTGCCACACCGCATCCCTCCCGGTGGCGGTGAACGTGCAGTGCTGGGCCTGCCGCCGGGCGACCGTGGAGGTGAAGCGTTGAATCTCCAAACACCGCTCGGCGATGAGGTGCTCGCGCTCCGGGCGGGCGACCAACTAACCCTCTCCGGGACGATCTACACCGCCCGGGACGAGGCCCATCTCCGCATGATGGAGGAGGGCATACCCTTCGATCCGGAGGGCGCCGCGGTCTACCATTGCGGTCCGGTGGTGCAGGACGGCCGGCTCGTCGTTGCCGGGCCCACCACGTCCGCCCGGATGAACGCGCTCACGGGATTCCTCATCGACGCGGGCGTCCGCGCCCTCATCGGCAAAGGCGGCATGGGGCAGGAGGTGGTCGAGCAACTCCGGGGGCGCGCCGTCTACCTCGCGCTCACGGGCGGGTGCGCCGCGCTCGCCGCTGCCAGAATGACCCTTAAAGGAGCCTATTTCGAAGACCTCGGCATGGCCGAGGCGGTCTGGGTCATCGAGGCCGATCGCCTGCCGCTGACGGTGGGGATCGACGCCCACGGCGGCGATCTCTTCGAGGCCATACAGCAGAAAGCGAAAACACAATTTCACCAGCGATTCAATATCAAACAGGATACCGTCTCATGAAACTCGTCATCGATGAAAGCCGCTGCAAAGGATGCAACCTCTGCGTGCTGGTCTGCCCCTATGGGATATTTCAGGAAGGGACGGAACTCAACAGCCGGGGGATCGTCGCCCCGGTCCTCGACCGCCCCGAACGGTGCACGAACTGCAGGCTGCAGGCCCTCTACGGCCGGATGCTCTGCGGGATCTGCCACATGATCTGCCCCGACCAGGCGATCGCCTGGATCGACGAGAAACCGCTTGAGCCCCATAAGGTGGAGGTGGAGTTTTGAGCAGGGTTGAGTTCATGCAGGGGAACACCGCCTGCGCAGAGGGCGCGCTCACCGCCGGATGCCGGTTCTTCGGCGGCTACCCGATTACGCCGTCGACCGAGATAGCCGAGACCATGGCCCGGAAACTCCCGAAGGCCGGCGGGGTCTTCATCTCCATGGAAGACGAACTCGCGAGCATCGCCGCGGTTATCGGCGCCGCCTGGACGGGGGCGAGAGCCATGACCGCCACGAGCGGCCCCGGGTTCTCGCTGATGATGGAGAACATCGGCTACGCGGCCATGACCGAGACGCCGTGCGTCATCGTCAACATCCAGCGGGGCGGCCCGAGCACCGGCCAGCCGACGCGGGCCGCGCAGGGTGACATGCTCCAGTGCCGGTTCGGGTCGCACGGCGACTACAGCACCATCGCGATCACCCCGAACTCCGTCCAGGAGATGTTCGACCTGACCGCAAAAGCGTTCGATCTCGCCGACCGGTTCCGGGTCCCCACCTTCCTGATGGCCGACGAGATCGTCGGCCACATGCGGGAGCGGGTAACCATCCCCGACGCGGTCGAGGTCACCCGCCCCGGCCCGCTCGCGGAAGGTTCGCTGCCCTTCGAGGCCGGCGACGACGGAATCCCCGGGTTCGCACCCTTCGGCTCGGGGAGATCCGTCCACGTGACCGGCCTCACCCACGACGAACGGGGCTACCCCGACACGACCGATCCCGAGGCGCACGACCGGCTCGTGCGGCGCCTGGTCGCCAAGGTCGAGTCGGCGCGCCGCGAGATCGCTGACTACGAGGTCGTAAACCCCGACGCCGAGACGGTCTTCGTCACCTACGGTCCGCCGTCCCGGACGGTGCAGCAGGTGATGCGCGACCGCCGGGACGACTCGATCGGCCACCTGCGCCTCCGGGTCGTCTGGCCGTTCCCGGAGTTCGCCCTGCAGGAGTTTGGGAACGCTCAAGTCTTCCTGATGCCGGAACTGAACATGGGCCAGATGGTGCGGGAGGTCCAGCGCCACGTGGACCAGCCGGTCGTCTCGATCCCAAAGATCGGGGGCGAACTCCAGACCCCCGCCGAACTCGTGCAGGTCCTGGAGGCGCACCGATGATCGCCCCCGACTGGTTCCGGGAGGACCGCCTGCCCCACATCTACTGCACCGGGTGCGGCAACGGGACGGTCATCAACTGCACCCTCGGGGCGGTGGAGGAGATGGGCTGGAAACGTGAAGAGACGGTCTTCGTCTCCGGGATCGGGTGCTCTTCCCGCGCTCCCGGCTACATCCTCACCGACTCGCTCCACACCACCCACGGGCGGGCGCTCGCGTTCGCCACCGGGGTGAAGATGGCACGGCCGGATTTGAACGTCGTCGTCTTCACGGGAGACGGGGACCTTGCCGCCATCGGCGGGAACCACTTCATCCACGCCTGCCGCCGGAACGTGGACATGACCGTGGTCTGCATGAACAACCATATCTACGGCATGACAGGTGGGCAGGGGAGCCCGACGACGCCGCCGGGGGCCATCTCGACGACGACGCCCTACGGGGCGAGCGAACCGGCCTTCGACCTCGCGGAACTCGCCGTCGCCGCCGGCGCGAACTACGTCGCCCGCTGGACGTCCTACCACGTCAAAGAACTCACGAAGGCCGTCGCTGCCGGGATGCAGACGCCTGGGCTCGCCTTTATCGAGGTGCGGACTCAGTGCCCGACCAACTACGGCCGCCACAACAAACTCCGGCGGGTCTCGGACATGATCGAGCACCTCCGGAGCCACGCGATGCTCGTGGAAAAGCGTGACCGGCTGGTCCAGGAGGGAAAACCGGTCCCTGACGACATCTTCACCGTCGGGGAACTGGTCCGGCGGAACCGGCCGGCGATGGGGGTGAAGTCATGAGGCACGAGGTCAGGTTCTCGGGATACGGCGGGCAGGGGATCATCCTCTCCGCGGTCATCCTCGGGCGGGCGGCGGCGCTCTACGACGGCAAATACGCCGTCCAGACACAGGTCTACGGCCCGGAGGCCCGGGGCGGCGCCTCGATGGGTCAGGTGGTGATCGACGATGAGCCGATCCTCTACCCCGAGGTGGCCGAACCCGACATCTTCGTCATCATGTCCCAGCAGGGGTTCGAGAAGTACGGGGTCCTGGCGCGGGAGGACGCAGTCATGCTCCTTGATTCCGACCTGGTCCGGTCGCGCCCGGCCTGCCGTTGCTGCGAGATCCCGGCGACGGCGGAGGCGAAAGGTACTCTCGGCCGGGAGATCGTGGCAAACATCGTGATGATGGGCGCCCTCGTGACCGCAACCGGGGTCGTGAGCAGGGAGGCGATCGAGCGTGCGGTGCTCGACAGCGTCCCCAGAGGCACCGAGGAACTGAATCTGAAGGCGTTAAAGAGGGGATTCGAACTCGGAGAGCGAGCGTGTAACCTATGAAACTACTGGAATACGAGGCAAAACGGGTCTTTTCGGGGTACGGCATTCCGGTCCCGAAGGGGGTTCTCATACGGGAACCGGAAGAGGTCACGGCACATCTGCAGGAACTGGGGGATGCCGTGGTGCTGAAGGCGCAGGTGGACGTCGGCGGGCGCGGCAAGGCCGGCGGCGTCCTCTTCGCCGACGATGCGGCAGCGGTCCGGACCGCCCGGGAGCTCTTCTCCCGGGAGATCAAGGGCGTCCCGGTCAGGGAGATCCTGGTCGAGGAGCGCCTCCCGATCGAGCACGAGTACTACGTCAGCATCGCCATCGACCGGTCGAGCAGACAGCCGGTGGTCCTCTTTGCCGACGCCGGCGGAGTGGAGATCGAGAACGCGGCAAGGGAGGACGAGTCTGCCGTGAGGAGGGTCGTCGTATCCCCCCTCCTCCGGGACATCCCGCCGTTTCTCATGCGTGAACTCCTCGGCGGAGCGCCGAAGGAACTCGCCCCCGTCATCAACAGCCTCTACCACGTATTCCAGGAGAAGGATGCCATGCTCGCGGAGATCAACCCGCTCGTGACGACGCCACAGGGGGTCTACGCGGCGGACGCGAAGATGATCGTCGACGACAACGCCCTCGCCCGCCAGGGAATAGCGGTCAACCGCGACCTCTCGGAGCGCGAGCGCGAGGCCGAGAAGCACGGTTTCTCCTACGTGGAGCTGGACGGGAGCATCGGCGTCATCGGCAACGGTGCCGGGCTCACGATGTCGACGCTCGACCTCATCGAATATTACAGCGGACGGGCGGCGAACTTCCTCGACGTCGGGGGCGGCGCCGACCAGGAGCGCGTGATGCACGCCGTCCGGCTCGTCGCGAGCATGCCCGATGTCGCGGTGATCGTGGTCAACCTCCTCGGCGGCATCACCCGGTGCGACGAGGTGGCGAAAGGAATCATCGCCGCCGGGGTCGCACCGCCGGTCATCGTCCGGATGGCCGGGACGAATGAGGAGGAAGGACGGCGGCTGCTCGCCGAATGCGGCTACCGGATGCTCGAGAGCATGGATGCGGCCGTGAAAGCGGCGATGGAGGTCGCAAAATGATCTACGGAGATAAGAATCTCGGCGTGATGGTGCAGAACATCACCGGCAGGCAGGGCACGTTCCACACAGAACTGATGAACGCCTACGCCCGCGAGGTAGGCGGGCGGGGCGTCGTCGCGGGAGTGGCGCCCGGGAAGGCCG
>JASGMC010000052.1 GCA_030156625.1 Methanoculleus sp.
TGACATAATACAGCGCATTCGATCAGCTACGCTACTGATGAATGATGACGGAGCAGCAGAGGGCTGCCCCCGAAAGAGGTGAGTTATGGCAAAGGCATATGTAAAATTCGAGATTCCGGAAGAGATCCAGAATAAGGCCCTTGAAGCCCTTGAGATCGCAAGAGACACCGGTAAGGTGAAGAAAGGGTCCAACGAGGCGACGAAAGCAGTCGAGCGGAACATCGCCCAGCTGGTTCTCATCGGTTCGGACGTTGAGCCTGAAGAAATTGTGATGCATCTGCCGCCGCTCTGCGAGGAGAAACAGATCCCGTTCGTCTACATCACGAAGCAGAACGACATCGGCTCCGCGAGCGGCCTTGAGGTCGGCTCGGCTGCTGCCGCGATCGTCAAGTCCGGCAAGGCGAAGGACCTCGTCGAAGAGATCGCAAAGCAGATAACTGCACTGAGAGAGTGAGGGGTAAATCATGGCAAACGACGGAACGCCCGCAGAAGTTATCGAGATCATCGGCATGACCGGTATGCATGGCGAAGCCCAGCAGGTGAAGTGCCGGGTTCTCGATGGCCCGAACAAGGGGCGGATCATCACCCGCAACACCGTGGGCCCAATCAGGGAGGGGGACATCCTCTCGCTTCTCGAGACCGAACGTGAGGCCAAGAAACTCTCGAGGCGGTAACCATGGTCGATAAGTACGTCTGCAGTTTCTGCGGAGAGACCCTGGAGCCCGGCACCGGCAAGATGTTCGTCAAGAGGGACGGGACCATCTACTACTTCTGCAGCACCAAGTGCCAGAACAACTACAGGCTCGGCCGGGTGCCGCGCCGTGTCGAGTGGACCGCGATGGGACGCAAGGCCCGCGGCAAAGAGTGATCGGCATGGACCGCACCTTTGTGATGGTCAAGCCCGACGGCGTCCAGCGCGGACTCGTCGGGGAGATCGTCTCCCGGTTCGAGGCGAAGGGACTCAAACTCGCGGGGGCAAAACTCGAGCTCCTCCCCGAGGAACGGGTCGTCGAGCAGTACCGTGAACACCTGGAGAAGCCCTTCTTCCCGGGCCTTAAGGCCTACATCATGAGCGGCCCCTGTTTCCTGATGGCCTGGGAGGGCAAGGGTGCAGTCGCGGTCGTCCGCAGGATGGTCGGCGCCACCAACCCCGCGGAGGCTGCACCGGGCTCCATCCGCGGCGATTTCGCGCTCGACATCGGGCGGAACGTGATCCACGCATCCGACTCCCCCGAGAGCGCCGCCCGCGAGCTCGGCATTCACTTCGCGTCGGGCGAACTGGTCGATTACTCACGGATCGACGAGCCCGTCCTCTACGAGTGAACGGCGGGACCGCCGGATGCCGGCGGAAAACCGTTTCTTTTTCTTGAATGTTTTGTTGCGTAGGGGTACGGGGGGGTTTCGTTGCGGATGCTCCCCAGGTGAGCCGTGGAAGACTTGTACCTTCGTACCTCCGGTGCTCAAACCCCGTCTGCACTCCAGTGTACACTCGTTTATCGCCCTGGAAGGGGTCAATGGGTCTCAACACCTCGCACATCCCGTACACGGCTTCCCAGTGGACTGCGCACCTGGCGGTGCTCGTGCTCCTGCCCTTCAGCCAGTCGCATATCGCCACGCACTGCCCCCGCCCCTGTGGGGCGGGGAACGACTGCCGGGAGCGTAGCGGACGGCAGGAGTTTAAGCACCGTCAGGTGCGAGCGAGGAGCGCGAAGCGCGGGCGGGGTGGGGTTGATGATGTGTGCGAGGCTTTGCGAGTGGAGACAGGGGAGGGGGGCAAGCCCCCCTCCCCGTCAGCCCCACCCCCGCGTGGCGATATCCCCTCGAAATCCGCTTCCAGTGATGACCGGAGGGAGTGTGAAAAGACCAAAGATCTTCGAAAGGCCGGAAGTCAGGCACTGAAGGTTCAGGAACCATGTGCGCTCCCCGTGAAACACGACCTCGATGTGATGAAACCCAGCCACACCGCAAACCACCAGCGAAGCCTCCGCAGGGATAACCCCGCGCCAGCGCGGCCTGCCGGCGGAAAAAATCTTTACCGGAGCAGGTTTCCGGAGAAACAGATCGGCCGCCCTCCCTCAAAACCACAAGCGCTAATATCGGACCTGCCGCATACCTGATCACGAATGACCGATCTCCTGAGTTTCGCGCTGCTGAGTTTCTCTTCGATTATCATCGTAGTGAACCCGCTCGCAGCCACCCTGATCTTCGTCTCCCTCACAGGCACGATGGACCAGGCGGCAAAGCTCAGGGTCGCACGTGACGCAAGCCGGTTCGCCCTGATCATCCTGCTGCTCTTCACCTTCGCAGGAGGCTGGATCCTGCAGCTCTTCGGCATCTCTATCGAGGCCTTCCGCATCGCCGGCGGCCTCCTCCTCTTCGGCATAGGCATGGACATGGTCTACGCAAAGACCTCCCGGACGAAGATGACCGCTACCGAGAAGTACGAAGGGCAGGATGCGGACGAAATCGCCGTCATGCCGCTCGCCATCCCGATGATCGCGGGGCCCGGCGCCATCACCTCCGCAATCGTGCTGATGAACGAGGCAATGGGCATGAGCGTCGCCGCAATTGCCGTCGTGCCGATCGCTGCCGTTGCGGCCATCGGGATCACCTATTACATGATGCAGAACGCCGACATTATTGTTCGGCGCATCGGCCAGCGGGAGTATCGCGCCGTCAACCGGCTGATGGGTATGCTCCTCATCGCGATTGCGGTCCAGTTCATCCTCATCGGCATCAGAACCGCCTTCCCCATACTCACCGGAGGTTTTGTATGACACCCGACCTTACGCTTCCCGGAGCGGCCCTGATCAGCACCTGCATCATTGCAGGCGGGATCCTCATCGGGGCGCAGATGTTCGCTGTAGAAGTCCCGTTCGCCCCGTACGTCATGGTGGCACTCGCCGTCCTCGTCGTCCTCGGCGCCGTCATGCTCATTCTCTCCTGCAGGGGCCGGGACATGAGCCCGTCCTGACGATGGCGAAGATAGCGCTTGCCCAGGTTGCCGGCGGCAGAGAGAACCCGGTCGGGATGCTTGAGGCGGCCGGCCGGATGGCCGGGGAGGCCGCAGCAGCGGGAGCATCGCTCATCTGTTTTCCCGAACAGTTCGTGACCGGATGGTCGCCGGAGGTCCCGCAGGGTTCCGGCGAGCCCCTGGACGGCCCGCTCACCGCCGCATTCGGACGGATTGCACAGGATAGCGGCATCGCAGTCGTGGGATCGATCGTCGAAACGATGCCGGGGCGCCGGCCCAGAAACACCGTCGTGGTGCTCGGTGCAGACGGCGGAGTCCTCGCAGCCTACGCGAAGATCCACCTCTTCTCACCCGAAAGGGAGGACCGCAACTACACCGCAGGCGACCGGATCGCCACGTTTACCGTCGAAGGGACGACGTTCGGGATTGCCGTCTGCTACGACCTCCGGTTCCCGGAGCTCTTCCGCATCTACGCGCTCGCCGGGGCGGAGTGCGTACTGGTGCCGGCCGCATGGCCGTGCTCGCGGCTCTCTCACTGGGAGACCCTGCTCCCCGCACGGGCTCTCGAGAACCGGTACTACGTGGCCGGGGTCAACACGGCCGGAGGACCGGGCGGGGTTTACTGCGGAGGGTCGCTCGCCGCCGACCCGGACGGCACCGTTGTTGCCCGGGGCGGGAACGGCACGGAACTCCTCTACGTCAATGTCGACCCGACAGCGGTTCGTGAGGCAAAATCAGGGCTCCCTTCACTTTCGGACCGCAGAAGTGACCTTTATCACAGACTGCTCTCCAAACTGTAGAGATATCCCATGCGGGGTGACCAGCATGTATCGCTCAGTCTCGCCACGGCAGCACTCCTTATCGCTCCCTGGGCCGCCACCATCGACCCGGCCGCGATCGCCGTCCTTCTCTTCGGAGTCTTCGTCGGATCGCTTGCGCCGGACGCCGATGCCGTCGACGCGGCGATATTCAACGGGAGAATTGCCGGGGCGAAAGGGAAGAGAGGGCAGGTCGTAAACGGCTTTGCCGTGGTGCTTCCGGTCTTTGGGTATACCATCAGATACCTCATCTACTACCCGCTCTCCCTCGTATTCATGCTGCTCCTCCGGAAGAACTACCGGCACCGGCACCGCGGGCTGCTCCACTCGTTTTCGGGTGTCGGGCTGACCGCCCTGGTCCTCTCGGGTTACCTGGCGCTCGTCCTCACCTGGTTCGGGGCGCCTCTCACGCTCCTCCCGGCCTTCGGATGTGCATTCTTTACAGGGTGTGTCCTCCACCTCATGGAGGATACCTGCACCCCGGCCGGCGTCGCCTGGCTCTACCCCTTCTCCCGGCGGCGGATGGCAGGCCGCGTCCGGACGCAGGGGGCCTTTGAAGTGCGCCCGGCAGCCTTTACCATCGTGCTCGCGGCAGCGGCGGCCGGGATGCTCGTTGCACCGTTCGTGACCGCCGCGTCACCGGGGGATCTCTGGTGCCTTGCGCTCGTCGGCACTCCCGCTCTCTGGCTGCTCTTCATGCTCGTCTCCCGCGTCCGGCACGAGCACCGGGACCAATGAAGCGGCCGGTTCCGATCCCCTGATACCATATCTATACGTATCCGCGCGATCAACGAGTTTCTATGTACCGTCTCGTCTGCGTTCATTGTGGTGCAACCTACACACCGGACCAGATCATCTATACGTGTAACCGCTGCGGACACCTGCTGGCCGCCGAATACGACCTGGACGGCATCGACGTCTCCCGGGATGAATGGAACCGGCGTCCCCTCTCGGTCTGGCGCTACCGCGAGCTCCTCCCGGTCCAGGGCGAACCGGTCTCCCTTCGGGAAGGGGGCACCCCGCTCTACCACTTGAAGACCATCGGCAGGGAACTGGGTCTTTCCGAACTCTACGCCAAACACGAGGGGATGAACCCGACCGGCTCGTTCAAGGACCGCGGCATGACCGTGGGCGTCAGCATGGCCCTCGAACTCGGGATGAAGACCGTCGCCTGCGCGAGCACCGGGAACACCTCCGCAAGCCTTGCCGCCTACGCTGCGAGGGGCGGCATCCCCTGCGTCGTCCTCCTGCCTGCGGGAAAAGTCGCTCTCGGCAAGGTCGCGCAGGCGCTGATGCACGGTGCGCGGGTTATCTCCATCCGCGGCAACTTCGATAAAGCGCTCGAGATGGTACACGAGCTCTGCATCAGCCAGGGCCTCTATCTCTTGAACTCGGTCAACCCCTACCGCCTGGAGGGGCAGAAGACGATCGGGTTCGAGGCGATCGACCAGCTCGGCGGCGAGGTGCCCGACAGGATGGTCCTCCCCGTCGGAAACGCAGGCAACATCTCCGCAGTCTACAAAGGGCTCCGGGAGTTTGAGGCGCTCGGCTTCATCGACCGGCTGCCGATGATGACCGGCATCCAGGCGGCCGGCTCGCAGCCGGTGGTGAGGGCGATAGAACAGAACCTCGAGGTGCTGGTCCCGGAGTCCGCGCCCGAGACCATTGCGACCGCGATACGGATCGGCGCCCCGGTGAACGCAGAAAAAGCGCTCGTCGCCATCCGCGCGACCGGCGGGACGGCGGCGGCCGTGACTGATGACGAGATCCTTGCCATGCAGCGGGATCTCGCGAGGAAAGAAGGGATCGGGGTCGAGCCTGCTTCGGCGGCTTCGGTCGCCGGAATACGGAAACTTGCCGAACTCGGCCTGATCGATAAGGATGAGCGGATCGTCTGTGTGGTGACCGGTCATCTCTTAAAAGATCCCGAAACAGTGGTACGACAATGCGAGCCCCCCATCGAGATCGACGCGGACCTGCACTCGCTGCTCTCTGCCTTGCGCTGATCCTGATCTGCGCCCCGGCGGCGGCACAAGAGGCCGTCGTCCGGGTGCTCCCCGGCGGCACCGCCTACGAGGCCACAGTCCAGGTCACGGGAAGCGAGCACGCCTTCTGGACCCCGGGCATGATGGGTGAGCGGGTCCCGCTCCAGGTCGAGGATCTCGAGGTGCGCGATCCTTCGGGCCCGGTCGAGTACCGGGAGACGGGGAGAGGCATCATCGCCTTCCCGGAGGGTAACTACACAATCACCTACCGGGCCCCCGTGAGAGATAACCACCTTGTCGCGGCCTTCGATACGCCGTATGCCGTAACCGTCGCCCTTCCCGAGGGCGTCGACGTCAGAAACCCGCTCATCGGCATGGTCAGCCCCGGCGGGGAGATCTCTACCGGGCCGAACGGGACCACGGAGGTTACCTGGGACAGGATAGCGGTCGCGGAGGTCCGCTTCTACACCCCGGACCGCGAGATCCTGCTCACCACGTTCGGCACCATATGGCTCGCGGTCGCGCTTGCCCTGATCCTCCCTCTCCTCATCTCGCGGAAGAGGGAAGGCGAATGATCGAGATCGTCGCGGCATCCTTCCTGATCGGGTTCTCCGGGGCCGCGTCGCCCGGGCCCATGACCGCCTCGGTCCTCGGCCTCGGGTCGCGGCAACCCGGGCGGTTCGTCACGGGGCTCATCACGGGGCACGGCATCCCCGAAGCCGCCATGGTCGCAGCCATAGCCTGCGGTGTGCGCGACATCCCGTATATCAACATCGTCGCCCTCCTCGGATCCGGCGTCCTGATCGCGCTCGGTGTCGGACAGTTCCTCCGTGCCGGAGACGCCGTCGCCGTGAGCGAGGAGACCAGGACGCCCGTCGCCCTCGGGGTGGCCTGCACCCTCGGCAACCCCTACTGGTGGGTCTGGTGGCTCACGTTCGGCGTCGGATTCCTCGCGCTCCACCCGTCGTTCGTCGAGTTTTATGTCGGGCACATCGGTGCGGATATCGTCTGGCTCGGGCTCCTCGGCTTTGCCGTCTCACGCGGGGCGAACGTTCTCGGCCCCCATTATAAAAAAGTGGTGCAGGCGAGCGGACTCGCCATGGTTCTCTTCGGGCTGTACTTTATTCTGACGATTCTTTCTTCTTGATATCGATGCCGAACCGCTCCGCGTTGGCATCGGCGACGGCCTGGATATTCGCGATCATGTCATCCTGCCGGGCTGGTTTGAAGAGGTGCCGGAAGCGCTTCTGCTTTGCGAGATACTCCTCGACGGGTTTGCGCCGTACCTTCTTCGCCTTCTCCACCACGCCGTCGACCATCTCGTAGTTCACCCAGAGGCCGGTCTCGATGGCGAGTTTGGCCATGGCGAGTGTCTCGCCGGACTCAAAGCCCCACCCCGTGCAGCAGGGGGTGTGCACCTGAATGTAGCAGGGTCCGGGGGTGTTGATGGCCCGCTCGACCTTCTGCATGAAGTCGTTCGGGTAGGCGATCGAGGCGGTCGCGACGTAGGGCGCACCGTGAGCCGCGAGGATCCCGGGCATATCCTTCTTCGGGTGCAGGTTTCCGGGCGAGCACTTCCCCGCCGGGCTCGTCGTGGTGCTCGCGCCGTACGGCGTCGCGCCCGACCGCTGGATGCCCGTGTTCATGTAGGCCTCGTTGTCGTAGCAGATGTAGGTGATGTCGTGGCCCCGCTCGAAGGCGCCGCTGATGCAGAGCACGCCGATGTCGAACGTGGCTCCGTCGCCGCAGACGCAGAGGACCTTCTCGCTGCGTCCCTGCTTCTTTAACGATGCCTCGATGCCGGAGGCAACCGCCGCAGCGTTCTCGAAGAGCGAGTGGATCCAGGGAACCCCCCACGCGGTCTCCGGGTAGGGCGTGGAGAAGACCTCCATGCAGCCGGTCGATGCTGCCAGGATCGCGTTCTTTCCGGTCGCCTTGAGGAGGAGCCGGGCCGCAAGCGCCGGGCCGCACCCTCCGCACGCCCGGTGTCCGGCCGAGAAGAGCTCGCATCCTCCCCCTTCTACTTCAGCCATTCAGAGCACCTCCGTCCGTAATCCATAGAACATATCTCCTTTCCCCTTCTCGGCGAGGTCGACGACCGCGGCGATATCCTTCTTCCGGACATCGCGCCCGCCGAGAGCGATGATATAGTCGTATACGGCCGCACCGGAACCGTAGAGTGCCGATTTTACCTCGATGCCGACCGCTCCGCCGTTGCCGAGCGAGATGTTCTTGTCGAGCACCGCCACCGTCGAGACGCCTTTGAGCGCATTCGCGATCTCCTGAGCAGGGAACGGCCGGTAGGTCCGGATCTTTAAGAGCCCCACCTTCCGGCCGTGCTCACGCATTTCGTCGATGGCGTCCTTTGCGGTGCCGCAGATGGAACCCATGGCGACGAGCGCGGTATCGGCGTCCTCGAGGCGGTAGCCCTCGACGAGCGCGGAGTAGTCCCTGCCGAACTGTTCGCCGAACTCGCGCCCGGCCTTGATGAACGCTTGCTTGGCACGCTCCATCGCCCGGTCGACCTCGTACCGGAACTCCATGTAGTACTCCGGCGTCGCGTACATCCCCAGGCTCAGCGGGTTTGCGGCGTCCAGCCGCTGGTACGGCGTAAAAGCAGGCAGGTAGGCGTCCACCTCCTCCTGGGTTGGGAGGGTAACCGGCTCGTAGGTGTGCGTGAGGATGAACCCGTCGAAGCAGACGAACGCCGGAAGGAGGACATCATGATCCTCGCAGACCTTATAGGCGATCATGTGGAGATCGGCAGCCTCCTGGTTGTCCTCCGCGTAGAACTGCAGCCACCCGGAGTCGCGAAGGGATATCGAGTCCTGCTGATCGTTCCAGATCGAGAGCGGCGCACCGAGCGAGCGGTTCGCGATCGTCATCACGATCGGCTGGCGCATCCCCGCCGCGTTGAAGCAGACCTCGAACATCAGGGCGAGACCCTGGGACGTCGTTGCCGAATAGACCCGGGACCCCGCCGCACTCGCGCCGAGGCAGGCGGAGAGGGCCGAGAACTCGCTCTCGACCGTGATGTACTCGGCATCGATCTCGCAGTTCGCCACCATCTGGGCAAGGTCTTCGACGATGTGCGTCTGCGGCGTGATGGGATAGGCCGCGATCACCTGCGGGCGGCAGCGCTTTACGATCTCGGCCACCGCATGCGATCCTTCCATAAACTCCAGCATTATTTCTCCTCCTTCTCCATCCGGATGCCTTTCTTCGGGCAGATCTCCACGCAGATGCCGCAGCCCTTGCAGTAGTCGAGGTCGGGCTCGAACGTGCCCTCCTCCGTCTCGCGGACGCACCCTTCCGGACATACCAGGGCGCACATGCCGCATTTCGTGCACTTCTCAGGCTCAAAGACCGGTTTGAAGACACGCCAGGCGCCGGTCTTATTCTCGAGAGCCCTGCCCGGAGCCGCAGCACAGCCGGCCCGCAGCGCCATTATACGGCACCTCCGATCTGGTTGTACGCGCGCCCTGCTGCCTTGACGTTTTTGTCGGCCATGCTTCCGGAGAACCGACTCCGCAGTGCATGTTCAAGCGGCTCCAGCTTGATCTCGCCGGTGGCTGCGGCGAATGCGCCCATCAGGGTTGTATTGGTGATGGGCACACCAAGTTCTTCGAGCGCGATGGTAGTCGCATCGATGGTGTAGACCCTGGCGCCCTCCGGCACCCGGGAATCGAAGTCGGGTTTCTCGGTATTGACGATGGCGATGCCACCTTCTTTCATGCCCATAAAGACATCCACATCCCCGATCAGGGTCGGGTCCTGCACGATGATGTAGTCCGGCTCGTATATCTGGCTGCGCAGCCGGATCTTTTCATCGCTGAAGCGGACAAACGCCTGAACAGGGGCGCCCCGCCGCTCCACGCCGAAGGCCGGGAATGCCTGGGCATACACGCCGCCCTCAAATGCCGCGAAAGCAATGAGTTCGGCGGCGGTCACGGAACCCTGGCCACCTCTGCCATGAATGCGTAACTCTCTCAAACAAAAACCCCCATTAAATCTTAATGATTAATAATATAAATACTCCGGCACCCTACAAGACCCCGGAGTCACAAGCGTGCCGGAACACCTGTTGCCCGCGAGACAACATAATTTTTGCCTGTGCCGGGTTGCCCCCTCCTACTGGACGTTCGCAAGCCGGCTCCTGAGCTCCTCGGGGGTGCAGTGCCGCACCTCCATCAGGGCGGAGACGACCGCGTCGGAGAAGACCAGCGCCGCGGTCTCGAAAAGGGTCCCGAGAGGGGCGAAGGATCCGGAGATCGACCGGTACTGCCCGGTGAGCTGGCGGATCTCGAAGTCGCGCGGGATATCCGCATCCTTGAGCCGGTTGTTCCCGATCTCGACGATGCAATCGGCCATGCGCCCGATATGCGAGTCGGACGTCGTTGTGACGAGGCAGATCTTCCCCCCGATCTCCCGGGCGGTCTCGCACGCGTCCACGACGGACTGGGTCTCTCCAGAGCCCGAGAATGCGACGAGCACGTCTTCCGGCCCGAACGCGGGCGTGATCGTCTCACCGATGACGTAACTCTCAAACCCCAGGTGCATCAGCCGCTGGGCAAATGCCCGTGCGACAAGGCCCGATCGCCCGGCGCCGGCCAGATAGATCCGTTTTGCGCTGAGGATCTCATCGAGAAACTGGGCCGCGTTCTCGAGGTCCATAGCACGTGTCGTCTCTTCGAGACGCGACGTCATCAGGAGCATGAGATCGGCGATACTGGGGCAGTCCGACTGCATGTTTCCGGTCCCTCCTCTTTTCAATCCACTATACTACCCGGCACAACATAAAAGAGTATGAAACCGAGGGGCGCTTCCTGCCGGTTTGCCCGGGTGGGGGCTACCGCTCCACCGCGAGCCCGAGGATCCCGGTTGCTCCCGAGAAGACATCGCAGGCGATCCTGGCAAGTCCCCGGGAGGCGCACCACTCGTCGTAGACGTCGACCTTCCGGGTGAGGAGCGACTCCACCCCCGGTGCGATGGCGGGCGCCATGGAACCGGCGAGGGCGACCTTCGCGCCGGGGTTTATGAGAAGCATCGCGGCGCATTCCATCGCGGCAAACATGGCCATCGTCTCCACCCGCAGATCGGGAGGCACCGTATTGTTCAAACCCGCGTGGAGGAAGGCGTCGTTCGCCGTGGATTCGCCCCGGTCGATCCGGCGGATGGCGTCCACGTCGAGAGCGCCGTGCCGGGTGCCGGGCGCGAATATACAGGCGTCGAACGCGCCGGTGATCCGGCCGCCGGTCACGAGGAGGGTGACGGTGTTCGAACTTGCGTCGCAGACCACGACGTCGTTCCCGAGGTCGTGCACGACCTCGTACAGGATCCCGATCTTCTCGGGGCTCGCCTGGTGGGAGTAGGCTTTGAACCGCGGATCGGTCGGGGATGCGCGGTGCAGCCCGGGGACCACGACGGCGGGGAGCCCGCTCTCTTTAATCTCGTCGTAGACCCGGGTGCCGCCGCCGATGTGCTTGCCGGCACCTTCCCGGGAGATGACGCCGCGGTTTTCGACCTTCCCGATATCGGTTACGGCCGAGATGCCGTCGCCCATCGAGTAGCAGACGGCAATACCCTCGATCTCGTCGAGCGGGGAGAGGCGGGCAAGGTCGCCGGCCGAGAAATGCCTGGCCTCTTCGCGGGAGATCTTGAACTCCTTTTTTCCGGTGGAGAAGCGCATCGCGGTAGTGCCGTGGTCGATGCCGATGAACATGATATAACTCGTTGCACCCTCGTGAGGAAGTAAGTTTTCGGATCGCCCCGTGAGGGGAGGCGGGAATCAGGCCACACCGTCCTGATAGCGCCTCTTCGTGTATTCCACCGCGCCGACGACGGCGAGCCCCACAAGGAAGAAGAGCCAGCCGCCGGCCACCATATCCCCGGCCGCAGCCCCCTTCTCCCAGAGCAGCCTCGCCGAACCGAGCATCAGCCCGGTGAGCAGGGCGAGCATCGCCCCGTGGTAGGTCGCGAGGAGGTACTTGAGGGCTTTCGTGAAGAGGAGGAGGCCGGCAACACCGCCGGCGACGTAGGCGAATATCTCGGGGAGAGAGAGGGCCCGGAGCGCTTCAAGCATGAACTCGTACTGGTTGAGGACGAGGGTTATGTAGGCGCCCGATACCCCGGGGAGGATCATGGCGCAGAGCGCCGCCATCCCGGTGAGGAAGAGGACCGGCAGAGAGTGGCCGACATCGAGGTGCCCGAGGCCTCCAATGAGATACCCGGCACCGGTTCCGACGGCGAGGTAGACAACGGTGGCCGCGCCCGGGGAGCGGATCTCAAGGAATATGGCGACCGCAGAGGCGATGATGAGGCCGAGAAAGAAGGAGTAGGTCTCCACCGCGTGGCTGGCGAGGAGGGAGAGGATCACCCGGGACATCAGAAGGAAGGCGGTGCCGATACCGGCAATGAGGACGACGAGGAACGGGATATCGATCTTCTCGAGGTCCGTCCGGAGAGCCCCGAGGTCGCCCCTCGCGAGGTGTTTTACCGAGGCAGGGTCGACGCTGCCGATAGCCCCGACCAGCCGCTCGTAGATCCCGGTGATGAGGGCGATCGTCCCTCCCGAGACGCCGGGGACGATGTCGCAGGCCCCCATCGCGAGACCGCGGAGATAAATCCCGGCGTGTTCCCGCATCGCCGGACGCCGGCTCATGGCCCGGCTCCGTGAAAGGTATCGATGAACACGGAAACCCGGCTCTGCGGGCGGATCGTATGGTCGCCGGGCCGGGCGAGTGCCGGCGCGGATGCAGGAGATTCCTGCAGGCAGACGGTGGCCGGAGACCCCCCGGTCCTGCAACAGGTGCATGCCTCTCTCAATCGGACAACTCCTTGTGATTCTTCATATGTTGGAGACGGTCATGTAAAATATGCCCCGATCGGAACTACCGGATCGGGGAATGAACCGTATGCGGGCATTAACCTTTCCCCGTGCCGCCGCATCGTCGCCCTCCCGGAGACAACCGCGGTTGCTCCCCGGCGAAGATTCACGACGGGTCGTCCCGAACTCCCCTCCTCGTGCCGGATGAGGGGGGCTTTTCCCCGCTCCACCCATAAGTAAATCCTATAGCGTGAGAGGGTCATTACTCTATGATGTTCTGTATCGTAACAGGCGGTGCCGGTTTCATCGGTTCGCACGTCGTCGACGCCCTGGCCGCAGCGGGAGACGATGTGCTGGTCCTCGACGACTGCAGTGCGGGCACCGAGATGAACCTCGCGCACCACGCGGCGGGCGGGCGGGTCACTTTCGTCAGGCAGAACCTGCTCGATGACGGCTGGCAGGAACGATTTTCCGGCGCGGACCGGGTCTACCATATCGCTGCAGACCCCGACGTCCGGCAGAGCGCCGTGACACCGGACTCCCAGATCAGGAACAATATCGTCGCGACGCACCGGG
This sequence comes from Methanoculleus sp., assembly GCA_030156625.1. GTDB lineage: Archaea > Halobacteriota > Methanomicrobia > Methanomicrobiales > Methanoculleaceae > Methanoculleus. Next base: position 13,180 of record JASGMC010000052.1, read on the forward strand.
TGCTCGAGGCGATGCGGGCGCACGGCGTGCCGGAACTCGTCTTCACCTCGACCTCGACCGTCTACGGCGATGCCGCCGTCATCCCCACGCCGGAGACCTATACCCCGCTCGAACCGATATCCGTCTACGGTGCGACGAAACTTGCCTGCGAGGCGCTCATATCATCGTACTGCCACTCGTTTGAGATGACATCGTGGGTCTATCGGTTCGCAAACATCATCGGTGAGAGGAGCGGCCACGGCGTCATCCCCGACTTCATCCGCAAACTCCGGGAAAACCCGCAGGAACTCGAGATCCTGGGCGACGGCAGGCAGACGAAATCCTACCTGGAGGTCGGGGAGTGCGTCCGCGCCGTGCAGTTCGGGATCGAGCACTCCCGCGACCCGGTGAACACCTTCAACATCGGCTCCGAGGACTGGATCGACGTCGTCGCGATCGCCGATATCGTTGCGGAGGAGATGGGTCTTTCCGGCGTACGCTACCGGTTCACCGGCGGCGAACGCGGCTGGGTCGGTGACGTGCCCAGAATGCAGCTCTCGGTCGAGAAACTCAAGGGTCTCGGCTGGCGGTGCGCCACCACCTCGGAAGAGAGCGTCCGGACAGCGGTCCGCACCATGCTCGGGTAGGGGGCACATCCAGGGAATTGCAGCGGGATCGGTGTTTCGAGCGCTGTTGAACCACTGCACTTAAAATTTCACGCAGCGTCGCCTCACGCGAAGAACGACTTTCCTTTTGGGGAAGGAGTTTGAGCGCCGCAGGTGCGAAGAGCAACGGATGGGACATCCGGAGCTTGAGAAGGCCGAAGGTCTTCGAAGAACGACGTTCCCTCAGGAACGGAGTTCGAAGAACGACGTTCCCTCAGGAACGGAGTTCGAACACCGCAAGAACGCGAAGACTATTGAGTGCTACCCCAATCTTCCTTTCGCGCCCTTCGCGGCTCGCACCTTCGGTGCTCAAGCTCCGCTTGCGCTCGCACTTCGCATGAGATGGCAGTCCTCCATGTACCAGGACCAACAAAATAGGTGAAACAGTTCACTATCAGGACTTGCACAGGGGTTACATGAAGTACATCATCATTCTCGGGGACGGCATGGCGGACGAGCCGCTTGCCGAACTGGGGGGCCGGACACCCCTCGAGTACGCAGAGATACCGAATATGGACAGGATCGCCCGGGAAGGCCGGTGCGGGATGCTCCGGACCGTGCCGGAAGGACTCGAACCGGGGAGCGATGTCGCGAACCTCTCCATCCTGGGCTACGACCCCCGCGTCTCCTATACCGGGAGGGGACCGCTCGAAGCGGCCAGCATGGGCATCGATCTCGGGGACGGCGAGATGGCCTACCGGTGCAACCTGGTCACGATCCGGGACGGCGTGATGGAGGACTTCAACGCCGGGCACATCTCGAGCGCCGAGGGCGCCGAACTCCTGCGCGATCTCGACGCTCTGCTCGACGGCGTCCGGGTCCACCCGGGGATCAGCTACCGGAACCTGATGACCGTTCCCCGCGCGCGCGGCGCCGTCACCACCCCGCCCCACGACATCGTCGGTCAGCCGGTCACGGAGTTTCTCCCGCGCGGAGATGACGCCGAACTCCTCCTCGGCTGCATGGAGCGGGCACGGGAGGTCTTTGCCGGCCACCCGGTCAACCGGCGCCGCCGGGAGGAGGGGAAGACTCCGGCAACCGAGATCTGGCCGTGGAGCGGCGGGAAGAAGCCGTCCCTTGCGCCCTTCCGCGAGAAGTACGGCCTTGCCGGGGGGGTGATCTCCGCTGTCGACCTCCTGGCCGGCATCGCCCGCCTTGCCGGGATGGAGGTGATCCACGTCCCGGGCGCCACCGGGTTCACCGACACCGACTACGAGGCGAAGGCCCGGTACGCGGTCGACGCCCTCGACCGCCTCGACTTCGTCTACATGCACGTCGAGGCCCCCGACGAGGCCGGGCACATGGGGAGCGTGGAGGAGAAGGTGCGGGCGATCGAGCGGCTCGACGAGGCGATCGGG
>JASGMC010000053.1 GCA_030156625.1 Methanoculleus sp.
AGGTGCGAATCGCGACGGGCCAAGGGGCCGGAGCGCGAGCACCGGAGGTGCGAATCGCGACGGGCCAAGGGGCCGGAGCGCGAGCACCGGAGGTGCGAAGCCGGGTGCAGCGGGTCTTCATCATCGTCCTCGCCTTGAACCTCTCCGTCGCACTCGCAAAAGCGGTCTTCGGCCTCCTTGCCGGGTCGGTGAGCATGGTAGCGGATGCTTTCCACTCGGGGTTCGACTCCTTCTCGAACGTCGTCGGGATAATCGCCCTCTACTTCGCCGGGAAACCCCCCGACCCGGAGCACCCCTACGGCCACGGAAAGATCGAGACGCTCGGCACCCTGGTCATCGGGGCGATGCTCCTCCTGACCGCCGCCGGGATCCTCTACGAAGGCTACCGGCGGCTCGTCGAGCCCGTCGTGCCCGATATCACCGCGGTCACCGTCGGGGTCATGGTCGGGACGCTCGTCATCAACATTGCTGTATCCACCTACGAACGTCGAAAGGGCGAAGAATACCGGAGCCAGATACTCGTCGCCGACTCCCAGCACACCCGAAGCGACGTCTTCGTCTCCCTGGCCGTCCTCGGGGGCTTCCTCGCCGTCAGGCTCGGTTACCCGCAGGCCGACCCGATCATCGCGTTTGCCATCGGCCTCCTCATCGCGAGGATGGGGATCGGGATCCTCTACGAAGCCGCAGAGGTCCTCACCGACACGATGAACCTCCCCTGCGACCCGGCGCTCGTCCGGGCGGTCGTGATGGATACCCCGGGGGTTGCCGGGTACCACGACTTCCGGTGCCGGGGAATGCCGGGCGAGATCCTTGCCGACATCCACCTCGTCGTCGACCCGGCCCTCCCGGTCTCCCGGGCCCACGAGATCTCCGACGAGGTGGAGCGGCGGCTCAAAGAGACGGTACCGGGGCTCGCCGAGGTCGTCGTCCACATCGAGCCCGAAGAATCACCCTAGAAGCTGCCCGAGTTCGTAGCCCTTCCGGTACGCCGCCTCCATCACCTCCGGCCGCGTCGTGATATCCTGGACGGTGTCCATATCGTTCTGGAGCACCTCGTCCCAGTACGGGCAGTCGATGATCTCCCCGAACGCCCGGGCGGTCATCTTCACACCCTCAAAGACGTTCGGGATGTTCATCCCCGCGATCGATATGAAGAGCATCTTGCGCTTTTTCCGCCGCTCCGGGGTGATGAAGGACTGCCCGCGATGGTACTTGGCCATGTAAAAGACCTGGAACCGGTCGATGAAGGACTTGAGCCTGCCGGGGATGCCCATCGTCATCACCGGCGTGGCGATGATCAGGCCGTCCATCTCGCGGAACCTGGCAAAGATCTCCTCCATCCCGTCCTGGATCAGGCAGGTTTCGCTCCCCTTGCACTGGAAGAACTCCATACAGGGCAGAACGTCCATGTGCGCGACCTCAATCTTCTCGACCTCGCACCCGGCCTCCTCTGCACCCCGGATAGCCTCATCGAGGAGGCGGGCGGTGTTCCCATCGAGAATGGGGCTTCCGAGCAGCGCGACTACCTTCTTTGACATGGTGCAGGGTTGCGCACGACCCTATTAATATGATGCGGATATCCGGGGACGGGAGGGGAACTGCTAAATATCTTGTGAGGCAATTACCGCTCTGGTGACAATCTATGGCCGAACCAGAGACCAGAAAGACAGCGAAGGCTGGAGAGAAGCCCGGCCCCGGCCGGTTCATCTGCATCGACTGCGGCCGGGAGATCCGGCTCGGCAGCACCGATGAGGATCTCGTCAAATGCCCGACCTGCGCCTGCGAGATGTACAACTGCTTCCCGATGACGCACATCCGGCCGGACATCAAGACGCCGGAGGATGTCATGAATCCCCCTGAAAGGAAGAAGAAACCGGAGAACCACTGAGGTGAGAAGAATGGTGAACGTATCGGCAAAAGGGCAGGTCTACCACTGCGAGATCTGCGGAAACGTGGTCCAGGTGCTGGAAGCCGGCGGCGGCGAACTGGTCTGCTGCGGCGAACCGATGGTGCTCGAGGAGTGAACTACGATGGAAGAGAAGCACCTGGAGGAGAAGATCGGGAAGGTTCCCGTGATCTTCAAGGAACTCAAGGAGACGGACCCCGACCTCTACGCCAGCGTCATGGGGCTCGACCAGATGATCTGGGCCGACGGCGCCCTCTCGAAACAGACGAAGAAGATCATCGCGATCGCGATTGCCGCCGCACTCCGGGACGGGCACGCCGTCCGGGCGCAGATGGCCGGTGCCGGGAGCCTCGGCGTATCGAAGGAGGAGATCGAGGAGGGGCTCCGGGTCGCGTTCCTGCTCGCGGGGATGCCGGCCTACGTCCACGGCAAGACCGCCCTCGAGGAGTACCTGGGCAACCGCCCGCACAAGTAAGCCATGGAGCCGGAAGAGCTGCTCCAGATGCCGGTCATCGGCGAGAAAGCGCCCGAGTTCGACGCGCTGACCACCCACGGCCCCGTCAACTACCCCCGACTTTAGTCGGGGGCATGATCCCGTAGGCGGCACCATGCTCTTTACAGGCTTGCGATTCAACCTCTCCCCCGGTGTCGGGGGAGCAGACCGCAATAGGCCGGTTGACGGCGGCCCTGGCTGCGTTGATGTCGGCGTTCCCGGTATGCCCGCACGCGAGGCAGCAGAACGCTGCCTGGCTCGGGCGGTTGTCGGGGTGGACGAACCCGCAGACACTGCACTGCTGGCTCGTATACGCCCCGTCGATCACCTGCACCCGAACCCCGGTTCTCCGGGCCTTGTACTCGATGAAGGATCGGAGCTGGTGAAACGCCCACTTGTGGTGTCGCTCGCGCTGGCCCTTCGTAACCGTGGTCCGCAGAAGGATACCCTTGAGGTCTTCGAGAGCAATCCCCCGCTTCGTGCCTTCTGCAACGCAAACGATTCTTTTGCTGACGACGTGGTTGGTATCGGTCTTGAACCGGCGTTCTCTGCCGGAGATCTGCTGTAGTTTCCGTTTGGCCGATTTTGTTCCGGTCTTCTGGAGAACTCCCCGGAGCCTCCCATACCGTCGCCGCACCTTCTCGGTAGCCTCGCTGGAGAAGGTTGCTCCGTCGCTCGTGGTGGCGATCGTCACCACCCCGAGATCGAGATCCCGAGGTACCCGGTCGGCTCCGTGGGTTCAACATCCGGGGTCTCCACGGTCGCGTAGAGCCAGAACGCTCCGCCCCGGTAGACGAGATCCGTCTGCTTGACGGTCGCGACCGCCGGGAAGTGGTCGGGCTTGCTGTACCGGAGCTTGATCCGGCCGTCCAGCGTCCAGATGCTCACCCGGTTCCACCCAATGGAGAGGACCCGGGCATCGTAGCAGATGGCCCCGTGCTCCCGGAAGGAGAGTTCGGTGAGGGACTTTGGGGGTTTGCCGAGAGCGGCGAGCACCTTGTTCTGCTCCTTGATCGCTTCTTTGGTGCTCCGGTAACTCCCGGCAACCTTGCGGATGGCAAGCTGGGCCATCTGGGCCGAGAGCCCGAAGGTCTCCCGGATGTGGCGGTACAGTCGCTTCTGCAGGCCGATGTTAGAAAACTGCCGTTCAGAAAAGGCAACCGGTGAAACCGCGTTGCAGGCTGCATTGTACCGCTCCATCGTGGCGAACAGCATCCGCCGTTCTTCCGGAGACGCAAAGACCCGCAACTTCGTCACCGATTGCATACAACCCTTCTGTGAGGGGTCCCAGGGCATAAAAGATGTCTGTGCGGGGTGAAAGTGTATCGGGATATGCCGAGGGCCGATTCCTCCCCCGACTCAAGTCGAGGGGCGCCTCGGCCCACGACCTCTGAAAAAACCCTCTTTTTTCTCAGGCGGGGAAGCGGTCGCGGCCGATCCTCCGGTGCGGCGGGACGCAGGAGATTCGGGAGCCGGCGCCAGCGTACAGGCCCGGGATCGACTTCGGTGCATTAATGAGGCCGAAACTCCGATATTACCCGTATTCGGGATTTGCCGGGCGCCGTCCCGGCGTTTTCCCAGTGAGGTGTCCCGCGGATGTTTGAGAAGACGCTGGTTCCGGTTGCCTACGGCGAGAGGCCCGAAGAGCTGATGAAGATCGGAAGAGTCCTCAGGAGTCTCGGGGCCAGCGCGATCTGCCTCTACCACGTGAACGAACCCGGCTCGTTCTTCCGGGGAGCCGACCTCTCGTGGCTCACGCTGTTATCGGAGGCGCTCGAAGAGACGGGGCTCACCGTGGAAGCAAAGACGGGGAACGGCCATATCGCCTCGGCAATCGCGGAAGCGGCGCTCCTCGAAGGTTTCGACGGCATCTACATGAAAGCAAAGCGCCGCTGGCATATCGAGACGATGCTGCTCGGAAGCGTCTCGCGTGACCTCCTCCGCCTTGCGGACGTTCCGGTATTCGTCCATAAGGTCCGGCCCCGCCTGCCGGGCGACGGGGCGGAACCCGACCGCAGGGACTTAAAGATCCTCTATGCGACCGACCTCGACGAGACATCGAACCGCCTGCTCCCCTACGTGATGGAGTTCGCGGGCGCCTGGTGCCACCTCCTCCACGTCAGGGGAAGGATGGCCGATCCGCTGGCGGAACGGGTCCGGCGTGAGGCCGTCGACGGGAAACTGCACGCGGTTGCGGAAGAACTCCGCCCGTACTTCGAGCGGGTCACCCTTGAACAGAGGATCGGGGATCCCGCCGGACAGGTGCTGTATGTCTCGGACCAGATCGAAGCCGACGTCGTCGTCCTCGGGAGGAAGAGCCCGGCGTTTCTCTCCGCCCCGATGGGAGATACAGCGGAGCGGATCGTGACCGGATCGAGTGCTTCGATATTCCTGGTGCCGCAACCGGGGAGCCGCAATGCTTCGTGAGTACCTCAGGAGGGAGGCGGTCTTCCTCCTCTCCGCCGGGATCGTCCTCTTCTTCATAGGCTTCGGGGTCGCGAGGCCCGACCTGCTCGACGCTGCCTCGTCTGCGGTTCACTCCGCAATCCTCGACCACTGCAGCTGGCTCTACCTCATCTCGGTCTTTTTCTTTCTCGCATTCGCGTTAGGCCTCGCGCTCTCCAGATACGGGACGATCAAACTCGGCTACGACGCCGAGAAACCCCAGTACGGATTCTTCGGCTGGGTCGCAATGCTCTTTGCCGCCGGGATGGGGATCGGCCTCCTCTTCTGGGGGGTCTCCGAACCGCTCGTCCACTTTCTCCAGCCGCCCCCCTTCATAAACACCGCATCCCCCGACGCCGCAGCGTTCGCCATGCGCTACTCGTTCTTCCACTGGGGGATCCACCCGTGGGCGATCTACACGATCGTCAGCCTCTCCATCGCCTACTTCTCGTTCCGGCGCGGGATGCCGGCCCTGATCAGCTCCTGCTTCTACCCGGTCCTCGGCGAGCGGATCTACGGGCCCGCCGGGAAGATGGTGGACGTGCTCGCGGTCTTTGCGACGGTCTTCGGAACCGCGACGTCGCTCGGGTTCGGCGCCCTCCAGATCCACAGCGGGCTCACCCACCTCTACGGGCTCTCTTCCGCGATCTCCGTCACCATCGGGATCGTCGTCGTCGCGACGGCACTGTTCATGGCGTCCGCGATCCTCGGGGTGGAGAAAGGCGTCCAGGTCCTCTCGAAGCTCAACATCGTCCTGGCAACGGCCCTGCTCCTCACCGTCCTCGGCCTCGGATCGACCCCATACGTCTTCAACGTCTTCACCTCCACCTTCGGCGGCTACGTCAACAACATCATCGACCTGAGCCTCCAGTCCTACCCGTTTGCAGGGTTCGACTGGAGCAGGGAGTGGACGGTCTTTTACTGGGCATGGTGGATCTCGTGGTCGCCGTTCGTGGGGCTCTTCGTCGCGCGGATCTCCCGGGGCCGGACGATCCGGGAGTTCGTCCTGACCGTCCTCACCGTCCCGACCCTTTTTACCTTTGTCTGGTTTGCGGTCTTCGGGGGATCGGCGCTGCACCTCGAACTCGAAGAGGGAGCGGATCTCGCCGCGGTCGCGGGGGCGGACGTCTCGCTCGCCCTCTTTGCGTTCCTCGAACACTACCCGTTCGCAGGCCTCCTCTCGGCCGTCGCGATCTTTGTCCTGATCGTCTTCTTCATCACGTCGGCGGATTCCGCGACGGTAGTCCTCGGCTCGCTCACCTCGGGGGGGAGCCTGATCGTCCCGACCTACAAGAAGGTAATCTGGGGGCTCTCCCTCTCCGCCGTCGCGATCACCCTCCTCGTCACCGGGGGCCTCGCATCCCTCCAGGTGATGGCGATCACGGCGGCGTTCCCGTTCATGCTCGTGATGATCGTCCTCTGCTATACGCTCGCAATCGGGCTGTCGGAGGAGAAGGTGCAGTGAAGCAAGTCCCGGCACGTTTTTTGCCTCCGGCCGGACAATACTCCTTGTATGACCCTTGACGTCCTTGCGTTTGCGACCTCGCCCCGCCGCCACGGCAACTCCGAGACCCTGCTCGACTGGGTGCTCGCGGCGATGGAGGGGGAGGGGGCTGCGGTTGAAAAGATTGTCGTCCCCGAGGCCGATATCAGGCCCTGCCGCGGGTGCAACCTCTGCGAGACGCTCAACCGGTGCGTCCAGCGGGACTACATGGACTACGTCCACGACCGGATCGTCGCGGCAGACTGCATCGTCCTCGCCTCGCCCATCTACTGCATGGGGCTCGCCGCGCAGGCGAAGGCACTGGTCGACCGGGCCCAGGTCTTCCGCTCCCGGAAGTACGTCCTCCGCCTCCCGGTCGTCCCGCCCGAGCGCAAAGGAAAACGGATGGGCATCTTCCTCTCGACCGCCGGGCAGAACTGGGATTACGTCTTTGATGCGGCAATCCCGTCGGTGAAGTGCTTCTTCCACGTCGTCGACATCGGAAACAAGAATCTCAGGTACCTGATGGTGAACGGCGTCGACGAGAAGGGCGCGATCGACCGCCACCCCACCGCGAGAGCCGACGCAGAGATCCTGGCAAAAGAAACCGTCGCACGACTGCAGGAGCTCCGGGCGGCATGACCATAAGAGTCCTCGGCATCTCCGGCAGCCCCCGGCGGCACGGGAACACCGAGACGCTGCTCGACGCCGTGCTCGAGGGCGCCCGGGAGGCGGGAGCCGATGTGGAGAAGGTCGTCCTCCGGCCGCTCGATTACGCCCCGTGCCGGGGGTGCAACGCCTGCCACAAAACAGGGGTCTGCGTCATCAACGACGACCTCACAGAGGTGTTTGAGAAGATCGCCTCCGCCGACGTCCTTGTCGTCGCGTCCCCCATCTACTCGATGGGGATCACGGCGGAGGCGAAAGGGCTGATCGACCGGGCCCAGTATCTCTGGGCGCGCAAGTTCATCAAAAAGAACCTCTACTACACGGCCGAGCATATCCGCCGCCATAAGGGGATCTTCGTATCGACCGCGGGGCTCGGCTGGGAAAACGTCTTTGACGCGGCGTTTCCGGCGATAACCGCCTTCTTCAACACCACCGGGTTCGAGTACTGGGACAACGTGATCGCAAACGACATGGACCGCTACGGCGGGATTGCGGGACACCCCACCGCACTCGCGGAGGGCCGGGAGAAGGGGCGGAACGTGGTCGGCCTCCTTGGGAAGCCGTAGACGCCGGAAGATGCGGAGGCCTGATCTTCCCCCGTCCGCGCGCGGCCGACCCCGGGGCGCAGAAGTGAAGAATATTTCCCATTTGTCGATTCTGCTCGGGATTCCGACACGTCGCTGGCTTTGCGGATCAATAGTTTTTTCCCGGAAGCTCACAACCGGAACAGATTAATACCCTTTGATCAGCTCCATCTTCTGTAACACATCAAGGACGCTTTTCAGGACCAGGACGGAATCAGACGTGACCCCCACCGTGCCTCCGGAGCACCTCTACGGCGCGCAGCCGGAATACCGGATACTTGAGGGTCTCGAAGACGCATTTCTCGTGGTCGACGAGGACGCCAGCATAATCTGGGCGAACACGGCCTTCCGCCGGATGCTCGGAGTGCCCGGGAGCGAACCCGGACAGATCGCCGAAGCGCTCGGGGCGATGAGCAACCTTGCGGACAGTGACAGGATCCCGGAGTTCGAGTGCCGGTTCCCGGGACCGGGCGGAGTGCGGCGGTATCGCTGCTCGGGCTCCCGGGCCCCTTCCGGGCAGGGGTGGGTGCTCCGGCTCCGGGAAGCCCCGGACGCCGGGGATTACGAGGCGATCGTCGAGTACACCGGAACGGCGACGATCCTCATCGAGGGCGACGGCACCGTCTCGGTGGCGAACACCGAGTTCGAGCGGCTCTCCGGGTACCCGCGCGCCGAGATCGTCGGAAAAAAACGGCTGACCGATTTCATCGGTTCCGAAGACGAACGCCGGCGGCTAATGGAATACCATGCCCTCCGGCGAAGAGATCCCACAGCCCTGCCGAAGAACTACTCCTTCATGTTCATCGATTGTTCCGGCAACCTTCACACCGTCGAGGTCACCATCGGCCTGATCCCGGGGACGGCCCGCTCGGTGATGTCGCTCCTCGACGTGACCGAGCAGAGGCGCGCGGAGCGGGCGCTGCAGGAGAGCGAAGAGCGGCTGAATCTCGCGCTCTCGGCGGCAAACGAAGGACTGATCGACTGGGATGTCGGCACCGGCACGATCTTCTGCAGCCCGCGGGGTTACACGATGCTCGGCTACGAGCCGGGGGCGTTCGTGCCCACGCTCCCCGCGATCCTCTCGCTCGTTCACCCGGAGGACCGCGACCGCGTGGAGGCGGTCCTCGCCGGGATGGCCACCGGGGAACGCGACCGCTGCGAGATGGAGTTCCGGATGAGGTCCGCATCCGGAGAGTGGGTCCACGTGCTCGACCGTCTCCGGGTGGTCGAGCGCGACGGCGACGGGACGCCGCTCCGGATCGCGGGGACGCAATCCGATATTACGGAACGTAAACAGGCGGAGAAAGAACTTCTGATCCGGGGGATGGCGATGGAATCGTCGTTTGCCGCGATCGCCATCGCCGACCTCGACGGCTACATCACGTACGCCAACCGGGCGCTGCTGGAGATGGGGGGGGTCACCGGCCCGGACAGGGTTCTCGGCAGGCATCTCACGGAGTTCTGGGTAGATCCGGGGAAGGTCGAGAAGGTTCTTGCGACGTTTGCAGAACGGGGCGGGTCTACCGGAGAACTGGTCGGCCGCAGGGCCGATGGAACGGAGTTTATTGCCCATATCACCGCGAACGTCGTCACCGACGAGTCGGGGAACCCGGTCTGCGTCCTCGCAACCGCCGTCGATATCACAGGAGAGAGACGCATGGAGCAGGCCCTCCGGGAGAGCGAGGAACGCTACCGGACGCTTGCGGAGTCGGCGCCGGACATCATCTTCCTCGTCGGCGTGGAAGGGGATGTCCGCTACGTGAACAGCACCGGCGGCTGCCTGCTCGGTGCGGAGCCGGTGAGCCTGCAGGGGAAGAACATCAGGGAGATATTCCCGCCTGAGGTCGCGGATAGGTGGATCGCGACGCTCCTGACCGCAGCAGAACCGGGAGGGGAGATCCTTACCGAGGAGACCCCGGTGCCCGTGGACGGCGGAGTTGTCTGGCTGGAGACACGTCTCATCCCGATGACTGACGCCGACGGCACCGTCCGGAGCCTGCTCGGGATCAGCCGCGACGTCACCGAACGGAAACAGGCGGAAGAGCGGCTCCGTTTCCAGGCCCGGGTGCTCTCGCAGGTGGACGACGCCGTGATCGCGATCGATACCGGAGGGCGGATCACCTACATGAACCGGGCCGCAGAGCGGCTCTACGGCGTTCCTTCGGGCGAGGCTCTCGGCCGGCTGGAGACGGAACTCTTCACCTGCCAGTGGATCGGCCCGGGCGACGAACGGGAGGCGCGGGATGCCCTCCGGGAATCCGGGGCCTGGCGCGGCGTTACCGTCCACCGGAAGAGGGACGGAGAGATCATGTTCGTCGACGAGACCCTCAGCACCTTAAACGACGGTTCCGGGCGGAGAACCGGGACGCTCTGCTCCATCCGCGACATCACCGAGCGGAAACGTGCCGAGCTCGAACTGCGGGTCAAGGATATGGCGATAGCGTCGGCACTCGACGCCATCTCTCTTTCCGATCCCGACATGAGGATCATCTACGTCAACCGTGCCTTCCTCGCCGTGCACGGGTGGGAGCAGGAGGAGGAGATCGTCGGGCAGCCGATCTCGGTGCTCTGGGCCGACCCGGGAGAGATGAACCGGATCAGAGCGGAGCTCATCCGGAACGGTTCCTGGTCCGGGGAGGTGAAAGCGCGGCGAAAAGACGGTTCGGCCTTCCCCATGCAGCTCGCCCTCTCCATCGTCACAGACGAGTCGGGCAGGCCGCTCTGCACGATGGGCTCGGGGATCGATGTCACCGAACGGAAGCAGGCCGAGCAGGAACTCCGGATCCGTGAAATGGCGATCGCATCGTCGTCGAGCGCGTTCGCCATCGCCGATCTCGACGGCCGCCTGACCTACGTCAACCAGGCGTTCCTCTCCATGTGGGGCTACGGCTCCGCCTCCGAGGTGATCGGCAGATCGGTCACGGATCTCTGGCAGGACGAAGAGGAGGGCGTGGAAACCTTCCGGGAACTCATCCGCACCGGCAGGTGTACCGGCGAGCGGATCGGCAGGAGACAGGACGGAACGGTGTTTTACGTCGTGTTCTCCGGAAACCGGGTCACAGACGGCAACGGAGCACCCATCTGTCTCGCGGCTTCGTTCACCGACATCACCGACCAGAAACAGGCCGAAGCAAAGATCCAGGCCCATAACCGGGAACTCCGGGTCCTAAACCGGATCATCGGCGCATCAGCGTCCGCAACGGACATCGAGGAGGCCCTGGAGAGGGTGCTCGCGGCAACCCTCGCCCTCCTCGATCTTCCGGGTGGCGGCATTTACCTGATCGAGCCGGGGAGGCAGAGAGCGCGGCTCGTCTGCATGCAGGGCCTTCCCGAAGGCTTCCCTCCGCAGCCGTGCATCCCGGACATCACCCTCGCGCCCTACGCGGAGGTGCTGGTGACAGGAAAGCCCCTCTTCCTCGACGATCACCCGCATCTCCGCTACCCGGGGGAGAGCGACGGGACACCGCACGCGTATGCCAGCATCCCGATTATAGCGCACGGAAGAGTCATCGGGACCCTGAACGTGGTGGCTCAGGCCGGCAATCGGTTCACCGAAGCCGACCGCTCCCTCCTTACGGCCATCGGGAGGGAGGTCGGCACCTCCGTCGAGCGCAGCATGCTGATCCGGCAGCTGGAGACGGCCGAGCGGGAGGCAAACCTCTATCTCGACATTCTCAGCCACGATATCAGGAATGCCGAGAACGTCTCGGGCCTCTACACCGACCTCCTCGTCGATATGCTTGAGGGCGAGGCGAGAGGCTACGCAGAGAAACTCAGGAGCAGCATCAGGAAGAGCGTCGAGATCTTACGGAACGTCTCGACGATCCGCCGGATCCACCACGAATCGGCCGCAATCGTGCCGGTCGACCTCGACCGGGTGATCCGGGAGGAGATCGGGATCTTCTCCGGGAGCCGGATCCACTACGGCGGCACGGACCTCACAGTCATGGCCGACGCGCTCCTCCCCGAGGTCTTCACGAACCTCATCGGGAACGCCATCAAGTTCGGGGGGCCGGGGGTCGAGGTCACCGTCAGGGTGGAGGAACGCGGCGACGAAGTCAGGGTTTCGGTCGAAGATACCGGGCAGGGAGTCCCCGAAGGGATGAAGGATGCCGTATTCATGCGGTTCGGGCAGAACAGGAGCCGCAAAAGCGGCCAGGGGCTCGGGCTCTACATCACCCGGATGCTTATTACGCGCTACGGCGGCCGGATCCGGGTGGACGACCGGGTGCCGGGTCGGCCGGAATGCGGCGCCGCGTTCCGGTTCACCCTGAAGCGGGCCTGAAAAGGGAGGGGGGATCTCAGAGGAGCGACCAGACGAGGAGCCCGGCGGAGGCGGCCATGAGCACGGCAAAGACGGCCGGGTTCCAGGCGAGGACCTTGCGCCCGTCGAGAACGCTGATCGGGAGCATGTTGAACGTGGCGATCATTGCGTTGATCCGGAGCCCGACGAGACCCACGATGGCGAGGAGCCCGCCGCCGAAGAGCACGAGGGCCGCAAACGGTATGCAGAGGAGCAGGTTCGTGATCGGGCCCGCCGCCGATATCCGTCCGTTCTCGGTCCGTGTTGCGTTCCCGTAGACGTAGGTCGCCCCCGGCGCCGCAAAGACGACCCCGACGAGTGCCGCCAGCACCACGGCGACGAGGAGCATCTGGTTATCCTTCCTGAACTCCGCCCAGTAGCCGTAACGCATGGCGGCGAACTTGTGCGCCAGCTCGTGGAGGACGAAGGCGACCCCCACCGTGACGAGGGACATCACGAAGTAGAAGATGAACACATCAGGGGGCACCAGGTTCCTGATGAAGATCAGGGTGAAGGCAATCGAGATAGCAAGCCACGCGATCAGGAGGTCCCGGCGTTCGCGTGGCGGTATTCGTTCCAGCATTCGGTACCAGGTTTGTCCCGGCACGATAATATTCTTCGCTTCCTCCGTGCCAACCCATCAGGTTTATTCCCCGGCCGGAGCCAATCATCTAGTATGTCCCTTGATGCCGTCAGGAACGGAGTCCGGGAGATAGACGAGCGGATCATCGACCTGGTTGCAGAGCGGCAGAGACTGGCGGCGCAGATCGCCCGCCTCAAGCAGGAGAACGGTCTTCCCATCCGCGACGAGGAGCAGCGCAGGGTGGTCCTCGACCGGGTCTTCACCTACGCCGTCGAGAGCCGGATCGACCCGGTCGCCGTGCGGAGGATCTTTGAGATCCTGATCGAGATGAACGAAGAGCGGCAGCGGGAATGCAGCGGCGACGGCAATCTTCCGTGAAGAAAAAAGTTATTGAGAAAGCATCGTCCCGACGCCCTGGTCGGTGAAGAGTTCGAGGAGCAGGTTGTGCTCCCGGTTGCCGTTCAGGACGTGGGCGCTTACAACACCGTTCCTGACCGCTTTCATGCACCCCTCGAGTTTCGGGATCATCCCGCCGGCGATAATCCCTTCGCCGATCATCGCCTCCGTCTCGGGGAGCGTCAGCCGGTGGTAAACCTGGGTCCGGTCGGGGTTCATCACCCCGTCGACGTCTGTCAGGTTGATCAGTTTGAACGCCCCGAGAGCGATCGCGATCTCGGCGGCCGCGGTATCGGCGTTGATGTTCAGGCTCTGGCCCTGCCGATCGATGGCGATCGGGGCCACCACCGGGATGTAGTTCTGGGCAAGGAGGCAGTGGAGCACCTCGGGGTCGACCTCCTCGATCTCGCCGACCTGGCCGAGATCCACCTCCTGCATGACCTCTCCGACCTGCACCCGCTGGGGTTCCATCTTCCGGGCGATGAGGAGGTTGCCGTCGTTGCCGGAGATCCCGACCGCACGGGTGCCGCAGTTCGCGATGAGGGAGACTATTCCATCGTTGATCTTTCCCACGAGAACCATCTGGGCGATCTCGAGCGTCTCGGGGTCGGTGATCCGCAGGCCGCCGACGAATTTGGGTTCTTTGCCCATCGCCTGCATCTTCGCGGTGATCTCCGGCCCCCCGCCGTGGACCAGGACGACCTTCATCCCCACGTAGCGCAGAAGGACGGCATCCCGGATCACCGTCTCGAGGATGCCCGGGTCGACCATCGCGTGGCCGCCGAGCTTGATCACGATCGTCCTGCCGTAAAACTTCTGGATGTAGGGGAGCGCCTCCATCAGCACATCTTCTCGTTTCATGTCGTATACTTCCCGTTGATCTCTACGTACTTCTCGGTGAGGTCGCACCCCCACGCCGTCGCCTTTCCCGCGCCTGCCGCAAGGTCGAGGTCGAACGCGACGGTCGCACCGCGCATCGCGGCCTTCGCCGCCCCGAGATCGGCGACGATCTCGCCGCGGAGGACGAGCGGGATATCCCCGACCGAAAGCGAGACCGCGTAGTGGTCGAACTCCACACCGGCTCTGCCTGCGGCGGCAACTACCCGGCCCCAGTTCGGGTCCTCGCCGTAGACGGCGGTCTTGACGAGCGGGGAGGCGACGATCGTCCGCGCCACGGCGGCGGCGGCGTCCTCGTCGGGAGCGCCGCGGACGGTGACCTCGAGGAGTTTCGTCGCCCCTTCGCCGTCGCGGGCGATCTGGACGGCAAGGTCGCGGCAGACGGCCTCGACGGCCCTCGCGAGCTCGGCCCGGTCCACCCGGCCTGCGGCGCCGGTCGCGGTGCAGAAGGCGACATCGTTCGTGCTCGTGTCGCCGTCGACGACGACCCGGTTGAACGACCGCCTGGCCGCCTGGCGGAGGATATCGCGGAGGACCGGGGCCTCGACCTGTGCGTCCGTGTAGATGAACGCGAGCATCGTCCCCATGTTCGGGGCGATCATCCCGCTTCCCTTGGTGATCCCGCCGACGGAGAACGACTCCGTCTCGACAAGGGCGTGTTTTGGGAAGGTGTCGGTCGTCATGATCGCCCGTGCCGCCGCATCCTCGGCTTCACTGCTCCGGGCAAGGAGCGGTGCGACCCGGCCGCACTGGTCGTGGATCCGGGGGAGATCGAGGTAGCGCCCGATCACCCCGGTGCTCGCGACGCCGACCGATGCGGGGTCAAGGCCAAGGGCTCCGCCCGCAATCTCGCACATCTCCGCCGCGTCGCGGTAGCCCCGCTCGCCGGTGTAGGCGTTCGCGCACCCGCTGTTGACGACGACGGCGTCGAGGGTGCCTCTCCGCATCCGCTCCATCATCACCTCGACAGGGGCCGCCCGCACCTTATTCGACGTAAAGACCCCGGCCGCGGTACCGCTCGCCCGGATAAGGGCGAGCCCGTATTTCCCTTCCCTGATCCCCGCGGCGGTGACGCCTTCGACCGCACAGATGCTCCTCACGCTCTCTCCTCCCCGGCGGACGCCCCGAGGCCGTGGACGATATCCGCCCGGGTGACGATCCCGACCAGGTTGTCGTCGCGGAGGACCGGGAGGCGTGCAATCCCCTCGCGGAGCATCAGGGAAGCCGCATCGGCAATATCCGAATCCTCGTCGATGGCGATGACCGGGCTGCTCATCACCCGCCGCACCTCCATGTCGCCGATATCGGCGAGTGCACGCTTCGTCTTCTCCCAGTTGATGAACTCCCTGACCGGCACCTCGATCACCTCGAGCGGCGACGGGAGCCAGAGATCGTCGGAGAGGTCGCCGGTATCAAGGAGCG
>JASGMC010000004.1 GCA_030156625.1 Methanoculleus sp.
ATCGCTGACTGTGGCTGATGGTGACTACTGCACGTCCTCGTGGGACAAAAAGATAGTAACTTTCTCTGATGATATAAGCATTGCTATTTATGCCTATGATCGGATATATATCTGAAGTGCGATATTAAATATCTGCCGAATAATTGTCGATTGCACAGGATAGCAAATGTATCACACCACCCCCCTGGTGGCATGAATTATACATAATTGTGTTACTTCGTGTTACTATTGTTCTGGCGACTACATCCGATCTCCGACGATCGGCACCGCTGCCTATGCGCGGCAAAAAAATAAGGGGTTCAGGCCCCGATCTGCTGGTAGAGTTTAGCGTAGATCGGCTGACCTTTCCTCTTTCGGTGGCGCTCCCCGAGGTCGCCCTCGTAGAGAGCAAACCGTCCTTTGATGCCGTCCATCTCGATATCGACATCCTCCCGGTATGCAAAGCCGGGCATCATGACATCGATGTTGCCAAGGACATAGATCTCGCCTTCCACCATCTGGCCCCCGAGGCGGCTCTTTGCATTGCCCTTGATGACGATCTTTCCACCCTCGGCGTGGGTGGCAACGTGGACATCCACATCGCCGCCGACGATGATCTCGCCGCCGTTCATGAAGGTGCCGAGATCGCTCCCGGCGTTGCCCTTGACAGTGATTTTGCCGCCCTGCATGCCGCGCCAGTCTCCACGGTATGCGGCACCGAGGTAGTTTCCGGCGTTGCCGTTGATGACGAGCTCGCCGTCCTTCATGCCGGTCCCGGCAAAGGCGTCAACGTTCCCGTTCACCGTGATCTTGCCGCCCTGCATCCAGGCTCCGACGTACATATCGGCGTTGCCGTTCGCCACGACCTCGCCGCCGGTCATCTTCATGCCGATGTACTTGACCCGGGAGAGGTCGCCGTTGACGACGATCTTCGTCTCTTCCGGGGTCGCTCCGGCATTGCCGGAGACCTCGAAGAAGTCCCCGAGCCGGTGCTGCTCCCTTCCCACGTAAACGTGAAGGTTGGCAATCTCATCTGCCTTCTTCCCGGCAAACGCATCGGGGGTGATGTTGTCGGCCTCGAGATACAGATCGGGCTGGTTCTTTATCGTGAGTGTAACGGTTTCCATCCTTCTCACCTCACTGTGTGGCATCAACCTCGATCACGTACGGGTTCGGGAGATAGTGCCCGGTAACCTCGTAGTTGTTTAAGGTGACGGTGTAGTAGCGGAGGAACTTCTCCTTGACGTCACGCATCACCTGCGGGTTCTCGTTGACCTTGGCGTTCACCCAGAGCGTCCGCTTGTTGCCGTTCGAGGCGATCTCGTGGTCGCGAACGACCTGCACGCCGGTCTTGAAGAGGTGCTCTGCGTTCGAGAACGCCTTCTCGATGTCGTCGGGCGCGTAGGGCTCGTTCGGGTTGAAGTCATAGACCGCAACGTCTGCCTCAAGGCCGGGCGCAAGCCCGCCGTACATGTGCGCGAGGCCGAGCGACTTTGCCGGTCCCGCACGGGTCATCTGCGCGATCTCGTAGAGGTCGAGTTCGCGGCCGATGCCGGCGAGGTTGGTCGCCTCGATGACCTTGTCCTTGTGCTTGAAGGCGTCGAACTGCTGCTCCCGTGCCTCCTCGCTCATGAGCCACTTCATGACCCGCGGGTAGCGGATGAACGGCCCGGCGTTCGGGTGGTCGGTGGTTAAGAAGATCCGCGAGGAATCCTTTGCGAGCAGTGCGAGTTCGAGGCCGATTGCCCACTGGATGGCGCAGACCTTGATGTTCGGGCTGTAGACGTAGGGCACGACCCCGGACCCGGTCTCGAGTTCCACGTCGGCGTTCGCCCACTTCAAGTGGTTCAGCTCGGTGAGGTGGTGCTCGAACGGCCCGTCGGCGGTCATGGTCGTGGTCTCGTCGAGCGTCACCTGACCCATATCGATGGTGATATTGTCGTGCGAGTTCACGTAGTCCATGATCTCTCTGGCCCTCGAATCCACGTTCGCCCAGGAGTCACCACCGTAGGAGTGGAACTGGACGTGGGTGTGGTGCATGACCTGGTCTCGGCCGAACTTGCTCTTCGGCTTGATACCCTCCGAGAGCTTGAACGTGTCGAGAGTCGTCGTGTAGTTGCCGGGGTTCCCGAGGTTGTTTGCGTGAACGTGCATCGAGTGCGGCAGACCCAGGTACTCGTTCGCCTCGATGAGGCCCGTCACGATCTGGGCCGGGGTGATGTCGAAGTAGGGGACCGGGTCGTGAACGTTCTCGCAGTTCAGGCCCCAGGCCCAGGCTTCGGTGCCGCCGGGGTTGACGACCTTGACTGCGTAACCCTTCGTGGCTTGCAGGAGCCAGGCGATGTAGGCGGCGGTGTTCTCGATCTCGTGGTTCTTGAGATACTCGAGCACGAACCAGTTGTTCCCGAAGACCGGGTAGGCACCCTGGTCGAGGATCGGGGTGTCCCGCATCTCCTCGTGGGTGTGCCGTGCGTAGAGCGGCGGCATGGCCGCTTCCATCACGGTCGTGTAGCCCATGCGGGCGTAGTTGTAGCCGGTCCTGATCGTTGTCGGGACCGAGAACCCGCCCTGCATCCGCTCGATGCCGTTTCTGGGCTTGTAGCCGAAGAGTTTGTCTTCGGGGCGGAAGTTCCGGCCGACGTTCACCTTCGGGCCGGCGACATGGGCGTGGATGTCGACACCGCCGGCCATGACGGTCTTACCCGCGGCATCGATGACCTTCGGGTTTGTGATCGCGTTGGTCTCGACGATCTTGCCGTCCTTGATGGCGATATCGGCCTGATCTCCCCTGATCCCGAGGACCGGGTCGAAGACGAAACCGTTCTTGATGAGATACTCTGCCATCGCTTATACCCCCTTAATCTCCTTGACGCGTGCAAGGACACGGCCGAGGAATTCTTCATCGGTCATCATGCCCTCCGGGGGCTCGACGACCTTTCTGGTCTCAATCGGCACGTTGTCCATCCGGTATGCGCACCCGCCCACCTCGACGCCTACGAAGGCGACCGGGACATGAACCTTGCAGACCTCGGTGGTCGGGGTCTCGTGCGGGTCGATGGCGACCGACGGGCGGTCGTAGATCTTCTTCACCGAACTGAACGGGAAGTGCGCGCCGGGGTCGCTTCCGAGGACGAAGACGGCGTCCACCTCGTCCCTGCGGAGCAGGTCGTTCGCCGTCGTCTCGCCGGGGTTGTAGCGTGCGAATCCGCGGGAGAGGTCCACTGCGTAGGGGAACCCGAACAGCCAGCCCCAGACCTGGCCGGAGCCGGTGACATTGTAGTGCCCGCGCATCGGCATGATGGCTGCTTTCGTGTACTCGTTTAAGTCACGGGTGACCGCGATGGCCTCGTCGATGTTGTGGTTCTTCCCGAGCGATTGGGTCACTCCCATACCGAAGAAGATGATTGCGAAACGGCCGCTCTTGAGCGTCTCGGCAGCCTCATAGATCTTCTCCTTCGGGATTCCCGCGACGAAGTCGGGGAGTTTCTCACCCTTGAACGCCACGCGAAGCGCGTCGAGGAGCTCGTAGTCGCGCCCCTGCTCGACCTGCAGGTGGACGTCCGCCAGACTGGCGGTATCCGTGGGACGCGGGTCGACGACGATCACCTTGCGGCCCGTGTGGCCCTTGCCGGTGAAGAATCCGCGGGGGAAGATCGAGTAGCGGGACATGTGCCGCGGGTGAGCGTGCGCCGGGTTGCATCCCCAGAAGAGAATCCTGTCGGCACGGTTCTTGACCTCGCCGAGCGTGCAGCTCGGTATGCCGATATCCTGAACCGCGATAAGGGATGTTCCATGGCAGACTGTCGCCGTGTTGTCCATGATCGCGCCCACAATCTCACCGATCTCGGACCCGACGGCCTGGGCCTCACAGTTCGTGGAGCTCCAGCCGTACATCAGGGGCTTCTTTGCGTCGGTGAGCATCCGGGCGGTATACTCGATTGCCTCATCGTAGGAGATCTCTTTCCAGGAGCCGTCTTCCTGCCGCATGCGGGGGCGTGTGATACGGTCCTTTGCCTGGGAGTGGAGGAACTTCTCGGCGCCGATGGCGCACGCGTTGTAGACCTCAAGGAGATCTTTTTCGTCATCACTGACGACGACCTCAAGGTCGTCGCAGAGCGTTCCGCAGAACGGACAGATAACGTCGGTTACAGTCCTGGTCATGCCAGCTCACCCCTGCACCCCTTGCGCACCAGTTCAAGTGAGCCGAGGACGGGTTCGGTCTTGGCGACCTCCACCTCAACAGGCGTGCCTTTAAAGGTTGGCATACCGGTGGAGTAGGTGTTCGGGTTGACCACCATGTTCGCCCAGGGCCCCATCGGTATATATGCTACACCGGGATGAGGGCCCTGGGTTGCCTCGACCGCCTTGACGACGACATTGCCGTAACCGCTGGTGACGCGTACGTTCGTGTTGCGGAAAGCTCCCAGCTTTTTAAAGTCCGCCGGGTCGAGCTCGATGATCCCACAGGCGGCGGTGTAGGCGGGTTTTTCCTTCCCCGCCTCCATGGACACCCCCTGCTGGATGGTGCGACCCGTGATCAAATTCACTCTGATTGCCATTGTTATTCATCCCCTGTCTATGATATTCATCTGGCAAACTCTTTGAGCGGGCTTGGACCGAGCTCGTTGATGGTCTTGATGACGTCTTCCATGACCATGCCCCACTTTGCACCCTCGGATGCGGAGACGAAGGTCATCCTGAGACGCTTGTCGTCAAGACCGATGTTCTTGAGGACACTCTTCAAGAGGAACATCCTCTTGGCCGCCTTAAAGTTGCCCTCAAGGTAGTGGCAGTCGCCGAAGTGACAGCCCGAGACCAGTACGCCGTCCGCCCCGTCCTGGAATGCCTTCAGGATGAAGAGGGGATCGATCCGACCCGTGCACATCACGCGGATGGCACGGATGTCGGGCGGGTACTGAATACGGGCGCCGCCGGCAAGGTCTGCACCTGCGTAGGAGCACCAGTTGCAGATGATGGCGATGATCTTGGGTTTCCAGTTCTCGTCTGCCATTTACTGTTCACCTCCCAGGAGGAACGCATCGATCTGTGCGACGATCTGCGGGGTTGCGAAGTGCTGCATCCAGATTGCACCGCCGGGGCAGAACCCGCCGCAGGTGCCGCAGCCCTTGCACTTGGCTTCGGTGACCTGCATGACTGTCCGTCCGTCCTTCTCGACGAGCGAGAGGGCACCATAGGGGCACTGGTTGACACACAGTCCGCATCCGGCACACTTCTCCTCCATGCACTGGGCGAAGTAGGGCTCGAGCTCCACCTCTCCCCTGTGGATCGGGATGGACGCCGCGGACGCGGCACCCTCCGCCTGGGCGACTGTGTCGGGGATATCCTTGGGTCCCTGGCAGACACCGGCGAGGTAGACACCGGCAGTGGTGGTACCGCACGGATTCAGCTTCGGGTGGGCCTCGAGGAGCCAGCCATCCTGCGAGCAGGAAACACCGAAGAGTCTCCGTGTCTTCTCGGTCTCGGCGGTGGGCTGGACGGCGGCCGCGAGCACGACCATGTCGACTTCCATGTCGATGGGCCGGCCGAGGAGCGTGTCCTCCGCGTTGACGTGGAGGTTCTTGGTCACCGGGTCTTCGAGGATGTTTGCGACCCTGCCGCGAATGAACTTTGCACCCTCGTCCTGGATGCGGTAGTAGAACTCCTCGTACATCTTCCCGAAGGACCGGATGTCCATGTAGAAGATGTAGGGGATCGCGCCGGGGATCTTCTCGATGATCTGGTGGGCGTGCTTGAGCGAGTACATGCAGCAGAACCGCGAGCAGTACGGCTTGCCTACGCCGGTCGAGTCACGGGAACCCGCACAGAGGACGAATGCGATCTTCTTCGGGGTTTCGCCGTCGCTCGGGCGGACGAGGTGGCCGCCGGTCGGGCCGGACGCACAGATCAGGCGCTCGAACTCGAGCGACGTGATGACGTTGTCGTAGTTCTTGTAACCCCACTCGAACTTCTTCTCGATGGGGAAGATGTCGTATCCCGTGGCGAGGACGACGGTGCCGACTTTGACGGTCATGAGTTCGTCCTTCATCTCGAGGTCGACCGCTTTCTTCTCACCGCATGCCTCGACACAGAGGCCGCACTTGACGCAGGCGTCGAAGTCGACGGTGTAGATCAGCGGGGAGACCTGCGGGTGGTAGATGTAGATCGCCTTTCTCGGCGCCATGCCGAGCTCGAATGGGTTCGGCTTGATGACCGGACAGACGTCGACACAGTCGCCGCAGCCGGTACAGCCGCCGCCGACGATGCCGCGGGCTTCCGCCTCTGCGGGGGTGATGACACCGCGTGCCTTCTTCCGGAGGGTCACATCGAAGTTGCCGATGTATCCCTCGACCTGCTCGACCTCGGTGTAGGTGAGGAGCTCGATGCCTTCGTTGCGGTAAACGTCCACCATCTTCGGTGTAAGGATACACTGCGAGCAGTCAAGCGTCGGGAAAGTCTTGTCGAGCTGGGACATCCTGCCGCCGATCGTGGGGCTCTTCTCCACGAGGTAGGTCTTGATGCCTGCGTTCGCAAGGTCGAGCGCTGCCTGCATGCCGCCGACACCGCCGCCGACGACCATGGCCGCTTTCTCTACGGGGACGCTCTTCGGGACGAGGTCTTCAAGCAGGGAGGCCTTTGCTACGGCGATCCGGACTGCGTCCTTTGCCTTTGCGGTGGCCTCTTCGGGCTGGTGCATGTGCACCCACGAGTTCTGCTCGCGGATGTTTGCCATCTCGAACCGGAAGGGGTTTAAGCCGCCTGCCTTGGTTGCGTTACGGAACGTGGGCTCGTGCAGGCGGGGAGAACAGGCCGCCACGACGACTCCGGTCAGTTTCTGCTCGGCGATAGCCTCCGCGATCTTGTTCTGGCCGGGGGTCGAGCACATGTACTGGTAGTCGTCGGCGATGGCGACGTTCGGGAGCGTCCTGGCGTATTCCATTACCGCCTTGACGTCGATGGAGCCCGCAATATTGGTACCACAGTGGCACACAAAAACGCCAATTCTTGGCTCTTCGTTCTTTTTGACTTCTGCCATGTATTTGCACCTCACAGGATCTTCTTCAGGAACGGCTCAACATCGATGGCATGGAGGTCGAGTGCAAGCTCGTCCGGGCTCATGCCCTGTGCCAGCCCCAGGAGTTCGTTATAGTGCAGGACCGGGAGTCCCCAGGTGATGCCGAACTTGTCCTGGATCTCGACCTGCCCTCTGTCGTACTGGAGCTGGCAGAATGGACAGACCTCGGTCAGCGCATCCGCGCCCACTTCCTGCAGGTTGATCAGTTTTTCGTTCGTGATGTCGAGAGCGTGTGCCAGGTCGTATCCGCGGACACCGCCGCCGGCACCGCAGCACTGCATCTTGTTGCGGTACTGGACCGGCTCGGCTCCGAGAGCGGCGACGAGTTCCTCGATCCACATCGGGTTCTCGGTGTCGCCGAAGTGCCGCTCCTTGCCGGGCTTCATCAGGTGGCAGCCGTAGTGGACGGCGATCTTCGCACCGGTCAGGGGGCGCTTGACGCTGTCGGCGATCTTCTTGACGCCTACGATCTCGGGGTCGTAGTAGAGCTCGGCAAGGTGCCAGACGTCGACGCTCCCCTTGAACTCCATGTCGATCTCTTTGAGCACCTCGTTGACTCCGTCGCGGAGCTCGTCGTTGTGCTTCAGTTTCTCGTTGACTTCGTAGATCGACTTGTAGCACCCGTTGCAGATGAGGGTGATATCCATGCCCATCTGCTCGGCGAGCACGACGTTCCGGGCCGCCATCGCGTACCAGATGTTCAAATCGATCGAACCGAACGCACCCGGTGCCGGGCAGCAGCTTGCGCCCTTCAGGGGCAGAAGGTCGATGCCGACGTTCTTGCTGGTCCGGATGGCTGCCGCCTCGATGCCGGGGTACCGGTTCGGGGCGATGCACCCGAGGAAGAATGCATACTGGTGATTGTTTCCGCTCATAGTTTCACTCACCCTCCGCCAGTATCTTGTCTGCGCGATCTTTCAGTCCGTAGTGGTCGATGATCTTCCTGATGCCGGGCAGGTACTCGGGGTACTTGTGCGTCGTCTCAGGCTCCTCGTCGAGGCCGAGTTTCTTCCGGGCGGCGCGGTTCGCGTCGTTGTTCGGGACACCGTGGCCCGACTTGTAGATCAGCTGGACGGTCTGGAGGAAGTTGCGCGGGACGATGTCGCGCCGGGCCGCGAGGTTCCTCATCGCCATGATCGCGTCGGTCGGCGCGAGGTCGCGGGGGCACCGGTCGGTGCAGCTGTAACAGGTGGTGCAGAGCCAGAGGTCAGGGTCGGTGAGGATCTCTTCCTCGAGACCGAGGACTGCCTTGCGCATGAACAGCCGGATACGGTACGAACTCCGGGGTGCCGAGGGGCACGAACCGGTGCAGGTGCCGCACTGGTAGCACATGTGGGCGGCGGTCTGCCCGATCTTCTCCACGTCCTTGATGAACTCGGGGTTGCTGTCAGGAATGTAGTACTTCCTGTCCCGGAGTTTCTCAGCGAGTTGCTGGTCCTTATAGTCTTTTTTCACTGCCATTGGCTATCCCTCATGCCTCTTCTGCTTCTCCCAGAACTTTGACCTCGACCTCTCCGGGGGCGGTCTCTTTGACCTTCGACGTCCTCGGGGCGAGCAGCTTCTCCTTGATCTGCTTGAAGAGTTCCGTCTCCTTATCCTTCATCCGGATACCCGTCCGCCGCAGGATGATTGCATCCTCGCTCGGGCAGGCGTTGACGCAGGCGCCGCAGAGGATACAGAAGTCCTTGTTGATGGCGATGTTGGCCTCGACCTCTCCCTTCATCTCCTTAGCCGGGAGGGGGGAGGGCAGGTAGAGCGCGTTGCAGGGGCAGACCTCAACACAGGTCGAACAGCCGCCGGGGCACTTCTCGGGGTTGATCTCGATGTCTCCCTCGAAGATCTTCTCGACGGTGATTGCCTCCTGGGGGCAGGTCTCGACGCACCAGGTACAGGTGCAGCAGTTGTCCTGCTCGATACCGACCTTGCCGGGCAGCTTGTCGCTGATGATTTCGCGTTCGAGAGTGATGCACTCCTGGGGGCAGGCCTCGACGCAGATCATGCAACCGTCGCAGGTGCTCTCTTCCCACTTGACTTCCCCTTCGATCTTGCCGGTCTCGGGGTTAGGGGCGTTGCGGACGACGGTGATGCTCGGACAGAGTTCGCCGCAGATGCCGCAGACGTCGCACTTCTCGGTGTCGACGGCAAAAGTAGTCTTGGTCTGCAGTGCAGCCTGACGCGGTTTGCCGGCTTCGTCGCTGCCCTCGAATGCGGGGACATCGCGTACGATGGCGTCCCTCGGGCAGGCTTCTTCACAGATGGTGCAACGGTCGCACTTCTCCTCGTCGATTACAGTGACCATGTCGTAGGTGGGGAATCCCTCCTTCTCAAGAATCGGGAGCCTCTCCTCCCCGTCAATCTTGAGCGTCATCGCATTGAAGGGGCACATGATGACACAGACACCACAGTACGAACACTTCTCAGGGTTGACGTCGACAGGTTCTGCGTAATCGATTGCCCCGCGGCGCGTCGCACCGACGGGTCCGAGCACGATTGCCTCTTCCGGGCAGGCGTCGACACAGATGCCGCAGCCAGTGCACGTCTCTGCGTTAAGGATCAGGTTGTTGACCGCCTTCAGGAGCCTCTGCTCCATGATGACGTTCTGTCCTTCCCGCGTTTTGGAATACTTTGGAAACAATGCCATATTCTAGTATCACTCCTAGGCTTCCACTTTTCGGGCCTTAGCCCGGCTCTCCCACGGTCCTGCAAGTTTGATAACCCCATAGGGGCATGCCTGGACGCATACGCCGCAACCGGCGCAGAGCTCGGAGTTGAAGTCAAGGATGACGGCTTTGCCGTCTTTGACCTTGTAGATCTTCTCTTTCGTCACCGGATCTTCGGTGTAGAGCTCGAGAGCGTCGACCGGACATGCCACCACGCAGTTATTGCAGCCTGTACATCGTTCCATATTGATGTGCAATGCAAATGCCATGGTATCACGCACCAGATCTGATCGATTAAAAATCGATATAAAAAGAATTGTCAAAGAATATACATAAACTTTCTGAAATCCGGCAGTCTTATATTCCAGAACTATGATTATCCGTCAAATTTTATAAATTAAAACGGTTGTTATGTTAATCCGATGTTCTAAATCTCGTCGTCAAACACACTTACGGGGGTAATAGTAAATGGAAAACCTTAAATTATAGATCGGGGTTCTTGATGAAAATCGGTGGCCGATTTGGACCGGCAGCGTTAAGAGCGGGCCGGATCACCTCGCGAGCCGGGTATAATCCCTCACTGCCTGCCGGCGGGGACTCATCGGCCGTTGCGCGGTTTGAGGGGTAACCGTTTCTGCATTCATTGATTCTTATCACTCCGTGATGGATGCCCGGGCTCGCCCGGAAGGACCCGTCCGGATCCTGCGCCCGCGATCCCGCTGCCGCATCCGGGATAGCGGCGCTGGACAGGCCTGCCTGCCCGGGGCATACTTAACCCGGTCCCTGCTGGTGGTATGGGCTGCATGACCGTTTCGTGCCTGGAAGGTGCAACGGGGGGACCCCGGGATGTCCCGGGATCATCTTTCCCGGTTCCTTTTACATTTACCTGCCGGGAGGGCGGATATCGGTGGGTTGACGGGGCCGGGGGGAGGGCGCGCGGCTTGGACTCCCATGACTGTCCGGCACCAGCCTGCTCGGCCGCCGGGAAAAAAAGAAACCTTATTCTGTCCACATCGTAACATTGTAGCAAACGAGGTGTATTCTGTCCATGGAATTGAATGGCGTTACTATCGATGATACCTATGCAGAGGCGTTCCCGACCTGGGTGGCACGGCCCATTATCACCGCCGTCACCGAGGAGTGGGCATACAAGGCAGCAGTGGAGGCCGTAGGCTTTGCCACCTCCACCATCGGGTGTCCGGCAGAGGCGGGTATCGACTGCTTCGTCCCCGCCGACGAGACCCCCGACGGACGGCCCGGTTATGCAATCATGATCTGTGCGAGCAAGAAGAAACTCAAAGAGCAGGTTGTTGAGCGCCTCGCCGAGTGCATCCTCACCGCCCCGACGACGGCGGTCTTTGATGGTCTCGCCGACGTCGTCGCCGAGGTCCAGGAGAAGCTCCCGGTCAAGCTCCACTTCTTCGGCGACGGGTTCGAGGAGAAGCGCGAGGTCGGCGGCAGGACGGTATGGGCCATCCCGATCATGGAGGGCGAGTATATCGGTGAGGAGGAGTTCGGCGCCGTCAAGGGCGTTGCCGGCGGCAACTTCTTCATCATGGGCGAGAACCAGATGGCCGCCCTGACGGCCGCCCAGGCGGCGGTCGACGCAATCAGCGGTGTCTGCGGTGTCATCACGCCCTTCCCCGGCGGCGTCGTCGCGAGCGGCTCGAAGGTCGGGAGCAACAAGTACAAGTTCATGGGCGCAAGCACGAACGAGGCCTACTGCCCGACGCTCCGCGACAAGGTCGAGGGCAGCAAGGTCCCCGAGGGCGTCAAGGCGGTCTACGAGATCGTCATCGACGGCGTCGACGAGGACTCGATCAGGACCGCGATGGCCGAGGGCATCCGTGCGGCAACCAAGGTGCCGGGCGTGAAGTTCATCAGCGCCGGGAACTTCGGCGGCAGTCTCGGGCCGTTCAAGTTCGAGCTGAAGGACGTCCTGGCCGAGTATCTCTAAATCTCTTTTTTTCTGTGACGGTTCTTGGGGGCTGCCGTCTGTTTGGCCCTGTTGTTGAGGGTGTGGGCTGGTGAAGACTTCCATCAATCACGCTTCGAACTCCTTCAACTGTCTAGAACCTGGAATATTCTGTACCTCACTTGCCCTTCAACGGCTTTCCATCGGATATCGCCACGCGGGGAGGGGCTGACGGGGAGGGGGTGCAGCCCCCTCCCCTGTCTCTACCCCGTAAAGCTTTACCTACAACCCCCACCCCGCCCGGCCTTCGGCCTCCTCCCCCGCCCCTAGGGGGCGGGGGCAGTGCGTGGCGATATCCCCACGAAATCCGTGCACCGGGGTAAGCGATGTTTCGGAATACGACTGGCTGCAGGGCAGGAATTTGAGCACCGAATGTGTGAGTGACAACCGACCGACGGTACGATGGACGGAACGTCCGGAATTTGAATCCGATTGGCCTCCCACGTTTCCACCACCCGCCGCCTGCGGCGAGGAACCCATGCACGTATATGAGCCTCTCTCACCCGCCACCCCCCCGCCGGACCCCGGTGCTCCGCACGATCGATCCCCTTAAATATCGTTATCAACGATAATTTTGTTAACGATAATTCCGGTGACATCATGATTACGCTCACGCCCGATGAAGTCAGGGCCCGGTTCGGGCCGTTGTTCTCGATGAAGTACCTCGTCATGGTCGACCAGAACGCCGGTCTTGCGGAGATCCGCGAGCATTGCCGGGCCCGGGGGACCATCGAGTGGGATGCGGCGAACCGGGTGCGGGCGAAAGGTGCAATCCAGTCCTGCCACGTCGAGGGCACGACGATGACGATGCTCGCCCGTCTGGGCGTATCCCCGGCGAACTTCGGGGCTGCCGGCCAGGAGATCGGCGGGCAGGCGCTCGAAGGGGTCGAGGTCGCCGGAGACGAAGTGGTGACGACCTGGTCCGGGATTGCGGGAGCGGGCGTCGGCGTCGCCGCCTGCCTGACCCAGGCCCCGGGCGTGACCCGGGCCGAGTATCCCTCCGAAGACGACCTCCGGATCGGCGGCGCCCGGGTCTGCCGGGTCCGGATCGCATCACCGCTCTACGAGAAGGTGACGATCGGGATCGACGACACCGACACCCGCGAGGAAGGCGCCACGTGGGTGCTCGCGCTCAAGTGCGCCGAGGCCTGCACGATCCCGGGGGTCGAGTACCTGGACATGCGCCTCGTGCAGCTCAACCCCGCGGTCCCGAAGAAGACCACCAACTGCGTCGGGTCCGCCCTGAACTTCGCGGTCCGCCCGGGCAAGGTGGACGAACTCCTCGAGTACGTCCGCGACTTCATCGAGTCCGAAGCGGTCAGCAACGACACCGGCATCGCTGTATACCAGGGGATTGCGTTTGCAGAAGAGTCTCCCTACCTAAAACGGGTCAAGACCGAGATCCTGACGGTCGACGACGCGGAGGCGGAGGCCGCGCGGATGGGCGTCCGGTTCATCGACTCAAACGGGAGGAAGGGCAGAATCGGAGCACTCGGCGCTGTTTTCTGGGGGAACAAGGGCGTTGAGGCGGCTGGTCTTTATGGAGAAACTCTCTGATCCGTATACGATACGGTATCCACAGATCGTGGCTGTGGCCGACGAGAGCGCCGGGCAGGTGGAACTCATCGAGTTCTTCGACTGTACCGGCGGCGCGATGTGGGTCAAGCGCCACTATGCGCAGAGCCCGCTCGTCCGCTCCGTCCGCACCGTGGGGTCGACCAACCGCTACCTCCTCTCGGCCGGGAGCGCCGACCTCGCGCTCGAGGGTTCGGTCTTTCCGGCGGGAATCGCCGGTGTCGCCGTCGAAGAAGGCGAGATCGCCGTCACCTACCGCGGCCTCGGCGGCGGGGGCGTGGGGGCGTCCATCTGCCGCGCCACCGCTCACGGCGTCGTCCGCTGCGAGAGCGATCCCGCGGGCGGCGGGCGTCTCGCTGGCTCGACGATCTGGCTCCCCCGGCTTGAAAGGGTGATCGTCGGGATCGACGACACCGATACCCCGGAGGAGGGCGCCACCTGGACGCTGGCCCACAACATCGCACGGGCAGTCGAGGACGACCGTTCCCGCTACCTCTCCCACACCATCGTGCAGCTCTATCCCGTCCCCTACCGGACCAAGAACTGCGTCGCCATCGCCTGCGAGTTCGCCACCTCCGATCCCGACGGGCTGGTTCGGAACTACCGCGACTACCTGGAAGAGTACACGCTCTCGGAGGAGACCGGGATGGCGGTCTGGCGAGGATTCGACCCCTCGCCGCTCGAAGAATTCGGCTGCCGCGTAAAGCGGGGAGAGGTCTCCGCGGACGACCTCGCCGCCCTCGGCGACCCGCGGTTCTCCATCGTCATGGACGGCCGGGGCGCGATCGGGGCGGTTGCGGCGATCCCGTTTTTCACGCGGTACGAGGAGGCGCTGGCGTTATGGAATGGAAACGGCTGAAGGCCCGGTTGCTTGAGGCAGGTACCGTTCGCCTCTCCGGCGAGCCTGCAGAGCCGTATGTATCCCGCTCCGCTGCCGGACCTTCGGCCGGGACGCCCGGCTCGCTCTTCTTTTCCCCCGGCGACGGCCGAAGGGTCCGGGTCGGTATCGATGAGAGAAGTTCCATCGAGGTCGTCCACCGGGGAGGCGGCGTGGCCGACCTTCTCATCGACGGCGACGTCGTCGCCGGCCGGCTCGAGCCCGCCGCCCTCCACTGCCCCCGCCAGGCCTACATCACCGTCAGCGGGACCTGCATCTTTTGCTGCCGTTACTGCCCGGTGCCGGATCTCCCCGGCCGGCGAAAGGGGATCGCCGAGGTGGTCGAGATGGTCGCAAGCGTCGCCGACCGGATCGACGCCATCGCGATCACGAGCGGCGTCGCCTCCTCGATCGAGGAGGAGGAGGCGTATGTCCTCGAGGTCGTCGCGGCGCTCCGCCCATTCAAACTTCCCATCGGGGTCTCGATCTACCCCCGCCCCGGGACCCCGGCCCGGCTTCACGCGCTCGGCGTCGCCGAGGTGAAATTCAACATCGAGGCGGCGACTCCCGACCTCTTTTCGGAGATGTGCCCCGGTCTCTCGTGGGATGCGGTCTGGGAATCGCTCTCGTCGTCCGTCGCGCTCTTCGGGAAGGATCGTGTCTATTCGAACGTCATCGTCGGCCTCGGGGAGACCGACGAAGACCTGGAGCGGGTTATGGAAGACCTCGCCGCGATCGGGGTCATCCCGGTTCTGCGCCCCCTCACCCCGGCGGCGTCTCTCGCCGGCCGGTCCCGCCCCTCCGCCGACCGGCTGCTCTCGCTCTGCGAGACTCATGAGCGTATCCTCCGGCAGGCAGGGCTCGACCCCCGCCGGGCATTGACGATGTGTGCGGCGTGCACCGGATGCGATCTTACGCCGGGGAGGGACACATGAAGGGCACCGAGGCGCTCGCTCTGGCCCTCCTCCGGTCGGCAGACCGCTGCTACGCCGTCCCCGGCTACCCGGTATCGGAGATTGCCGCCCGGGTTGGGGCCGTGATCACCGTAAACGAGAAGGTTGCCCTCGAGTATGCCCTCGGCGACTCGCTCTCCGGGCGGAGGGCCGCCGTGGCGGTCAAGCATGTCGGACTCAACGCCTGCGCCGATCCGCTGGTGCACGCCACCGCCCAGGGCCTCCGGGCGGGCGTCGTGGTCGTCGCCGGCGACGACGTGCGCCCGATCGCATCGGACGTCGCGCAGGACTCCCGCTACTACGGCGAGGTGGCCCGGGTTCCGGTTCTCGAACCCGACGGCGAAACGCTCGGCCCGGCAGTCGAGGCGGCATTCGAGGCCTCGGAGACCTTCTCCCGCGTTGCCATCGTCAGGGTCACGCCCGACCTCCTGGACGCAGACGTGCCCAAACCCTCCGTTCGCCGCAGCGACCGGGAGGGGTGCCTCGCGGACCCCGGGCTCACGATGGCCGGACGGGCGAAGGCGGCCGACCGCCGGACCGCGGCGATGTTTGCCTGGTCGCGGTCCTCGCCGCTAAACCGTGTTGCCGGAGGGATGCCGCGTGTCGTCACCGTCTACCCGCCCCCGGCGGACCCGGACGCACTCTCCACAACCCGTGAGGTCGGCCGCCCGTTCCTCCGGGAGCACCGGCTGCTCACCCCACCTGAGCCCGCCGGGGAGCCGGAACGGTTCTCCTCCCGGGGCTTCTCGCGGACATTCTGCCGGGACTGCCCATTCCACCCGGCGTTTGCCATCCTCCGCGAGCGCGGGATGCGGGCGGTCTGCGACGCCGGGTGCGCAATCCTCGCGATGAACCCGC
This sequence comes from Methanoculleus sp., assembly GCA_030156625.1. Classification (GTDB taxonomy): domain Archaea; phylum Halobacteriota; class Methanomicrobia; order Methanomicrobiales; family Methanoculleaceae; genus Methanoculleus. Next base: position 15,950 of record JASGMC010000004.1, read on the forward strand.
CCTACCGTATCGGCATCGCCACCTACGGCCTCGGTTCGTCGGTTGCCGTGGCTGCGACCGGCCCCGGCGTCGCGCTCACCGGCGACTACGCGCTCCTGCACTCGGGGCTAACCGCCCTCATCGACGCCTACGAACGCAAACTCCCGCTCCTCTGTATCGTCCTTGCGAACAACCGGATGGGGATGACCGGCGGCCACCCCGTCCCCGACATCCTTCGCTACATCGCCTGGGCCGACCCGGTCGTCTGCGCCGCAGACGACACCGCGACGCTTCGCCGGGCCCTCGTCCTCCCCCAGGACGGCCCCCGGACGGTGGCGATCGAAGGCGCCTGCCCTGAAGGTGAGAACCATGAAACCGTGGAATATCGAGATCTGTGATGTAACGTTGCGAGACGGGGAGCAGACTCCCGGTGTCTCGTTTACCCTTGATGAGAAGATGGCTATCGCCCGATTGCTCGACGAGATCGGGGTGGAGGTGATCGAGGCCGGTTTCCCGGTGGTGTCGGCAGCGGAGAAGGAGTGCGTTGCGGCCATTGCCCGGGGGGGTCTCTCTGCACGGGTCTGCTGCCTGGCACGGGCGCTCAAGCCCGATATCGAGGCGGCGCTCGACTGCGACGTGGACATGGTCAGCATATTCTTCGCGACCTCGGACCTTCACATCCGGCACAAGTACCGTAAACCCCGACAGGAGGTGCTCGACGGCGCTCTCGATATGGTGGAGTTCGCCACCGACCACGGTGTGCAGGTGCGGTTCGCTGCCGAGGACGCCTCGCGGACCGATCCGGCGTTCCTCATCGAGATGTATACCCGGGGCGTCGAGTGCGGTGCCGATCTCGTCAGTTTTGCGGATACGGTCGGGTGCCTCACGCCGCTTGAGGTCCATGCGGTCGTCTCGGGGATCCTCGATGCGGCCCCTCTCCCGCTCTGCATCCACTGCCACAACGATCTCGGGTTCGCTGCCGCAAACACCATCACGGCAGCGGCCGCCGGGGCGTTCCAGCTCCACACCACCGTCAACGGCATCGGCGAACGTGCCGGAAACGCAGCGCTCGAGCAGGTGCTTGTCGCCCTGCGGATGAAGGGCGGCGTCGACCGCTACGATCTTACCCGCCTGCAGGATATCTCGCGGCTGGTCGCCCGGTGCTCGGGCGTGGCCCCGGAGCGTACCCGGCCGATCGTCGGCGAGAACGCCTTTGCCCACGAGAGCGGGATCCACATCGCCGCGATCCTCTGCGATCCGTTGACCTACGAGTACATCCCCCCGGAGCTGGTGGGCAGCGAGCGGCGGTTCATCCTCGGGAAGCATACGGGGAAAAAGGCGCTTGAGCACGTCGCGAAGGCCTACGGGTTCGACCTCTCTGACGGGGAGGCGCGGTGGGTGCTCGATCAGGTCAAACAGAAGAGCGAAGGGAAGTGCACCGTCACCCGTGAGGTGCTCTGCGGGCTTCTGCGGCGGGCAAAGGAGGTGACCGTCCAGTGAGCACGCTCTCGGAGCGGATCCTCGGCGCGCCGGCGGGGGCATACGTGGACCGGGAGGTCGATATCGCCTTTGCCCACGACGGAACCGGCGTCCTCGCCCGGGAGGCGCTCCGGGAGATGGGGGTGGAGCGGCTCCCGCATCCCGAACGCCTGCGCCTGATCTTCGACCACATCGTCCCGGCGAACACCGGGACGACGGCGACGCTCCAGGCCGAGCTCCGCGGGTATGCCCGGTCCTCGGGGATAGGGTTTTCAGACGCCGGCGGGGGAATCTGCCACCAGGTGATGAGCGAAGGGGTCGTCCGGCCCGGCATGATAGTTGTCGGCGCCGATTCCCATACCTGCACCCTCGGCGCCTTCGGCGCGTTCGCCACCGGGATGGGAGCGACCGATATGGCGGCGGTCTGGGCGTCGGGGGCCACGTGGTTCCGGGTCCCGGAGACGATCGCGGTCAACCTCGCAGGAAGGCTCTCCGGTCCTGCGGAGCCCAAGGATCTCGCCCTCGCCTATGTCGCCAGGCTCGGGATGGAAGGAGCGACCTACCGGGCGCTGGAGTTCGTGGGTGACGGGGCGGCAGGCCTCTCCATGGACGGGCGGCTGACCCTCTCCAACATGGCGGTCGAGACCGGGGCGAAGACGGGAATGTTCTATGCTGACCCGGCCACCGTCCGCTACCTCGCGGACTACGGGCTTGCCGCGGCGTCTCAAACGCCGGAGGACTGCCGCTACGAGCGGACCGTCGAGATCGATCTCGGCGATATCGTGCCCCTCGTCGCGGTCCCGCACCGGGTGGACACTGTCCGGGAGGCGGAGGAGGTCGCGGGCACGCACCTCGACCAGGTCTTCGTCGGGACCTGCACGAACGGCCGCTATGAGGATCTCGCCCGGTTCGCCCGCATTGTCCGGGGGAAGAAGGTGGCTGTCCGCACCGTGGTCGTTCCCGCCTCGCGGACGGTGCTTGCCCGCGCGATCGCCACCGGCGTCCTCGCCGATATCGTGGATGCGGGATGCATGGTTGCGCCGCCCGGGTGCGGGCCGTGCCTCGGGGCGCATGCCGGGGTGCTCGGGGAGGGGGAGGTCTGCCTCTCCACCGCCAACCGGAACTTCAGGAACCGGATGGGCGTGGGCGGCGAGATCTACCTCTCGTCGGTTGCCACCGCCGCAGCGAGCGCCATAGCCGGCGAGATTACCGTGCCGGAGGTGGCGTGATGCAGGGAGCCGGGCCGGCAATCTGCCTGGGCAGCGACATCGACACCGACGTCATCATCGCGGGCCGTTACCTCCGGACGAAGGACCGCTCGGTCTGGGCTGAGCACGCTTTCGAAGACCTGGACCCGGCGCTCGCCCCCCGCCTCAGCGGTTCGATCATCGTCGCCGGGAGGAATATGGGGTGCGGGTCGTCCCGCGAGCAGGCCGTGGTCGCCCTCAGGGAGGCCGGGGTGGTCGGGGTCGTCGCGGAGTCGTTCGCCCGGATCTTCTTCCGGAACGCCGTCAACGTCGGTCTGCCGGTGATCGAGGCCGCGGTCCCCTGCACCGAAGGCGCCCGCGTCGCCTTCGACCTCGATGCGGGATGGGTGGAGGTGGACGGGGAGCGCTACCCCGCCCGCCCGCTCTCGGAGAAGATGGTCGCCATCCTCAGGGCCGGAGGGCTGGTTCCCTACTGGAGGTCGTGGCGATGATCTTCCCTCCCCACTGCAAGTTTGTCGGGTCCGCGAACGGCACCCCGTGCGGGGATAAGGCCTACTTCCTCTCGCGCTACCTGGTCCGGGAGACCGCCGACGGCACGGAGGTCGTCGAGGTGGAGACCGACCCGAACGGGACCGGGTTGATGCGCAACGTCCTCTCAACCCGGGTGCTCGCCGCCGGCGACGATGTCTACCGCTACCCGGAACGCGTGAACGTTCAGGATCGAACATTCCTGGTACAGGAGGCCATGCGGTCGGGGTACCGCTGCACCATATTCACCGGCCACGGCGAGCAGACCACGTTCGTGCTGGATCCGGACCTCTCGGGGTTCCTCCGCATCCATGTCTACGACATCACCCCGCCACGCCCCCACCTCTCGGCCACGCTTGCCGACCTCGAGAGAACCGGGCTCTTCGGCGACCTTGAGATCGTCTTCAAGCACCATGTCCGGGATATCAGGGAGATCGGAGCCGACGTCTACCCCTGCCGTGCGGCCGGTTTCCCCCGCACCGTCGACGCGGACCCGCTCCGCCCCGGCGACCGTGTCGCCGGGTGCCTGACGGCACGGGAACTGCTGCGGGAGTGCTACGGGGAGGGCGTTACGGTGGAGAACATCTGCCCGCTCGAGACGGTGGCGGGCGAGCCTTTTATTGCCCGGTGCTGCCGGGGCGAGCGGGCCGGGATCGGGCGCCGGAACGGCCTGTTCGGCGCTGTAGTCCACTGGGGAGCGTCGTCGTGGGATATTGCGGAGGCGGTCCGCAAGGTTGCGGCCGCATGGAGAGAGATGGATGGTAAAGGTAGCGGTCGTTGAGGGCGACGGGATCGGGCACGAGGTCGTCCCGGTAGCCCGCGATATCCTCGTGGCCGTGCGCCCGGACTTCGAGTTCTTCGATATCGAGGTGGGATACGGCCGGTGGGAGCGGACCGGGAGCGCCTGCGACGAGGAGACGATCGCCGATCTCCGGTCGGCGGACGCCGTCCTCTTCGGGGCGATCACGACGCCGCCGGACCCCGGCTACCGGAGCGTGCTTCTGCAGATCCGCCACGCTCTCGACCTCTACGCGAACGTCCGCCCGATCCGGGGCGAGGGGGTCGACGTCGTCATCGTGCGGGAGAACACCGAGGGGCTCTACTCCGGCATCGAGTGGACGGAGTCCGACCGGGCCTGCACCGTCCGGGTCGTCTCCCGCCGGGGCAGCGAGCGGATCGCCCGGCACGCCTGCACCCTCGCGAAGTCCCGCCGCCACCTCACCGTCGGCAACAAGGCGAACGTGCTGAAATCCGACTGTCTCTTCGTCGAGGTCTGCACGGAGGAGGCCGCCCGGGCGGGAGTTCCCTGCAGGGCGAGTTACATCGACGCGCTCTGCCTCGACCTCCTGATGCACCCGGACCGCTACGATGTGGTCGTGACGACCAACATGTTCGGGGACATCCTCTCCGACGCCGCCGCCTACCTGGTGGGGGGGCTCGGGATGCTCCCGAGCGCGAATATTGGAGACCGGCACGCCCTCTTCGAGCCCGTGCACGGGAGCGCTCCCGACATCGCGGGCAAAAAAATTGCAAACCCCGTCGCGGCCATCAGGAGCGCCGCGATGCTGCTCGAACATCTCGGCGATCCCGCGTCCGCGGCGGCCGTGGAGGAGGCCGTCCACCGGGTGCTTCGCGCAGGCATCCGGACACCCGACCTCGGCGGCGCCGCCGGGACCCGGGAGTTCGGGGCGGCGGTGCTTCGCGAGGTCGGGCGGGGGAAGGCCTAAGCGCTTCAGGGGCGAGAGTTATGGTATGGTGCTGGTGGGATGCCACGTCTCCATCGCCGGCTCGATCGACCTTGCGGTCGGGCGGGCCCTTGACGCAGGCTGCGATACGTTTCAGATCTTCTCCCGCAACCCCCGCGGCTGGAAGGCAAAGGACCTCGACCCTGGTGTGGCCGGGGCCTTCAGGGCCGCGGTGAGTGCGTCGGGCATCGGCCCGGTCGTCGACCACATGCCCTACCTCCCGAACCCGGCCTCGCCCGATACCGGGATCTACGAAAAGTCGGTCGCGGCGCTTGCCGAAGAACTCCGGCGGTGCGCCATCCTCGGGATACCTTATCTCGTGACCCACCTCGGGCACCACCGCGGCGCCGGGACGGCGGCGGGGCAGGAGCGGGTCGTTGCCGGCATTAACAGGGCGTTTGCTGATGCCGGGGAGAGCGAAGTGATGCTCCTCCTCGAGAACACCGCCGGGGAGAAGAACAGCGTGGGAACGACCGTCGATGACCTCTCGCGCATCATGGGGGGTATCGATGCGAAAGAGAGGGTCGGGATCTGTTTCGATACCTGTCACGCGTTTGCTGCCGGCTACGATCTCCGGACCGAGGACGGGGTCGATGCGGTCTTTGCGGAGCTCGACGACCGGATCGATCTATCCCGTCTCCGGGTCGTCCACCTCAACGACTGCAAGGGGGATCTCGGGAGCGGGCTTGACCGGCACGAGCACATCGGGCTCGGGTCAATCGGGGAGGAGGGGTTCCGGCATATCCTCCTTCATTCGGCCGTCCGGAGCCTTCCCCTCATCTGCGAGACGCCGGTCGACGGGCGGCGGGGCGATGCCGGGAATATCGCGAAGGTCCGTGAACTTGCAGGCGCGTGAGCGCCCGGGGACGTTGCCCTGGGCAGGGCCATGCTGCCGGTTATGGTGCGGTGCTTCCTGCTACGATTAATATTTCTCATTTTTTATAATATGCTGGAATACTCTCTTCGCGCGCCCCGGAATATGGCAAGATATTTATATTAATAATTCTATCCTGCAACGCGCGAACCCTTTATCTTGTGGAACTCCGGTATTTCTCCGGAATTCCACAGGATCTCCGTTTGTACGCCGCCGGGGGAGTTCCGTTTCCCCGGCGCGCGTACAGACACCATCGTATGGGACGAAGGGGGCGTTCTCATCGTGGTGATAGAAGAATGGCTGAATATAATGCGCTGATTGTAGCCTGTACCGTCATTGTTATCGGATTGCTGGCATCGCCTGCCCTGGCCGGGGAGAGGGCCCCGGGGGATATCGTTTCGATCTGTATCGATGGAGGATCGCAGGAGCACCCCGACATTGACGGAGATATGGTCGTCTGGGAGGACGGCAGGAACGGAAGGTCGATCTACTATTCGAGCGGCACCGGCAGCGCAGGGCGGAAGGTTGCGGGCGAGGGGACGGGGCAGAGGTACCCGTCCGTCTCGGGGGATTACGTCGTCTGGGAGGAGAACCGGAACATGAGCCCGGATATCTACTTCTTCGGGCCTTCGACAGACACCATACCGCTCACCGACGACCCGGCCGACCAGCGGATGCCCGTCGTTCACGGGGATCATGTGGTCTGGTACGATGCCCGGGGCGGGAGCACGGATATCTGCCTCTATACTATCGAGACCGGCAGCGAGACCTTCCTCTCCTGCTCGCCGGTGACCGAATGGAAGCCCGCGCTCTCGGAGAGGTACGTCGTCTGGGAGGAGAGCACCGGGAATGGAGATATCTGGCTGTACGATATCTGGAACGGAGAGAAGCAACAGATCACCCGGAACGGTGCACGGCAGACATACCCGGCGATATCGGGGAGCCGGATCGTCTGGGAGGACTACCGGAACGGAGCACCCGACATCTACCTCTTCGATCTCGACAATCCGTCGGCAGGGGCGCAGAGAATCACCGACGATCCCGAATGGCAGGTCTCCCCCTCGATCGACGGAGACCTCATCGCCTGGGAGGACAGGCGGGACGGAATCTGGAACGTTTACATCTGCGACCTCTCTCTCGGGAAGGATAAGCAGATGCCGGTCATTCCTTCCGCGACCGAACAGCTCTACCCCGCCGTCAGCGGTGACCGGGTCGTCTGGCAGAACGGCCGTGGCGAGGGTTCGGACATCTACGCCTTCACCTACTTCAGCGGAGCAGCCCCGGTGGCGGAGTTCTCGGCTGACCCGACCGAAGGAGGGGCGGCGCTCAACGTCCGGTTCATCGACCAGTCGGCCGGCGATCCGGACGCCTGGGAATGGGACTTCGGCGACGGGAATACCTCGACCTCGCAGTATTCGTGGCACAACTACGAGATCCCCGGGAACTACACCGTCTCGCTCACGGTGCATAACGAGTTCGGGTCCGACACCGTCACGAAGACCGATCTCATTCATGTAGGTCCTCCGGAACCGCCGGTTATCAGCTTCTGGGGGGAACCGTTGTCGGGGCCTGCGCCTCTTATGGTCTATTTTTACGGTGATTTACCGGATTACGCGACGGCCTGGCTCTGGGACTTCGGTGACGGCGAGACATCGACACACCGGGATACGCGTCACCGTTACGATCGTCCCGGAGTCTATAACGTCTCCCTGACCTGTGACAACGCGGGAGCCAGCGCGACGCACACGGAGTACGGCTACATCACCGTCTACTCCGCAACTCCCACCCCGACGGTGACCCCGACGGTGACCCCGACCGTGACCCCGACCGTAACCCCGACCGTGACCCCGACCGTGACCCCGACCGTAACCCCGACCGTAACCCCGACCGTAACCCCGACCGTAACCCCGACTCCAACGGTTAACGTGACGCCGACCCCGACACAGACTGCAACCCCGACCCCGACACAGAAACCCGCGAGCAGCGGTGGCGGCGGCGGAGGGGGAGGAGGCGGTGGTGGTGGTGGGGGTGGCGGCGGCTCCGCCCCGGTCTGGAGCACACCGAAGCTCACCCCCACGCCTACCCCCACCGTGACGGCGAAGCCCACTTCCCGTGAAGCCGACTCCGGCCGCCTGCACCTCGGGGAGACCGGCCTCGTCGACCAGGTCGCCAGGATCCGTTCGTCCGACGGGGTCGTGACCCTCACGATCGCGGAGGGTGTCCGGGCTGTCGATGCCGCCGGCAACCCGCTCGCGGCGGTGACCCTTGCGGCCATCAATGCGGCCGACGTGCCCGCGGCGCCCGGCGCGTACGTCTTTTCCGGGTACGCCTGCACCGCCGGGCCGGAGGGAGCGGTCTTCTCACCGCCGGTGACCCTCTCGTTCAACTTCACACAAGAGCAGTGGAACGCCGTCTACAACGGCAGCATGCAGGACGGGCTCGTGGTGCAGCGATACAACCGGTCGGCCGGCACCTGGGAGGAGGTCCCCACCACCGTCCTCCCGGAGACCCGGAGCGTCACGGCCGAAGTCATGCACTTCAGCGCGTATGCGCTCTTCGCCGCGGCACCCGAGGACGGCGCGGCACAGGCGGTTGCCGCCGATACCGGCCGGGGACTCACGGCCGGGCGCGAGATCCCGTACGCGCACCTCATCCCGGGCCTGCTTGCCCTCATCATCGCGGGGGCGGGGGCACTCCTCTACTTCCGGAAGGATGAGCCCTGAACCGGTTCAGAAAAAAGTGGTGGAGGGGGGTTACCCTCTCCGTCTCCTTCCCGCGAGCAGCATGAGGAGCGCCGCCCCGGCGACCGCTGCACCGAATCCCGGTGCCGCCGTCGGGGCGGGGCTCGCCGGCTCCGTGAGGCCGGCCAGCCAGGCGGCGCTGGTGTCGGCCGAGAGGTACCTGATGCCTGCAAGGGCGTAACCGCCGCCGGGAGCGCTGGCGGCTGTGTAGACCCCGGTTGCGGGGAAGGTCGTGTTCCACCGGATCGTTCCGTCCGCATCGATCCCGAGGGCGAAGCCCTCTCCGATCCTCGCGTCCGTGCCCGCAACCATATACCCGCCGGAAGGCTGCAGGGCGACGGCGTAGCCGGAGAGCCCCTCCATATTCCTGAGCCAGACCTCCTCTCCCTCTGCGTCGACGAGGCCGTACCAGTAGTTGCCCGAGTAGACGAACCGCCCGTCATCGGTCTCCTCGATGTCATAGACGACCGGGGCCTGGTAATTCTCGTGCCAGAGCGTGTTGCCGTCGCCGTCGAGGCGGATGAGGAAGGCGTCACCGATGTCGTTGTTGAAGGGCGACGTCGTGCCTCCGATGACGTAGCCTCCGTCGGCGGTCACAACTCCTGCGTTCGCGGAGATGCCGGGGAACGTCCGGTTCCAGACGGGTGTGCCGTCACCGTCGGTCTTTGTGATGACCGCCGTCGTGTCGTTCTCTGATTCGGGTGGGTTCCAGAGCCACCCGATGACGGCATACCCGCCGTCGGCGGTCGGGCGGACAGCCGAGATCTTCTCTCCCGGCAGGACCCGCCGCCACTCCTCCTCCCCGGCTGCATTGGTCCGGATCAGGAACGAGGTGCCCTCGGAGGTGAGGCTCTGATCGACCACGGTTGTGGACATGTTGTAGCCGCCGACGATATACCCGCCGTCACCGGTCTGTGCAACGGAAGCCGGTGCCATGTCGGGTATTCTCCCGGTCCATTCCTCGTTCCCCCGGCCGTCGGTCTTTACGAGCAGGAGATCTTCCCTGCCCCCGAACATCTGCGTGAGGGTCGAGCCGAGGGCGATGAAGCCGCCGTCCGCGGTCGGTGCAACGGCATCGAACTTGCTGATATTCTCCGGTGTGAACGTCACGTTCCAGGCGACCGCCGGAGCGGTCTCGCTTGCAGAGACGATGCCTGCCGGCAGCACCGCCGCGATCAGCAGTGCCGCGAGGATCGTCCCCGGGCGCCAGAAGTCCCGGTATCCTTTCGTCATGGAATCGATCACTGGTGCGGTGCGGCACGCAAAAAGCGTAGTGGTTCACCCCCGGCAATCCATTAATGAACGTGAACTCCCTATAGATCTAGCACGTGTTGGCGACATTCGACGGAACCTGGGTGCGCCTCGGCAGGGAAGGACGCACGCTCTACGAGCAGGGAGGTTACGGGAGGCTGGAGGGAACCGGCCTCCGTCTCTCTCCCGAAGAGGCGCTCTACCTCATGGAACGCAACAAAATCGACGTGAAGGACTTCGGTTTCGATGCCCTGCTCGGTCTCTGTGCCGGCCAGCCGAACTTTGTCCGCAGGTATCTTGTCTATCGCGACATCCGCGAGCGGGGATACGTGGTTCAGCCCGGACCACAGGACTTCCGCGTCTTCCGCCGGGGCCACAAGCCCGGGGTCGGAAAGTCCCGGTACCTGATCCGGGTCCTCTCCGAGCGCGACATCGTCGACTTCGACCAATTAAGCCAGGACGTGCTCGCAGCGGCCAACATGCGCAAACAGTACCTCCTCGCGGTCGTGGACGACGAGGACGAGCTGACCTACTATGAGGTGCGGGTGCAGGACCTCCCCGCCGTCGGGGAGCCTGCGGAGTGCTCAACACCGGCGGAGGCCTCTCTCTTCGGCACCTACGCGCTGGCCCACCTGCCGCCGGGGACCCCGCTCGAGGAGGACTGGTACGGCAAACGGCTCGATCCCGAGCGTCTGCTCCTCCGCCCGGTCGAGTCGATCTACCTCATGCGCAGACGCTGCCTCTCGATCACGCGGGACGGGGAATCGATGGCCGCAGAGGAGTTCCTCGATGCAGCGGCAGAAAAGGACGTCGAGATCCGTGAAAAAGAGCGGGTCTTCTCCGACCTCCGGGAGAAGGGCTACATCCCGAGAACCGGGTACAAGTTCGGGCATCACTTCCGGGTCTACTCCGGGAAGAAGAGCCACTCCGAGATGCTCGTCCACGCCGTCCCGTCCGGGACTTCCACGCCGATGAGCGGCGTCTCCCGTTCGGTCAGGCTTGCTCACAGCGTCAAAAAGAAGATGTTGTTTGCCTGCATATATAACACCGATATCAGATACGTCGAATTCGCCCGAATAAAACTGTGAGTGTCAGTACATGCATTCAGAAATGAACCCGTGGTCGAATAACCAGACCGTCGATTTAGATCGACTCTTTGCCGAGTTCGGCATCGAGCCGATCGGTGAGGTCGCACGAAGGCTTCCCGAGGTACCGCAGTTTATGCGCAGGGGTATCGTCGTCGGGCACCGGGACTACAACCTGGTCGCCGACGCCATCCAAAAGCGCACCCCGTTTCACGTGCTGACCGGGTTCATGCCCTCGGGCCTCCCGCACCTCGGGCACCTGATGGTCATGAAGGAGGTGGTCTGGCACGTCCGCCAGGGCGGGAACGGCTACGTCGCCATTGCCGACCGGGAGGCGCACGCGGTCCGCGGCATCTCGTGGGAGAAGTGCCGCGAGTACGGGAAGGAGTACCTCAAAGCCCTCTACGCCCTGGGATTCGAGGGCACGACCTACTACCAGAGCAGGAACGACCGCTTGAAGGATCTCGCGTTCGAGGCGTCCACGAAGGTGAACTTCTCCGAGATGACGGCGATCTACGGGTTCGGGGCAGATTCTTCACTTTCCCACGCGATGAGCGTCATCACCCAGGTCGCCGACATCCTCTTCCCGCAGCTCGATGCCGGCCCGGCCCCCACCATCGTCCCGGTCGGCCTCGACCAGGACCCCCACCTCCGGCTCACCCGGGACGTGGCCTACAAACTCAGGTTGTTCACGGTCGAGGACCGCGGCGATCACGTCAGTATCCGGTCGAAGAACGCTCCCGAGGCAGCTCTCGAGGCCGTGCACCGTGCATTCCCCGGTTCGAAGAAGTACGCGGGCCACGTGGACGTCAGGGGCCTTCCGAGGGAGCGGGTCGAGGACGCCGTCCGCGAGATCGAGATCGCACACGGCGGGTTCGGGTTCTATCTGCCCTCCTCGACCTATCACATCTTCATGCCAGGACTCCAGGGCGGGAAGATGTCGAGCAGCGTGCCCGAGAGTTCGTTCGGGTTCTACGAGTCCGACAGGTCGGTCAGGAAGAAGGTCATGGCGGCGCTGACCGGCGGGCGGATGACGCTTGAGGAGCAGAAGCGCCTCGGAGGCGAGCCCGACGCCTGCTCGGTCTATCTCTTAAACCTCTTCCACATGCTCGAGGACGACGTGGAGCTCGCCGATCTCGCCCGCCGGTGCGAGAGCGGCGAGCTCACCTGCGGACAGTGCAAGAAAGAGACGAATGAGCGCGTGCAGGCGTTCCTGGCGGAGTTGCGGGATAGGATGGATGCGGTCGAGCACCTTGCAGAGGAGGTATGACGGTGGAACTGACACTGAACGAGAAGAAACTCCTGGTGGTCCTGGGATCGATGGGATCGGCCGACGCGGCCGTCCTTGCGGAGAAGATGGATGCCCGCCGGGAGGCGGTGGTGCAGTACGCGAACCTCGCCGGCGAGCGGGGGCTCGTGGACGTGGAGAAGCATGTCTCCCGGCGGTATACCCCGACGGAAGAAGGGCGGGCCTACATCGGAAAAGGCCTCCCCGAGCGGCAGTTGCTCGAGAGTTTCGAAGAGACGATCCCGATGCGGGACCTCCAGAGCCATCCGCTTGCAAAGATCGCCATCGGCTGGATGCGCAAAAAGGGCTGGATCGCCATCCGGGACGGGATCGTGCAGAAGACCGGCGCCACCGCACCGGGACCCGACGAAGCCGCGTTTGCCCGGCTCGGCGAGAACGGTGCGATCGGGGACGGCGTTGGGGTCGCCGATCTTGCAAAACGCGGGCTCGTGCAGGAGGAGGAGACCGTCGCCTACACCGTCTCGATCACGCCTCGCGGCCGCGAACTCCTCAGCCAGGGCCTCGACCTGCAGGAGGAGGCGGGCACGCTCACCCGCGAGCAGATCCTCTCCGGTGAGTGGAAGGACCTCCCCCTCCGGCGCTACGACGTCACGAAACTCCCGAAGCGCGCCTACCCGGGGAAAGTTCACCCCTACCAGCGCCTCATCGACGAGATGCGCCGCATCCTCTTCGATATGGGCTTTGAGGAGATGGCGGGCGGGATCGTGCAGAGTTCGTTCTGGAACTTCGACGCCCTCTTCCAGCCGCAGGATCACCCGGCGCGGGAGATGCAGGACACCTTCTTCCTCGGCGAACGCTGGCCGCTTCCGGCAGGATACGAGCGCGTCCGCGACATACACGAGCACGGCGGCGAGACGTCGTCTACCGGGTGGGGAGGGACCTGGAGCGCCGAAAAGGCAGAGCAGTGCGTGCTCCGGACCCACACGACGGGGCTCTCGATCCAGCACCTGGCAGCGCACCCCAAACCACCGGTGAAGGCCTTCTGCATCGGCCGGGTTTACCGGCGGGAGGCGATCGACCCCACCCACCTCGCGGAGTTCGAGCAGCTCGAGGGGATCGTTATGGACGAGGACGTCAACTTACGTCACCTCCTCGGGTTCCTAAAAGAGTTTTACGCCAAGATGGGCTTTGAGACGGTCCGGTTCCGTCCCGGCTACTTCCCCTACACCGAACCCTCCGTGGAGCCGGAGGTCTACGTCGACGGGCTCGGCTGGGTGGAACTCGGCGGGTCGGGCATCTTCCGGCAGGAAGTGACCGAGCCCTTCGGTATCGAGCACCCTGTGCTTGCGTGGGGCCTCGGGATCAGCCGGGTGGCGATGCTCCGGCTCGGGCTGCGCGATCTCCGGCAGCTCTACCGGAGCGACGTCGAGTGGATCCGGGAGACGCCCACCTACGGCGGGGGGCGGTGAAGATGGCAATAATCACGTTACCCTACCGGTACATTGAACGGCTTGCCGGCACCGACCGGCAGACGATCATCGACCGCATCCCCATGATCGGGGCCGACATCGAGCGGATCGAGGAAGACCATGTGGACGTCGAGTTCTTCCCGAACAGGCCGGACCTCTACTCGCCCGAGGGCGTCGCCCGGGCGATGCGCGGGTTCCTCGGGCTTGAGGAGGGGCTTTCGGCCTACACCGTCCGCCCCTCCGGCATCACCTTCTCGGTCGACCCGGACCTTGCCGATATCCGGCCGTTCCTCGGCTCGGCGGTGATCAGAAACGTCAACTTCGACGAAGAGGCGATCGAGAGTTTGATGGCGCTCCAGGAAGCCCTTCACTGGGCGGTCGGGCGCGGGCGCGGCAAGGTGGCGATCGGCGTCCACGACCTCGATACGGTCACCCCGCCGTTCCGCTACGTCGCCTCGCCCCGTGACCGCTCCTTCGTCCCGCTCGACTTCGAGCGGGAGATGACGATGGAGGAGATCCTCGCCGACCACCCGAAGGGCCGGGACTACGCTCACCTGGTGGAGAACTTCGATAAGTTCCCGCTGATCGTCGATGCCGACGACCGGGTGCTCTCCTTCCCGCCGATCATCAACGGCGAGCTGACGAGGGTCACGGCGGCGACGAAGAACATCCTGCTCGACTGCACCGGCACCGACAGAAAGGCGGTGATGACGGCGGTAAACATCATCTGCACGGCGCTCATCGAGGCCGGGGCGACGGTCGAGACCGTCACCGTCGACGGAGAGGAGATGCCCACGCTCGCCCCCGCAGAAAGGGTGGTCTCGGTCGCGGAGTGCTCCCGCCTCCTCGGCCTCCCCCTCACACCGCAGGAGATGGCGCGGCTCCTTCGCCGGATGCGGTTCGGGGCCGAGCCCGACGGCGACTCACGGGTCCGGGTCCTCGTTCCCTGCTATCGCTCAGACATCCTCCACGACTGGGATATCTTCGAGGACGTGGCGATAGCCCACGGCATCGAGAACTTCGATGCCGCCCTCCCGGCCACATCGACCGTCGCGCAGGAGCACCCGATCCCCGCCCTCGCGGGGGCGGTCCGGTCGGTGATGACCGGCCTCGGGTACCTCGAGATGATCCCGTTCACCCTCACAAACGAGCGGGTGCTGTATACGAACATGCAGCGGGACCCCGCCCCCGGAACCCTGCGGCTGCTCCACCCGATCAGCGAGGAGCAGACGGTGGTGCGGACCGACCTCCTCCCCCTGCTGATGGAGATGCTTCTTGCGAACAAGCACCGCGAACTCCCGCAGAGGCTCTTTGCGGTGGGCGACGTGGTCGAGGACTGCACGACCTACCAGAAGGCCGCTGCGGTCAGCATCCACCCGTCTGCCGACTTCTCCGAGGCGTACGCGGCGGCGGACGTCCTCTGCCGGGAGATCTCGCTCTCCTATACGGTCACGGAATCGGCCGACCCGGCGTTCCTCGATGGGCGCCGCGGGGATATCATCGTCGACGGAAGAATAGTAGGGGTGTTCGGGGAGATTCACCCGGCCGTTCTCGGGGCGTTCGACCTCGAGCACCCGGTTGCGGCGTTCGCGCTCGACCTTAGAGCCGTACCGGGATACCCCGTCCCGCCAGGTACTCCTTGACCTGGCGAACGGTGAACTCGCCGTAGTGGAAGACGCTTGCCGCGAGGCAGGCGTCGGCCTTCCCTTTTGTGAACCCTTCGTAGAAGTGCTCGAGCGTGCCCACGCCGCCGCTCGCGACCACCGGAACCCCGACCGCCTCCGAGATTGCAGCGGTGATCGAGATATCGAACCCCTCCTTTGTCCCGTCGGTCTCCATGCTGGTGAGCAGGATCTCGCCGGCCCCGCGCTCCTCGGCTTCCCTCGCCCAGGCAACGGCGTCAAGCCCCGTGCCCCGGGTCCCGCCGTGGGTCACGACCTCGTACCAGCACTCCTGGCCGTCGGCGAGGGTGATCGGTGTTTTTCCCGGCGCCGGTTCGTAGTTTCGCCGGACATCGACGGCGACGACGATGCACTGGGTGCCGAACCTTTCTGCGCCCTGCGAGATCAGGTCCGGGTCGGCGACGGCGCTTGAGTTGATGCTCACCTTGTCCGCGCCCGCCCGGAGGATCTGCTTCATGTCATCGATCGTCCGGATACCGCCGCCGACGGTGAGCGGGAGGAAGAGCTGATCGGCCGCCCGCTGCACGACGTCGATGATGGTGCCCCGGTTCTCCCTGGTGGCGGTGATGTCGAGGAAGACCACCTCGTCCGCACCCTGCTCGTTGTAGCGCTGGGCGAGCTCGACGGGATCGCCCGCGTCGCGCAGGCCGACGAAGTGCGTGCCCTTGACCACCCGCCCGTCCTTGAGGTCCAGGCAGGGGATGATCCGCTTGGTCAGAACCATGAGTAATGATTGGGGGGCGGCGGGTGATGAGGGTTTGCCTATAAGGGTTCGCTGTTCTTGTGAGCAGGGTTGGCTTGCGGCTGTTTGGTGGGGCCCTGGCGGGGTAGGGATCGCAAAGTCCAAGATATGCCCTAGTGAACGCAAGACAGTCTGGGACCCCCAGTTCTGTACCACGTAAACTATAAGCCTTTAAGCTGGGTGGAGCCTACCTACAGCCGAGCCATGAAAAATCCCGGTGCAGTGGACCGTGGGGAGATCGTCTTTGGGGAAACGACGCTCCGCAGGAGCGGAGTTCGAGCACCGAAGGTGCGAGGTGGGGCTGACGGGGAGGGGGGGTGCTCCCCCCTCCCCTGTCCCCTCCCCCCTCGTGGCGATATGCGATGGTTCGGAGAGCGATGTTCCGAAGGAACAGAGTTCGAGAAACCCATGGGGTTTCGAGAACCAGAGCAGGAGCACCCGAGGTGCGATATCTGGTGAAAATCCGTGTCCAGTTTGTGCGCTACAACACCCGTGAGCGCATTAGGTGGAAAAACTGCTAAAGCACGGCATTTGCAAATGGCTGAACACTCCGGGATGCTCCTGGAAGGTGTCCGTCGACCGGGTCTGAGCATGAACGCGGGCGAACCCGATCCCCGGGAGCCCGTGCCGCTCCCCTTACGTTTAAGTACTCCGGAAAGATACTTTTAAAGGCAAACCGGAGGAGTATCCGGGCGGGATAACCGGTCTGGTGGTTTTTATGGAGTCAGGAGATCTCAAAATTGCGTGGGCGCGGCAGTACATGCCGGTACTCTCGTCCATTCGGAAGCGTTTTGTCGAGGAGAAGCCGTTTGCAGGCATGACTATCGGCATGGCCCTGCACGTCGAGGCGAAGACCGCGGTGCTGGTCGAGACGCTCGCAGCAGGCGGCGCCGAGGTGCACATCACGGGGTGCAACCCCCTCTCGACCCAGGACGACGTATCGATGGCGCTCGACACCCGGGAGCGGATTCACTCCTATGCCCGGCGGGGGGCCGGCGTCGAGGAGTACTACGCGGCAATCGACCGGGTGCTCGACGCCCGGCCTGCGATCACCATCGACGACGGCATGGACCTGATCTTCCGTATCCACACCGAGCGGCAGGAGGTGCTGGACTCGGTCATCGGCGGGTGCGAGGAGACCACGACCGGCATCCACCGGCTCCGCGCGATGGCACGGGACGGAGCGCTCAAGTTCCCGGTCGTCGCCGTCAACGATACCCCGATGAAGCACTTCTTCGACAACGTCCACGGCACCGGGGAGAGTGCGCTTGCATCGATCATGATCACCACAAACGTCCTCGTCGCCGGCAAAAGGTTCGTCGTCGCCGGTTACGGCTACTGCGGCCGGGGGCTCGCACAGAAGGCCCGGAGCCTCGGCGCCCGCGTCATCGTGACCGAGGTCGACCCCCGGAGGGCGCTGCAGGCGCACATGGACGGGTTCGACGTCATGACGATGGATGACGCGGCACGCCTCGGCGATATCTTCGTCACCACCACCGGCAACACGAGCATCATCACGGGGCAGCACTTCCCGAACCTGAAGGACGGGGCGATCCTCGCGAACGCCGGCCACTTCAACGTGGAGATCGACGTCGACTGGCTCGAATCGCACGCGGACTCCGTCGTCCGCCGGGACGGCATCGCCACCTACGTTCTCGGCGGCAAGGCCGTCCACGTTCTTGCCGAAGGACGGCTCGTGAACCTTGCAACGCCCAAAGGGATGGGCCACCCCGTCGAGGTGATGGACCTGAGTTTCGCCGTCCAGGCGCTCTCCGCCGAGTTCATCGCGAAGCACGGCCGCGAACTCGCTCCCGGCGTGCACGACGTCCCGTCCGCCATCGACGAGGCTGTGGCGCGGCTGAAACTTGACGCGCTCGGCCTCTCGATCGACCGGCTGACGCCCGAGCAGGAAACATATATGAGCAGCTGGACGATCGGGACGTAATTCGCCAGCCTTTCTTTTTTTATCGTCGCGGGAATCCTCGCGCAGGTGCCCGGGACCGGTACGCCGTCAGGTCCGACCGGCGTCTCCATCGCGATTCATTCGTAATATGAACCCGTGGCCGCATTCGCAGCAGTGGTACTGCGCGTACATGCCGCACCCGGGAGCATCGACATACCCCAGGAGTTCCCCGCGGGAGCCGCACCGGGGGCATGCCGGCCCCAGGTCGTCGAACCAGCGGCCGCATTTGAGGCATTGATGGACTGTATGGATCCGCGGGTTGGCGGTAATGATCTCCTTGATGCGATCCCGGCACCCGCAGAATGGGCAGTGGGCAGGTGTGTCCTCTCCGGTATCACCGGCGCCTTCTGATGGGCGCGTTGCCTTCTGGCCCCTGTCTAACCCGCGCACACACCCGTCCCCCTGTTCCCGGCGGACTTGCTCCTCTCCGGGAAGATGTTATCCCATCGCTTTCGTGACTTCGGTATGCTTTCCGGCCGGCGTGGATCAGCCACTCTGCTCTGTCTCATACACCCCCTATGGGTGCCCCGATCGTTTAATGATACCTATTGGTACCAATAGATATCTCATTGAAAAAATAAAAACGGCATAATATAATTGTTTGCCGGGCTACCTGAATGGGAAGATGGAGTCTCCCGATAACGTCTCAGGCAAGCAGGTGGGTGTGCGGCTGCCGGGCCACCTCTACCGGTGGCTGAAGGAGAAGGTCGACAGCGGCGAGTACTCGAATATGGCCCAGTCGGTCATCGGGGAACTGACGAAGGCAAGGGCGCTCGAAGAGGTACGGCGCCGGGAGACTTCGTATTATGATGTTTCCGGGGAAGAACCGCTTGCCCGGATGGTGAACGAGCGTATCGAGGGAGTCCGCCGCGAGCTCCTGGACGAAGTGAAGCGGCGGCGTGCCTGACCCGGACTCCTCACCGCTCAACCTGCGTGCAATCGTCACGGGCCGGGGCAAAAGCATCTTCGTCGATCTGTCGTTCCGCGTAAGAACTATCCCGGCGGCCCTTTCGAATGGTTGCCGATCCCGTGCATGGCCTGTCCTCAGGCCAGGGGATGGAGGCCTGAACTCCTTTTTTCGTTAGCTCCGGCAGCCGGGCTGCGGACCGTGCCGCTCACCCGGCCGGTAACACCGCACATTTTTATACTCGCCGGGAGTGTAAATAAAAACTCCTTGATTTGGGCCAAAAATAAGCTAAATTAAATATACCGAGCAGCAATCCCCTATGAGCAAGGTGTCATTATGAAAGCATCAACCCCGGCAACCTTTGTTGCCGTAAGTATTCTGATCGTCGCCGGTCTTCTGGTTGCAGGGTGCACGACCACCCAGGAGGCACCCGAGCAGACTACCCTGACCGTCTTTACGGCCGCGTCGCTCACGGGAGCCTTCACGGATATCGGCAAAGCCTATGAGGCACAGAACGCAAACGTCAAAGTCGACCTGGTCTTCGACGGTTCGCAGGCCCTCCGCACCCAGATCGAGCAGGGAGCAAGCCCCGATGTCTTCGTCTCCGCGAGCACGAAGCACATGCAGGCCCTTCAGGACGCCGGGCTCATGGATGACGACACCGTGGCGGTGTTCCTCGGGAACAGCATGGCCCTGATCGTCCCGGTCGATAATCCGGCAGGGATCACCGGTCTTGCCGACCTGGCCAGGCCGGGCACAAAGGTTGTCATCGGCACCAAAGACGTTCCCTTCGGGGCTTATACCCGCCAGGTGCTCGACAAACTGACCGCCGATCCCGCATACGGGGAGGCGTACCGGGAGGCCGTGATGAACAACGTCATCTCCGAGGAGACGGCGGTGAGCTCCGTGGTGCCCAAATTGACGCTCGGGGAGGCGGACGCGGCGTTCGTCTACAAATCGGATGTCTCGAAAGATGACCTGGACAAAGTGACGCGGATCGAGATCCCGGCGGAGTACAACGTCATGGCCGCCTACCCGCTCGGTATCCTTGCGGAGTCGTCACACAGGGCCGAAGCAGAGTCGTTCATAGCATTCGTCCGGGGCCCGGACGGCAGCGCCATCCTGACCGAGTATGGATTCGATCCCGTTCCGGCAGGACCCTGAGGTGCTCCGGCACGACGGCCGGGCGCAATTTCCGAGGGCGCCTCTCACCCTCCTCATCGCCGCCCTTCTCGCCCTCTTCCTCCTCTTCGTCACGCTGCCGGTCGCTTCGCTCTTCCTGCGCATATCGCCGGAGGCGTTCTTCCGATCGCTTGCCGAACCGGTGGTGATCGACGCGCTCTCCCTCTCGCTCGTCACCGCGACGGTGAGCACGGCGATCGTCGTCCTCTTCGGGACGCCGCTCGCCCTGGTGAACGCCCGGCGCGACTACCCCGGGAGGGCGCTTGTCGATACCCTTACCGACCTTCCAATCGTTCTCCCGCCGGCGGTGGCGGGCATCGCACTGCTGATGGCCTTCGGCCGCCGGGGCGTGGTCGGGCAGTACCTCGACGTGTTCGGCATCTCCATCGCCTTCACCACGGTCGCGGTAATCCTGGCCCAGGTCTTTGTGGCCTCGCCGTTCTACATCAGGCAGGCAAGGGCGAGTTTCGAGGCGGTCGACCGCCTCTACGAAGATGCGGCGCGGACCCTCGGGGCAACCCCCGCGACCGTCGCCCTCCGTATCACCATCCCGCTCGCATGGAGCGGGCTCGTCTCCGGGGCGATACTCTCGTTTGCCCGGGCGCTCGGGGAGTTCGGCGCCACGATCATGTTCGCCGGGAACTTCCAGGGCCGGACCCAGACGATGCCGCTTGCGATCTATACGACCATGCAGGGCGATCTATCCGCCGCGATCAGCCTCGCGATCATCCTGGTCGTGATATCGTTTGCGGTGATTGCTGCGGTGCAGATCATCACCCGGAGGAACGCCTGATGCTCTCCGTCCATGCCGTCCGGCAACTGCGTGATTTCGTCCTCGACATCACGCTCTCGGTTCAGTGCGGGGAGACCCTCGTCCTGATCGGGGAGAACGGGGCGGGCAAGTCCACGGTGCTGAACCTGATCTCCGGCATCCTCACCCCCGACCGCGGCGAGATCGCGCTCGGGGAGAGGGCGCTCTTTTCGGACGCAAAAAAGATCGACGTCCCCGCCGAGAGCCGGAAGATCGGTCACCTCTTCCAGTCCTACGCTCTCTTCCCGCACATGACCGTCGCCGAGAACGTGGCGTTCGGTCTTAAGTGCCGAAAGGTTTCGCGATCGGAGATAGCCGACGCCGTGGGGGAGCAGCTCGCGGCGATGCACCTCTCCGACCTCGCGGACGTCAACGTCGGCCGGCTCTCGGGGGGCCAGCGACAGCGGGTGGCCCTCGCCCGGGCGCTGGTGCTCGATCCGGACATCCTCCTCCTCGACGAACCGCTCGCCGCCGTCGATATGCGGGCGCAAACTGCGATGCGGAAAGAACTCCGTGACCGGATCCGGAATGCCGGAATACCCTGCATCGTCGTCACCCACACCCTCCGCGACGCCCTCGAACTCGGGGACCGCCTCTGCCTCATCGAGGAGGGGAGGGTGGTGGCCGACGGTGCGCCGGAGGAGGTGCTTGCAATGCGGGATAACGGGTTTATCGCGAACTTTGCCGGGCCGGGACCCCACAATGGTTTTGTGCCCCGGGCGCCTATCGCTGACCATAGCCAGGGGGCGCCGGACTCCCGGACCCTCTGATAACAGCCATGAAGAAGCAAGGCTACGTGCTGTTCCTGGTACTGCTCGCGGTTGCCGCACTTTTGCCGGGATCGGCTGCAGGGGAGACCGCGGGCCGGGAGATCCCCATCGAGTACTCGTTCAATGAGTCGCACTCAGAGATATACAGCAGACGCTGGAGCAGAACGCAACCCTCGGCGAGTACTATGCGAGGATCTGCCCCGAATTCCTGGAGGGCATGCCCCCGGAGTTGCGGGCGCACGTCTACAACACGACGATGGCCCGGCACCAGGCTCCCGGCGGTGACAGAGTATTCGTACCGCCCCTGGTAACGGGTAAGGTTGCCATCGCCAGGGCTTCACCTGTGTTCCCGGTGAGCGGGGTGTACATCGCCCTCGTTGGTCTTGCCACCCTCATCCTGCTGCGGGAGCCTTGCTCGTCCGGGAGCGTATCCGCAACAGGAAGGGGTGAGCCTCACCGCAGGCGGCGTGCCGGCCCCCGGGCGCAGTAGAGATACTCCTGCGCGTACCCGGCATACTTCCCGAAGTAGTCCCGGGCAAACCGCCGGATCCGCTCGTACTCCGCCGGGGTGCAGTTCTTCCCTGTCAGGTCCGGGAGATACGTCTCCCCAACGATCCGGCGTATCCAGACGTCGACCGGGAACGCCTCGAAGAACCCGAACGCAAAGAGCAGCACGCAGTCCGCCGCTTTCGGCCCGACGCCCTGAAGCTGCATCAGCGCCTGCCGCGCATCCTCGAAGGGAAGGGCGGCCACCCGCTCCGCCCAGTCCGGGTTCTCCGCCGCATAATCGGCGGCTTTTTGGACGTAATCCGTCCGGTAGCCGAGTTTGCAGTCCCATAAGTCGGCGCACGAGACCGCTGCAAGCGCTTCCGGCTCCGGGAACGCATACGTCCTGCCGAATGGTCCGTCTACCGGTCTCCCGTAACGCTCCGCCATGAGCGCGACCCGCCGCTTCACCGCCGGGATGTTCGTGTTTGTGGCGCAGAGGTACGAGGCCAGGCACTCCCACGGCTGTTGCCTGACGAGACGGAGGCCCCGGCACTCCCGGATCGCAGCGCCGATCGCCGGGTCGCGGTCGATCGATGAGAGGATGGCGGGGAGGTCCTGGTCGAGCCGGAAGTAGCCGCGGACGAACCCTTCATCCACTCCTTCAAACGTGAGCCGGTTTTCGTCCTGCCGTATCCGGACGGCCCGGCCGTCGGCGACGCCCTGCCACCCCCCCTCCGCCTTCTCCCAGCGGAAGGCCTGCCCGCAGGAGAGCGTCCGGTCGAGGTCGAACGGCTGATCCGGTCCGAGCGTGATCGTCGTCATGGCCGGCGGCACCGCCGGGTAAAAAAGAGTCGGTTATTCTGCTTTCTCATCCTTCATCTGCTGGTAGACGCAGGACTGAACGTCCTGGCCCAGTTTCCCGATCGCGTCCGCCCGGCATCGTGCGCAGTGGCGCATCTGCTTGATGTACGGAGCGCACTTATCCTGCATCTCCCGCTTATCCTTCGGCGTCGGGGGGGTGATGGAGGCGAACCTGTACTGCGGGATGAGCGGGATGACGTTGAAGGTGAACGCTCCCATCTCCCCGACCTTCTTTGCGATCTCGGGGATGTGCTCGTCGTTGATCCCGGGGATGTAGACGGTGTTGATCTTGACGAACATCTTCTTTGCAACCGCCATCTCGATCCCCTTCATCTGCTGGGAGAGGAGGAGTTCGGCCGCCTCGCGCCCGTGGTACTTCTTCCCGTCGTACTCGACCCAGGAGTAGATCTTCTCCCCGATCGAAGGATCGACGGCGTTGAGCGTGACCGTGACGTTCCCGACATCGTACTTCGCGAGTTCCTCGATCGACTCGGGAAGCATGAGACCGTTCGTGCTGATGCACATGATCAGGTGCGGGAACTCCTCGTGGATCAGCCGCAGCGCCTCGAACGTCTCCGGGTTTGCGAGCGGTTCGCCCGGTCCTGCGATGCCGACCACCTTCACGTACGGGTATTCCTTGACGACATTCCTGACGAGGTCGAGCGCCTCCTCCGGCGAAAGAACCCTGCTCGTCACACCCGGCCGGCTCTCGTTCACGCAGTCGAAGTCCCGGATACAGTAGTTGCACTGGATGTTGCACTTCGGAGCGACGGGGACGTGGCACCGCCCGAAGGCGTGGCACGCTTTATCGGAGTAGCAGGGGTGCTCGCTGATCTTGCGTAACTGCTCTGGATCGTAAGGAACCTCCCTGCCCTGGACCGTCGCGGTCCGATACTCGTCGGCCATATGATATGATCTATGCGCCAGAGGTTATTATATACTGATGGGTACCGGCCGGCACTCATGCATACCCCGAAGTTCGGTCGGCCGGTTCTGTGCGCACCCCGCCGCCGGGTTCCTGCCCGGATTTCCGGGGTGCATCGCGGTTGGGGTCGAGGATAAGACGGAGGTCGGGCAGGACGAGGTAGACCGGAAAGAAGCCGAATATGCTGTGATACTCCGAGGTATATGCTTTCATCCGCCGGTAGTCGCTCTGCATCCGGGCCAGATCCGTCACGAGGTCCGCAAGATGCTCCTCTGTCGGGTTCTCCTCCGGGGTTTCCGGGAGTGCGGCGAGCCGGCACAGGATCCCGTCCCGCCAGACATGGACCTTGTAGTCGCCTACCTGCAGGAAGAGTTCCCGGCTGTACGCCCCCTGCAGGTACCGGACGATGACGACCTGCGATGCGAATACGGCTGCGAGCGGCAGGAGGTCCCATCCCGGGGCGAGGTCGGCCGAGGCAAGGAACGCCGAAAACGTCATCCCCGGCAGAAGCATCGCCGATACGGCGAGAGCCCCGCTCGCGGCCCCCAGGGCGGCGACGAGGAGGATGACCCGCATCGCCGCCCGCCACCCGGCCCGGACCTTCTCCTGCAGGGTCGTCCACATGCCGTCGAGCGAGAGGAAGAAACTCGTCGTGTAGGGCCTGACGTAGAGGATGCCGGCATAGAAGAGGATGATTGCAAGGGACTGGAGCGTGATCAGTGCCGCCGCCCCGGGCCTGAGCGATCCCGCCATGTACCCGCTGAAGAGTGCGAAAATGACGTTGATACCGAATATCAGCCCGAACCCGGCGGCGAGGGGCTGGCAGTTGATGAAGAAGGTATCCCAGAAGACCTTCCAGTATACCCTCGCGTCTCCGACTGCCAGAAAGGTTATCCGCCCCGCACCCCGGATCGACCCGATAAACTTCCTGATTGCCTTCCAGTCCGGGAGAGCCGTCTCCGGGCTCCCGGTCGGGATCATCAGGATGAAAGGATTCACCATGTAGAGGATGAAACTCGATGTGATCCAGTAGAGCATGTACCGGGGGAGGAAGAGCAGGAAGAGGAGGTTTGCGAGGACTGCGGCGAGGATGAAGAGCCCGGTGGCGTGGAGCCGCCCGTCACAGGCGAGGAGGGCTGATTGCCGCTGTTCTTCGCGTGCGATCTCGTCCTCCACGTCTCTTGCGAGCGCCCCGGCTTCCCGGGCATACCTCGCGAAGGCTGGATCTTCCTCCGGTACCACCATCTGCGGGAGACAATGGTCTTTTTGGAATAAATGCATTCGCGAGGATCGGATCGTTCCTGTTCGCGGGAAAATGGGGGCGGGTCAGGCCGTCTGTCGGGTAAGGTCGAGCGGGAGAGGTTCTTTGCCGGTCTCCCGCGTATCCGGCTCCATGCCGAACCGCTCCTCCGCGGCTTTGAGGATACGCCGGAGCTCGGTGAGGATCCGCAGGTCTTCCTCGACGGAATCGAAGTAGCCGAAACTGTTCCCGAGGACGAGGACGACGTCGCAGGTGTCGGTGCGGTACGGGAGCCGGCGTGCGTCGCCCTCCCGGAACCTGACCGGGAGCCTCTCCTTCTTCGCGGTCGACCGGGCCCGCTGGATCAGGTAGTGCGACTGGTCGAGGCCTTCGGCGTTGTAGCCCCTGCGCGCGAGTTCGAGGGTGTGCCTTCCCTGGCCGCAGCAGAGGTCAAGGATCTTTTCATCGGGCTGGAGGTGCAGGATCCGGGCGATCCGGTCGATCTCTCTTTCGGTGATCCGCGGGTCGTCGACGACGTCGACGTCGGTCTTTAAGTAGAGGCGGTTGAAGATGCCTCTCCACCAGTCGGATTTCACGTGCTCTTCAAGGTTCGGGACCGGACCGATTGACCTCCTGTCCCGGTGCTTTCCCCTGCGCCTGCTATCGGGGGGATCGTCCGTGTGGATCTCCTCGGGCATGCCGGGCTACAAAAGAGATTGGGTGTCGTGTGCCATAGTTGGATGATCGTTCGGTAGGATAGTATCGATAAAAGCATTGTGCCACAGTTCTCCCTGCGGCGGTAAACAGCCGCATTGCAGAGGAATTTCTCTCCCCCGGAGGGAGGGCCACGCACGGGAAGCAGGGGCCTGCCCCGTCCGGTGCGTGGCGGGCAGTCCGGGCAGGCTCTGCTCTCCCGGGATCGTGAGAGGCACATATATATGCAGGCAGGTAGTTGTGTACGTGCAGACTATCTGCATGGTTGAAGTAAATGGAAGAGAGATATCCCCGCAGGGGTCCCAGATCGTTTGAGGACCGTCCCCGCGAGTTCCACAAGGCAGTCTGTTCCGACTGCGGCAAAGAGTGCGAAGTTCCTTTCAAGCCAACGGAGGGTCGGCCGGTCTACTGCCTCGACTGCCTCCCGAAGCACAGGAAACCCCGGTATTGAGTCGTTCGTGCGAATAAATCTTCAAAAGTGAGTGAAATTCCGATGGAAGAGAGATATCCTCGCAGGGGTCCCAGATCGTTTGAGGACCGTCCCCGCGAGTTCCACAAGGCAGTCTGTTCCGACTGCGGCAAAGAGTGTGAAGTTCCTTTCAAGCCGACCGAGGGCAGGCCTGTCTATTGCCGTGACTGCCTTCCGAAGTACAGAAAACCCAGATTCTAACCTTTTTTTACACGCAGGATGCGTTTTTTGAGCGAATAGCCTGTAGCCCCCACAGACCGGTCATACGATAAGCCGCCTTCTCATCAGCCTGATGGCGAGGACGAAGAAGAAGGCGGCCGCCACCGCGATCCAGGCGAGGTTGAAGAGATTCAGCGGCGAGAAAGCCGAGAGCGTGATCGCCCGGTTGATGGCGACGACGTGCGTGAGCGGGAGAGCGGCGAGGGCGAAGTACTGGATAGGCTGCGGTAAGAGGTCGAGGGGGAAGAACGTCCCCGAGAAGAGGAACATCGGGGTGATGAAGAGGAACGACGGGTAGTTCAGCGCGTCGATGCTCGGCGTGATCGCCGTGAAGCACATCGCGATGCCCGCAAAGAGGAGGCCTGCAAGGAACGCGAAGGGGATGAGGAGCAGGGACGAGGGCATGGCGACGACGCCGAAGAGGAGGAGCACCGGGAGCATCAGCGTTGCGTAGATCATCCCCCGGGTGGCGCCCCAGAGCATCTCCCCGGCGATCACCTCGTCGATGCTGACCGGTGTCGCGATGATGGCATCGAACGTCTTCTGGTAGTACATCCGGACGAACGACGAGTAGGTGCATTCAAAGAAGGCCGAATTCATCACCGATATCGAGACGAGGGCCGGTGCGATGAAGACGGGGTAGGGTGTCCCGTCGACCGCCTCGATGTAGGTCCCGAGCCCGAACCCCAGTGCCACGAGGTAGAGGACCGGCTCGACGAAAGGCGGGATGAAATTAACCCGGTAGGTCCTGAGGAAGGCGTCCCAGTTCCTCCGCCAGACGCTCTGCACCCTCGCGGTGATGTCGATCATCCTCGCTCACTCCCGCAGGCTCCGGCCGGTCAGCCGCAGGAAGACGTCCTCGAGGGTTGCCGGCCGGACCGTCACCGCCGCCTCGTGCCGGCAGACCTCGAGGAGTTCGCGTGCCACGTCGTTCGGACGGTCCGTGAAGATCTGGAGCACGTCGCCGGCGAGATCGTAGTTCACGCCGAGCTCGTCGAGGCGGGCGACTGCCTTTTCTGTCCGCTCGATCTCGACGACGTCGTTTCCCGCGTGCTCCCGGATGAGGTCTGCCGGGGCGCCCTCGACGAGGATCTTCCCGTGGTCCATGATCACCAGCCGGTCGCAGAGGCGTTCCGCTTCGTCAAGGTAGTGCGTGGTGAGGACGAGGGTGTTTCCTTCGGCCCGGAGGCTCCGGAGTTTCTCCCAGATCAGGTGCCGCGCCTGCGGGTCGAGCCCGATGGTGGGCTCGTCGAGGATGAGCAGTTCCGGTTCGTTGACGAGCGCCCGGGCGATGATCAGCCGCCGTTTCATCCCGCCCGAGAGTTTGTCGATCAGGACGTCCCGCTTCTCATCGAGCTGCATGAATGCGAGGAGATCTATTGCCCTCCTCTCCGCTTCCCGTTGCGGGATGCCGAAGTAGCGGGCGTAGACCAGCAGGTTCCTGTAGGCCGAGAAGTCCGGGTCGAGGTTGGTCTCCTGCGGCACCACGCCGAGCCGGCTCTTGATCTCCCGCTGGCGGGTCTCCACGTCCATGCCGAGGACCTCCAGGGTGCCGCCGGTCTTTGGGGAGATGCACTGGATCATCTTCATGGTCGTCGTCTTCCCCGCCCCGTTCGGTCCGAGAAACCCGAAGACCTCTCCTTCCCTGACCCGGAAGGCGATACGGTCGACCGCGACGAGGTCCTCGAACCGTTTCTCCAGATCGCGTGCTACGATGACATCCCCGATTGTTTCTTCCTCCTGATGAGTCAGTGGGGTCGTGAGAATACAACATCCTTTCGCTTGCTCCCTCCGCTCCGGGGGGGGCGGACCCCTTCATCCGCGCAGGCGGCTTTGTGCTGGGTTTTCCGGAATATCCGGCCGGCATTTCCGTCTTTCGGGACAGAGAGCCCGTATCCTTTTTGCCCTGAGGGGGCCCACCACTGTAGGTTGCAGCGATACCATGACCAATAGTGCTGTGAAGACGGGGAGGGCCGTCTACCCTCCAAAGACCGTGTATGTCGGCTCATCGAAACGCCGTGGCCGGGGAGTCTTCGCCCGCAGGGATCTTTTTGCCGGCAAGGTGATCGAGGTCTGCCCGGTGATCGTGCTCGGGGGAGCGGACGAGCAGGAACTCCTCGATAAGACGCGCCTCTTCGACTACTACTTCGAATGGGGGGAGCTCGCCGCAGTGGCGCTCGGCTACGGCTCGCTCTACAACCACTCCCGCCACGCGAACGCGGATCACGTCTGCGACGTCCTCCGGGGCGAGATCCGCATCTGGGCGCACCGTGCCATCCGGCGGGGCGAGGAGATCACGATCAACTACGCCGGCCGGCCCGACTGCCCCGACCCCGTCTGGTTCGATGCGGTGGAGGAGTAACTCTTCTCCACCTGCAAAACCCTTCTTCATCATTTCCGTGTCCGGACGGCATACCCGTCATCGTAACATCCGGAGCCGCGGCGGTTCGCTCCTCCGGCACCGTCCGGTTGCGATTGCTGCCGGGGGAGGTGCAGGGTTTATCGGTTTCGGGAACCGGGGGTGGAGGCAGTGTTTCAGACCCGCCGGACCGCTATAGGGTGCGCACCTGGATCTCCAGTGGAAATCAAGGGGTTTGCGATAATCTCTATAGATCATAGAGATTCTATCGATCGCCCGTAATGCCTGCCGACCCCTGTAACCGTCCTGCCGGCCCGGCGGGCTGCTCAGAAATGCCCTCCAGTTTGGAGAATTTTGGGGGATTCAAGGACAATTTTGGGAGATCGCATCGGGCCATCGGGAACGCGGGGGGATGATAGCGGGGATATTGCCCGGGACATCCCGCGATCCCCCTGTAAAGGCCGTGCCGGCCGGTATACCGTGCCGGCGTTCTAGCGCCGGATGACCAGCTGCACCCGCTCTGTCCGCACGGTGCCTCCGCCGGTCGCCGTGACCACGGCATCCACGGTCGCGGTGGAGACGAGGGGCGGGAGGTCGGGAGCCGCGGCCTCGTAGGTGAGCGGCGGATAGGGTACGGAGACCGTGCCGAGGTCGTGGTTGTCGCGATACACGCCCCCGAGCGCCGTAGCGGAGACCTTGACCTCGACGGGTGCGGAAAAGCCGCCTTCGGGGTGCACCATGAGTGTGAACCTGACGGTGTCGCCGGGCCGAACCGTGGCGGATGCGGGCGTGACGCTGATGGAGAACGAGCGGGAAGCGACCTGCACCGGGGCTCCCGTCGCCACCGGCGTCCCCGGCGTTGCGGTCGGGGCCGGGAACGGAGCGGTCTGCCCGGGGGGAGGTGTGCCCCAGTCCATGAGGAGGCCGTAGGCGATGGCGGTGCCGGTGAGCACGACGCAGATGAGGACCGCGATCAGCAGGGGGGAGTATTCCCGTATCATGGCGCCGGTACCCCGGCGTTCCCGCGTGGGCATGTCGGCAAAACGGTTGCCGGCATATTTAAGCGTTGCCGGCCTGCCCGGGATAAAAAAAGGTGAGTGTTCCTCAGTCGGTGGCGACCATGACCTCGGTCGACTTGACCACGGCATAGACTTTCTTGCCGACGGCAATCCCGAGATTCTCCACGGACTTTTTCGTGATGACCGCGATGAGCTCACCGCCGCCGTCCAGCTCGATGACGACCTCTGCGGTGACCATGCCCTCATTGAGGGCCTTGACTTTTCCGGGAAGCTGGTTTCTTGCACTTAACTTCATGATGCACCGCGGCGGTAATCCGGCTCTCTGCGACATATAGGTTTTGATGCTCGGGACAACGGCGTCGTGCGCATTCTCTCCCTGCAGACGGGAGTGCCGGCTGCCGCTCCGGGTTCCGGGGTAAGGAGGAGCGGCGGCGCCTGCTGTGCCCCTGGCCTGCACGACTGGTGAAACCCTCGCCACTCGCACCTTCGGTGCTCAAACTCCGTTCCTGCGGACCCTCGCCACTCGCACCTTCGGTGCTCAAACTCCGTTCCTGCGGACCCTCGCCACTCGCACCTTCGGTGCTCAAGCTCCGTTCCTGCGGACCCTCGCCACTCGCACCTTCGGTGCTCAAGCTCCGTTCCTGCGGACCCTCGCCACTCGCACCTTCGGTGCTCAAGCCTCAGTACGTGAATGTGACCCCGACAAAATCTTTATGCCTTATAGCGATCTATGGGTAGTTATGGCAACGACGATCCAGCTCCAGCCGGAGACCAAGTCCCGCCTGGATACCTTGAAAGCACATCCCCGGGAGAGTTATGACGAGACGCTCAATCGTATCCTGGACGCGTTCTTCGATCCGGAACCGCTCTCCGAAGAGACCCTGCAGGAGATCGAAGAAAGCATTGCGGACATGCGGGCTGGTCGGGGTCGCCCCTTCGAAGAGTATGCTCGGGAACGTGGCCTTCGATGACCTGGCGGCTCATCCTCATGCCGGTTGCCGAGCGGGTTCTCAATAAAATCCCGGACCCTGATGCTCAACGGATTAAGGAAGAACTCTATGCTCTGGCAGATGAGCCGTACCCTCGCCTGTACGCCAAAAAACTCAAAGGACACCAGAACAGTCCGTTATACTCGTTTCGTGTGGGGGATTACCGGATCATTCTGGTTTTCAAGGACAGCGTGATGGTTATTGCCGTGATCGATGTCGGCAACCGGAGTAAAGTCTATCGGAAATATTGATGCGTCGCGAAAACTGCGAAACTGATAAGTCAATCCCAACTCATTAGCCGGCACGCGACGCAACACCACCCGACCGGCACGAACGATCGCTTCCCCTCAATCCGGCTCTGCACATAGGTCCGGCTCATCGCGGATCCGCACACCTGGCACCTCGGCGCCGGCTCTCTTTTGCTCATGCTATAGCACTTCGAGAGTATGCGACATATAAACATATCTTGAATATCCGACGGGGCACGGTGGAATAAGCAATAGGGATGTGAACAAAACTAAAAGAGCCGCTGGAGGGATTTGAACCCCCGACCTGCTGATTACGAATCAGCCGCTATACCGCTAAGCCACAGCGGCAACTGCCTTAGAATATTGTACGTCCGGAATTAAAAAGGTATCACCCGCCGGGAACCCGCCGGTCCGGGCCCGTTCAGGAGTACCCCCGGATGGTGACGTTGCTCTCCTGCTCTACGGCGGCCGCCGGGGCGGGGATCTTGCCGAACTTCTGCTCGTAGTCGGCGACGCTCTTTGTGAGCACCTCGACCAGGTTCTTCGCGTGCCGGGGGCTGATCGAGACGATTGCCTTCCCCCGCGCCTGGTTCATGCCGGGGATCTCGTGCAGGAAGAGGAACGTGAACTCG
>JASGMC010000054.1 GCA_030156625.1 Methanoculleus sp.
TCGCCGATGAGTTCGCGAATCTCCATATTTTAAAGTGATGAGGATGCATTAATTAACCTACCTATAGTGAATGGAGTTTTGTAATGCAGATACGCGACTGGCTGCCACTTCTCGGAATGCCCCTCATGCTCCTGTTCGTCCAGCTGATTGCTGTCCTCCTCGTCATCCCTATGCAGGCGGCGGGGCTTGTGGCGTTTGAAGATCCCGAATCGGTGGCAAATCCCCTGATATTCGTAGGGATGCTGCTCGTCTTCACGCTGGTCCTGCTCCTCCTGATCCGGATGGGAGGGCGGCGCTTCATCTCGGTCTTCATCGGCATCTCGATATTCCTGACGTTCGTCTACATCTTCTCGGCGCTCTCCCTCCTCGCGCTCGGGCCCACCACCGCCGCCGCGGCCGGAACGCTCATCGGCGCCGTTGCGACGACTGCGCTCCTCTACCTCTACCCGGAATGGTACGTCATCGATACCCTCGGCGTGCTGATATCCGCGGGTGTCGCGTCCATCTTCGGGATATCCCTCGCCGTCCTGCCGGTGCTCGTGCTGCTCGTGCTGCTCGCGGTCTACGACGCCATATCGGTCTACCGGACAAAACACATGATCACGCTCGCCGAAGGCGTCCTCGAGACAAAGTCCCCCATCATGGTCGTGGTTCCGAAGAGAATGGACTACTCGTTCCGGAGGGAGGGGCTCAATATCGCAGAGGGGGAGGAGCGCGGCGCATTCGTCATGGGTATGGGCGATCTGATCATGCCCTCCATACTCGTGGCATCGTCGCACGCCTTTGTGGACGCGCCCGCCGTCTTCTGGGTTCTCTCCGCCCCGACGCTCGGCGCGATGGCGGGAGCGCTTGCCGGCCTCGCCGTCCTCCTCTACTTCGTCAACAGGGGAAACCCCCAGGCAGGCCTTCCGCCCCTTAACGGCGGGGCTATTGCTGGTTTTCTGGTTGGGGCGGCTCTCGCAGGCTCGTTTTCGTGGCTTCCTTTCTGAACGCGAGCAGGAGGTCGAGCACCGCTTCCACCCCTTCGCCGGTGAGGGTGGACATCGCCGGGTAACCCTCGATCCCCCGGATATCCGCCTTGTTTACGACCGTCACCACCGGCACGTCGACGATCCGGCACAGCTCCTCGAGGAGCCGGGTCTGGTCGTCGAGCGAGTAGCCGCAGTGTTCGCTTGCGTCCAGGACGAAGAGGACGACGTCTGCCGTATTGATGATGGCGCTGACCGCCTGCCGCTCGATGGGGTTCCTCTCGTCCGCCGGGCGCTCGAGAACCCCGGGCGTATCGATGAACTGGACCCGATCGCGCTTGCCGATCTCGCGGTGGCCGACGACGATCCCCTTGGTGGTGAACGGGTAGGCGGCGATCTCGGGTTCCGCCGTGGAGACAAGCCTGATAAACGAGGATTTCCCGACGTTGGGGAATCCCGCAACCACCACGGTGAAGTCGTCGTCGTTCACGTGCGGGAGTTTCCGCAGGATGTTCCGGGCCTCGTTTAAGTATACGAGATCGTCTTCCACCTGGTGAACGATGGAGGCTATGCGGGCTACGGCCTGCCGCCGTTTTGAGGGTGTGTCTACTCCGGATCGCATGTTGCGGGCGTAACCGGAGCCGATGACCCAGACCTGGTCGGCCGCCCAGGTGACGGCGCCGAGGGATCGTTTCAGCCGGTCGAGCGAGACCAGGATGTCGGTCGCCTCCCGGTAAAAGGGGGAGAGGCGCTCGAAGCTCGGAAACGAGCTGACCACGCTCTTCAACTTGTCGTGGATGGCTTTTGCGACCGCTCTCACGAACTCCTCGTTTGCGGTATCGATGTTGGTCTTCAGTTTCTTTTTGGCTGCCGCCCTGCGAAGACTGCGGTCGAGCACCTCGTCCGCCGTCGGAACGGTCGGGATAGTTTCAAACTCCACTGTACGCACAACCTAATCTATTTAAACAACATATTATGAGTGATAATTATGGATCTTTCCCCGATTCAGAAGGACATCCTGATAACTCTGATTACTCTATACCATCAGTCTTCTCACTCTATAAAAGGTGAGGAGATCGCGGATGTGCTGAAGCGCAACCCCGGCACCGTCCGCAACCAGATGCAGGCATTGAAAGCACTGGGGCTTGTCGACGGCGTTCCCGGGCCGAAAGGGGGCTACAGCCCGACCGCAAACGCGTACAAGGAACTGAATCTCGGAGACCTCGAGCACCAGTCCGAGGTGCCGATCCTCCGCGACGGGAAGAAGGTGAAGGGCGTCCGGGTGGCGGAGCTCGGTTTCATCACCCTCTGCCACCCGGACCTCTGTCAGGCGATGGCCAGGATCATCGGGAGCGTGAAACTCTTCCGCGTAGGGGATATGGTCACGATCGGGCCCACGCCGGTGAATAAACTCCTCGTCCGCGGTG
Organism: Methanoculleus sp.; assembly: GCA_030156625.1. GTDB lineage: Archaea > Halobacteriota > Methanomicrobia > Methanomicrobiales > Methanoculleaceae > Methanoculleus. The sequence goes on from JASGMC010000054.1 coordinate 2,396, forward strand.
AGGTCTTCGGTATGGATGAAAACCTGCAGGCGCTCCTGATCAGCGTTTCAGAGATGATATCCCTGCCGAAACAGTCGATCAAGCATTATATGAGCACCCCGCTCCTGACCCTGCCGCTCACGGCAACCCTCCGTGATGCCATCCACCTCTTCAATACGCATCACATCCACGGGGCGCCGGTGCTGCAGGACGGCGGCGCCCTCGCGGGCATCGTGACGTTGAGCGATCTTGCCCGCGGCCTGGACGAGGGCCTGACGGTGGATACGCCTGTTGCAAAGGTCATGACCGCCGATGTGGTGGAGGCGCCGTCGTCGATCCGGCTCTACGAGCTCGTGGGGCGGTTCAAGGAACGGGCGATTGGGAGGTTGATTGTGGTCGAGGACGGTAAGCCCGTCGGGATCGTTACCCAGACCGATATTATTCGGGTCTTTCCCTCACTTTGATACCCTCCCCGTTCTGAATTTGGCGCTTCAACCCCTCTGGGGACGGATAAGTATTTATATGAGAATACCTATGGTGCTTCTGTAAAACGAGTTCTGTGTGTGAGTGCATTTCACAGAACTCAATGAAAAGGGGGAAATGAGATCATGACAAATATACCTCTGGCACCTGTTGGCAGAATCGTAAAGAAGTCCGGCGCGGAGCGGGTGAGTTCCGATGCCAATGAAGAACTCGCAAAATTGATGGAACAGTACGCCTCAAGGATCGCGAAAGAAGCGATCAAACTGGCGGGTCACGCAGGCAGGAAGACGGTCAAGGCAACCGATGTCCGGATGGCGGCCGAAACCGTGAAGTAAACTTACCCGGAATCTCTCTTTTTTGCCTGAAGATACCTGTTCTCCCGATACGAACCGGAGGTTCCGGGAAGGCCGGAAGGATGGTTTTTTCAATGTCGGCAGTCCTTTATGCAGTCCCCTTCAAGAAAAGTCTACCTTCCCGATAGCGAATCTAGAAAGCAATTTTTCTGTGATTTTATGGACTTTAGAAGATTTTAATAGTACAAACGCCCCACGGTTTTGTATGAGCAAAACGTTCTGCCGTGCGCTTGCCAGGAAGAAAGTGATGAGTAACGATGGGATGCTCATCGGGACGATCAAGAATATCATAGTCGACCTCACCACGGGTCAGGTTGCCGATCTGCTCGTCAAACCGGACGAGACGTTCAAGACCGACGGCTACAGGACGGATGGAGACAAGATGCTCGTCCCGTTCGAGGCGGTAAAGGATATAAAAGATTATGTCGTGGTCGACCGCTACCTGCTGAAGAGTTCGGGATAATACTTTTTTACCGCTTCTACAAATCCGTCCCCGTAAGTTGCTCCGGAGACCCAGTCCGCTGCCGTGCGGGTCTGTGCCGGAGCATTTCGCACCGCAACGCCGACGCCGGCGGCTTCAAGCATCTCGATATCGTTTTCGGAGTCTCCGATAGCCATCATCTCTGCGGGGGAAAGCCCCATCTCTCTGGCAAGTTCCGTGAGCGCCGTTCCCTTGCTCACGCCGGGGGGCTGGAGGTGGATAGCAAACCCGGTGTCCAGCAGCCGGACGGGGAGGCGGCGGTCGCGGATGACTGCTCTTGCCTCATCCGGGTCGATGTTCCGGGCGAAGGCCACGTCGGCGAACCGGTACTGCGCGCCGAAGAGTTCGAGCCGGACGCCTTTTTTGGCAAAATAGTCGTTGAGCACCTCGAAGGCCTCCAGGCAGACCTCCTGGTCGCCGGGGATGCGGAGGGTGCCTGAAAACCCCCACCGGTAGACCCCGCCGTTCTCGCCGATGATCGTTCCGTCCGTCCCGACCATCTTGCAGAGACCGTCCATGAAGCAGACGGTGTTGCCGCTTGCGAGCACCACCTCGATGCCGGCGTCGACGAGGGTGCGGACGGCCTCGACGGCCGCGGTGCTGATCCGCCGCCGCCGGTCGGTGATGGTGCCGTCGACGTCCGTTACAAGCGCCTTCAGCACGGTTTGAGCCCTGCCTGTTCGACCATGAATGCCGCCTCACCCTCGGGGAGGTTGGGACTGTCTACCAGGCGGGCGACCCTTTTACCTCCCTTGCTCTTTCTGAGGTAGAGCCGGAAGGTTGCGGTGTGCCCGACGATGTTGCCGCCGATCGGTTTCGTGGGGTCGCCGAAGAGGACGCCGGGGTTCGACATCACCTGGTTTGTCACGAGGCCGACGGCGTTGTGGTCGTCGATCAGTTTCAGGAGATCGTGCATGTGCCGGTTCAGCTTCTGCTGCCGGGGAGCAAGGGTGCCCCGTCCCGCGTACTCCGAACGGAAGAGGGACGTCAACGAGTCGATGACGAAGAGCCTGACCGGGTAATCGGAGTTCCGCAGGTCGTTTGCGAGTTCCCGTGCGGTCTCGAGGAGCAGCATCTGATGATCGGAGCTGTGCGCCCGCGCGACGTGGATCCGTTCGAGGACGTCCTCGATAGAGCCGAGATCCGCCTCTTCGGGGAGTCCGTTCAACATCTGCTCGATACGCTCCGGGCGGAACGTGTTCTCGGTATCGACGTAGATGACCCCGCCGGCGAGACCGCCGAGCTCTTCGGGGAGCTGGGCGTTGACGGCCATCTGGTGGACGATCTGGCTTTTCCCGGACCCGAACTCACCGTAAACCTCCGTTATTGCCTGCGTCTCGAGGCCGCCGCCGACCAGTTCGTCGAATTCGGGGACCAGCGTCCTGAGTTTCTTGATATCCTTCCTCTTATCGAGGATATCCCGGCCCGTCTTGAAGCCTCCGATATCCGCCATCTTCCGGGCGGCGAGAATCACTTTCTTTGCGGTCGCCTCGCCGATCTCCGCTGCCTCGGCGAGATCCGACGTGGTGGCCGTCGCAACGCTCTCGACGGTCCCGTATCCTGCCTCGCGGAGTTTATCGGCAGTGGTTGCCCCTACGCCGGGTAAATCTTCAAGATCAATCTCTGACATCTCATTCCTCACTTGATCTCTATGGTGTGTTCCGTTACGCTACACTAAGAGTCTATATCGAGAGACATAAAGGTCGCTTGCCGTGCGGGGTGAAAGTGAAGTTCGGGATCAGGGGTCTCTGGAGATCCGATCCAGGCGGCGGTGCAGACCTTCTTGATCGGGTGTTACGCCCTCCAGACTGCTTAGACTGATCTGGCCCCTGTGCACCGTACCCCTGCCGCGCACGACGTATCCGATGGGCAGCGGCTCGGCGAGGAGGTAGCAGGCATCGCCCGTATCGAGAGAGATCCCCTGCCGGGTGGCGACGGTCGTCCCCTCGACCTCCACCTCCTTCTCCTCCTCGCCGAGGACGGCGAGAGCGCTCCCCCACGAGAGGTGCACCTCGAGGTCACCGTACCGCCCTCGCTTCGCTGCTGCGTTGTAAACTTCGATCCGGTCGCCGGGAACCAGGTGCTCGTCCGCCTTCTCGCCCCAGATGACGGCCGGGATCTCTCCGGTATCGTCGGCGACGACAAGGTTCCGGACCGAGGACTGCCGCCCGTTCCGCGTAGTAAACGAGTGAGGGGGCTGCACGGAGAGAACCGTCCCGGTGAGCGAATACGATCCCCCTTCCTCCACGTCGGCAACGGTATTCATAGGGAGGACGATCTCACGGTCGGATCGCATGATGGATGCGGCTTCGCCGAGGCTGTACTCGATCCCCCGGTCGCTCTCCCGTGCGACGGCGCCGCGGATGACGACGTTCTCTCCCGGTTCCACCCCGAGGAGGACGGCCGGAGCCCAGGCGACAAGCCGGAAGACACCGTCTTCGTTCCCGATCACCGCTTCGACCATCTCCCCCGGGGTTCCGTCGCGCCTCTTGAACGTCCGCGGGTTCTCGACCGAGATCACCCGGACCTCGAGGTCGCTCGCCGGCCCGGGAACCGGGGCGTCTGCGGTCTCTTCGCAGGTAATCTCGCATGCCGCCTCCTGGACGGCGACGGCGGTGACGTCAGGGACCTTTCCCCTGCCCTTCGGTCGGCCGAGGATCTCGAGCACGTCCCCGGCCTCGATCTCGGAGACGCCCGCGGCCTTCTCGTCCCAGAGGGTCAGCCGGGTCCTGCCGGTCTCGTCACCCACCGTCACGTTCGCGACGATGCCGGGCGTGCCGTCGGGCCGCTCGATCTCCCGGGGCTCCCCGACGGAGAGCACCTTCGCAAAGAAGCACGCGAGGCTCGGGGCGGCCGCAAGGTCGCGTATCCGGATGTGCGAGCGCCCCAGGTCTTTGACGACCAGCATCGCCGCCGTCCGTTCGTCGAGGAGGTCTCCCGACTCCGCCATCTTCTCCTCCACCCGGCGCTCGAACTCTTCTTTCGGGAGGAGGTCGTCGACCAGGAGGTAGTGGAACTTCACGGTGCCGCTCCGCTCTTACTCCTGCCAGGGGGGCGTCACCATGGGGGCGGTCAGGTCGTCGATCGTCTCGGCCCGGCGCATCAGCGCCGCCTTCTCGCCCGCGAGGAGCACCTCGGCGCAGCGGGGCCGGCTGTTGTACTGCGACGACATCGCAAACCCGTAGGCCCCGGCGTCCAGCACCGCGATGAGATCGCCTGCCTCGAGATCGGGGAGCATCCGGTCTTTCGCGAGGATGTCGCCCGTCTCGCAGATCGGCCCCGTGACCGAGTACTCGCGCACGGCGGGAGCGTCCGCCTTGTTCGCCGCCACGACCTCGTGGTAGGAGTCGTACATCGTCGGCCGGACGAGGAGATTGAACCCGGCGTCGACGTTCGCGAAGGTCTTATGGGCGGTCTTGACCGAGTTGACCCTTGTGAGGAGGATCGTCGAGTCGCCGATGAGCCACCGGCCCGGCTCGACCCAGAGTTCCGGCTCGATCCCGAGATCACGGATGCCCTTCAGGAAGACCGGCATGACCGCTTCCGCGTACTCCTCCGGTGTCGGGGCGCGATCGGTCTCCCGGCGGTAGGGGATGCCGAGGCCGCCCCCTATATCGATGAACGAGGGCTCAACGCCGATATCGAGCAGATCGCGGGCGAGATCGATCAGCACCTCGACTTCGCGGGCGAAGGGTTCCACGGCGAGGATCTGCGAACCGATGTGACAGTGGATCCCGACCGGGTTGATATGCTCGGCGGCGACCGCCTCGCGGTAGGCATTGAGGATCTCTCCCGCGGGAATACCGAACTTGCTTGTGGCAAGCCCCGTCGCGATCTTCGGGTGGGTGGGGGCGTCGATCGCCGGGTTGACCCTGAAGGCGATATCGACGGTTGTTCCCGCCTCTCCCGCCGCGCGGTCGAGCTGCCGGAGTTCGTCGGGCGAGTCCACCGAGACCCGGATGCCCTTCTCGACCGCGAGGGCGAGGTCGGCGGGAGTCTTTGAGCTCCCGTTGAAGAGGAGCGATTCCGGACGCATCCCGGCGGCGAGGGCGAGCGCGACCTCTCCGGCGGAGAAGACGTCGGCTCCGGCGCCCTGTGATGCGAGCGTCTTAAAGATCGCCAGGTTGCCGTTCGCCTTTGCAGCGTAGAGGATGCGGATCCCGGGGTAGTGGGCGGTGAGAGCGCCCGAAAGCCTCCGGAAGTTCTCGCGGATCCGCTCCTCGTCGGTGACGTAGAGCGGGGTGCCGAACCGTCCGGCAAGGTCCACCGTGTCGTGCTCGCCGATCCGGAGACGGCCGTCCCCGACCGAGAGGTGGGAGGGGAGGATCACAGGTCTATCCCCCGCATCCGCTCTACCGCCTCGTTGATCCGCTCGATCGACCGGGTGATGGCGAACCGGATGAACCCCTCGCCGTTCCTGCCGAACCCGACTCCGGGGGTCGCGACGATCCCGGCTTTATCGAGGAGTTGTGCGGAAAACGCCATGCTGTCGTCGACCGGCGCCCAGACGTAGAAGGTGGCCTTCGGCGCCTTGACGTCAAGCCCGATCTCGGAGAGCCCCTTAACGAGCACGTCCCGGCGTTCCTGATAGATCGAGCAGGCCTCTGCGATGCAGTCCTGCGGGCCGGTGAGCGCGGTGATCGCGGCGTGCTGGATGGCGTTGAACGCGCCCGAGTCGACGTTGGTCTTGACCCGGCCGAGCCCTGCGACGATCTCCGGGTTGCCGCAGGCCATCCCGATCCGCCATCCGGTCATATTGTAGGTCTTCGAGAGCGAGTGCATCTCGATCCCGACCTCCATCGCGCCGTCGGCCTCGAGGAACGAGGGCGCCCGGTAGCCGTCGAAGGTGATCTCGGAGTATGCGTTGTCGTGGACGACGACGATGTTGTGCTCCCGCGCGAACTCGACGACCTCTTCGAAGAACGAGAGGGGCGCTATTGCCGCGGTGGGGTTGTTCGGGTAGTTGATGAAGATCAACTTCGCCTGCTTCACCGTGTCGGCGGGGATATCCTCGAGCACCGGGAGGAAGTCGTTCTCCGCGCGGATGGGCAGCTCGTGGACTTTCCCCTCGGCGAAGAGCGTGGAGGTCTTGTAGACCGGGTAGCCGGGGTCGGCAGCGAGGACGACCTCTCCGGGGTTGACGAATGCCTCGGCGATGTGGGCGATGCCTTCCTTCGACCCGATGAGCGCGAGCGTCTCCTTCTTCGGGTCGAGGTCGATCCCGAACCGGCCCCGGTACCACTCAGCCACCGCCTCACGGTAGGCGAGCATGCCGGTGTAGGAGGGGTAGTGGTGGTTCTTTTCGTCGCGGGCCGCGGCGCAGAGAGCCTCCACGATATGCGGGGGAGTGGGGAGGTCGGGGTCGCCGACCCCGAGATCGATGACGTCGACACCCTGGCGGAGTTTCTCCTCTTTCATCTCGTCGATGCGTGCAAAAAGGTAGGGGGGAAGGTTATCCATGCGTCTCGAGTACATCATCAGGTATTGCGCATGGAACCCTATTTAATTTCTTACTCACGGTGGAATGGCTCCCGAGCGATCCCGGACCGGTAACGCTGATACGGTCTTGCGCCCAACGGTGTACCGGACATGAACGACCTGAACCGGCATCCCGTATATATGGACCATGCGGCGACGACATTCATGAAACCCGAGGTCATGGCGGCGATGGCCCCGTACTTCTCCCGATATTTCGGTAACCCCTCGTCCCTCTACCGGTTTGCCTGCGGGTCCCGCAACGGCGTCGATGGGGCGCGCCGACAGGTGGCGGCGGCGATCGGCGCAAACCCCGAGGAAGTCTTCTTTGCCGCCGGCGGCAGCGAGGCCGACAACTGGGCGGTCAAGGGGGCGGCTCTCGCGAACCGGGAGCGCGGCGACCATATCGTCACCTCCGCAATCGAGCACCACGCCGTCCTCCATACATGCGGGTGGCTCGAGAAGCAGGGGTTCTCCGTCACCTACCTCCCGGTCGACGAGTTCGGCCGGGTGGACCCGGGCGACGTCGAGGAGGCGATCACCGATGCGACGATCCTCGTCTCGGTGATGACGGCGAACAACGAGATCGGGACGATCCAGCCCGTGGCGGCGATCGCAAAAGTCGCGCACGACCACGGTGTCCCGTTCCATACCGACGCCGTCCAGGCGATCGGGGCGGTGCCGATCGACGTGGAGCGAATGGGGATCGACCTCCTTTCGCTCTCCGGGCACAAGTTTTACGGCCCCAAGGGAACCGGAGCGCTCTATATCCGGCGGGGAACCCGCATCGAGACCCTCATCCACGGCGGCGGACAGGAACGGGGACGGCGGGCCGGGACCGAGAACGTCCCCGGCATCGTCGGGCTCGGGAGGGCGATCGAACTTGCGACCGCCGATATCGAGGTGCACAACCGCCGGATTGCCGCGATGCGGGACCGGCTGGTCCGGGGTGTACTCGGGTCGATCCAGGATACCCGGTTGAACGGCCACCCGACGGAGCGCCTCCCGAACAACGCGAACTTCAGTTTCCGCTACGTCGAGGGCGAATCGATCCTCCTGCTGCTCGACGCCCGCGGGATCTGCGCCTCCACGGGAAGCGCCTGCTCCTCGGGTTCGTCGGAACCCTCGCACGTGCTGCTCGCGACCGGGCTCTCCCACGAGGAGGCGCACGGTTCGCTCCGGCTGACGCTCGGCGACGCCAACACGGAGGAGGATGTCGATTATGTCCTTGAAGTCCTCCCGGACGTGATTGGGCGGCTGCGACGGATATCGCCGCTGACGCCTGTCCGCGCCCGGATACCGGAGGTCGACTGATGTATACGGAAAAAGTTATTGCAGAGTTCACGAACCCCGAGAACGTGGGTGAGATAGCGGACACCGACGGCGTCGGTGAGGTCGGGAGCCCGACCTGCGGGGATATCATGAAGATCTACCTGAAAGTCGAGGAAGACCGGATCATTGACGCCCGGTTCCGGACCTTCGGTTGCGCAACGGCGATCGCCTCGAGTTCCATGGCCACCCGGATGATCCGGGGGATGACGCTGTCCGATGCGTGGGAACTCTCGAACGCCGACGTGGTGGATGTCCTCGGCAGCCTTCCGGAAGCGAAGGTGCACTGCTCGGTCCTCGCCCGCGACGCCATCAGGGCTGCGATCAACGACTGCCGGACCCGCCGGGGGCTCGAGCTCCGGGAAACGGGATCCTCGCGGTGCGGCGGAGGGACCGGGTGCGGTTCCTGCCCCGAAAACGGTTAAATATGGACGGAGCGAAGGTATCACCATGGCTCTCCCGGAGTTTGTTGTGGTCTTCTGCACGGCCCCTGCCGGCGAGGCGGAGAAACTCGCAAAAGCGCTCGTCGATGCACGCCTCGCCGCCTGCGTGAACGTTGCCGATGTACGGTCCTGCTTCTGGTGGGAGGGCACGGTCGAGAGCGAGTCCGAGCGGTTCCTTGTCGCGAAGACGCAGCATCGCCTGCTCGATCGGCTCGTCGAGCGGATCAGGGAACTCCACAGTTACGACGTCCCCGAGATCATCGCCATTCCTATCGTCGGCGGCTATGCCCCGTACCTTGACTGGGTCCGGGAGGAGACGGCCTGATGGAGATCGTCTGCCGTGCCGGGATCCAGGTGACGGACGACGGCGCGCGCGAGGTTCACGACGACATCGTCGTTGAGGACCACGTCCGGCTCTTTTTGAACGGCGGGCACCTCGCGACCCTGGTGGCGAGCCCCGACCGCCTGGACGAGCTCGGGGCCGGGTTCGTCGTCTGCGAGGGGCTGGCGGACGCGATCGACTCGGTGGAGATCTCGGGGAGGGACGTGTACGTCGCCGCCCCGGTCAAAAAAGACGTCCGGCTCGAGGTGGAGTCGTCCGGTGGCTACCGCGTGCTCGGCGAGCCCGGATCGGTCAAGTCGTCGATCACCGTCACGGCTGACGGCATTCGTGCGGTCACGGCGGCGATCGAGTCCGATACCTGGCGGAGAACCGGCGGCGTCCACTGTTCGGTCCTCTTCTGCGACGGCGAACTCGTCACCCGGGCCTGCGACGTCGGGAGGCACAACACCGTCGACAAGGTCGTGGGCCATGCGGCCCTGAAGGGGCTCGACCGCTCGAGGTGCATCCTCGGGTGCACCGGGAGGCAGCCGGCGGGAATGGTGGCGAAGGCGGCGAACGCGGGCATCCCGATCGTCGTCTCCCGCGCCGCCACGACCGACCGGGGCATCCTCACGGCGGAGCGGGCGGGGCTCACCCTGGTCGGCTTCTCGCGGGGGGAGAGGTTCACCATCTACACGCACCCCGAGAAGGTGCCCGAAGTCCTTGAGCAACTGGAGAAGACAAAACGATGACCGAGAACAACGAGAAGACCGCGCTGATCCTGCTCGGGTGCCCGCAGGTGCCCGTCCAGACGAGCATGGCGCTCTACCTGGTGCACGGCCTGAAGGAGCATGGCATCCGGCCGGTGATTGCCGGAACAGCGGCGGCACGGAAACTGATGGAGGTGGCCGACCCGGACCGGCACTACCTTGAGGAGATGACCGATCTCGACGCCGCAATCGACGAGATCACGGGGAAGCAGCGGGACTTCGACCTCTGCTTCGTCTTCATCCACAACGATTCCGGGATCGCGTATGCCGGGACGATGGCCTATATATCGAAGGCACGGCTGTATGCGCTCCTCTTCGGGGAGCACGCTCGGGACCTTGCCGGCGAGATAGAGTTCCCCTGCGAGGTCGTCGCGGCCAAAGCCGTGCACAACCCCATGCCGCTGAAGCGGAAACTCGACGAGGTGATGCAATGGGCTGTCTCGAAGCGCTGAAACCCGAGATCATTCTCTCGCAGGCATCTTTTAAGGAGGCGCGGGAGTATATCAAAAAGAACGTCCGGGAGTATCACGAGGTCGAGCCGGGCTACAGGATATTCGACGTCCACATCATCGGCGTGCCGCCGCTCTATGTCGGCGTCGAGGGCGAGCACCTGATCTTCCCCTACACCAAGCCCTGCCACGGGACGTTCGTGGTGAAGGTCCCCGGCGGCGAGGAGCTCGCGCGGCTGCGGGCGAGGAAGGGAAAGTAACCCATCTCAATTTTTCGTATCAAAAAAGGTAGGGCGTTTTATCGCGTCTCACCGTATCAATCGTAGTCCCGGAAGAGCGCCGGGTTCTGCCGCCGTATCCACCAGCGCCGGACCAGGTACCCGGCCCCGATGAGTACCAGGATCACCCCTCCGGCAAGGGCGATTGTCGGAAGCGGGAATTCAGGCGCCGGTTCGCCGGCCGGTGCGGCCGTGGTCTGCTCCGCGATGGGTTCTGTGACCGCACGCGACGTCGTCTGTGCCGCTGTCGGGGTCGTCACTTCACCGGCCTGCTTGATCCCGCTGATCGCGAAGAGGGAGAACCCGGGGCTCGTCGCCGTGAAGGTGACGGTCGTCCCGGAGGTACCCTCGACCGTGGTCGGGAGCGCCTCCCACGCGGTGCCGTTGTAGTGGTACATCACGATCTCTTCAGGGGTGAATCCGTGCTCATTGAGCCATGTCTGCGGGACGGTGAAGATGATCGTTGCACCGGTGATCTCCTCGAACCGGGCCGGCACCAGGTCGATGTACTGGTACGGGGTTCCCGGCGCCGGGGGAATCCCGGCTCCGGGGGAGGACTGCGCCCACCCGGTGACGATGAATGTCTTGAGCCCGGTGCCGGTGACGTTGACCTTACTCACGACAGAGTCGCCGCCCACGTTATATCCGTCCGGCCCGCCCGTCGAGCCGCCGCCACCGCCGGAGGACGGCCAGCGGGTCGGAGTTGCAGTCGGGGTTGCTGTTGGAGTTGCTGTTGGGGTCGGCTCTGGTTCTGTGACCGTGATGTAGCCGGCCTCGGTGTGCGTGTCGCTCCCTGCCGCGTTGCCGACCGTCAGGCTGACGGTGTAGGTTCCGGCGGCGTCGTAGGTGTGGGCCGGGTTCTTCTCTGCCGCGTCCGTGGTGTTGTGCCACGCGCCGTCCCCGAACGACCAGTTCCATACCGTGGGTGAGCCGGAAGAGTCATCGGTGAACTGTACGGCCAGGGGCGCGGCCCCGGAGGTCGGGGTGCCGGTGAAGTTTGCCGTCGGGGCGACCGGTTCCGTGACCGAGATGTAGTCGGTCGTTCGCGCGACGTCGTAGCCGCCAGCGTTGAACGCCTGCAACGTTACCGGGTAGGTGCCCGCAGCGGCGTATTCGTGCGTGGGGTTCTGTTCCGTTGAGCCCACGGGGTTGAGCCGCCAGGTATCGTCCTTAAGGCTGCCGTCAGTACCGCCCGTGAGAACGATACTCCCGTCCGGCATCGCGACCGCCGCGTGGTCGTGCCGTGCTGTCCACCCGGCATCGGGCAACTGCGCCCATGTCGCGCCGTTATCGGTCGATCGCCACACGTCGTGCCGATCGGAACCGTCAGTACCGCCCATGAGGAGGATGCTCCCGTCCGGCATTGCGACCGCCGCGTGGTTGTTCCGTGCCGACCACCCGGGACTCTCGTTCACCACCGTCCACGTCGCGCCGTAATCGTCCGATCGCCATACGTCGTTCACCCGGGTGGTGCCAGCATACCCTCCCATCAGTATGATACTGCCGTCAACCACGACCGCCGCAGGGTCGGCTCGCGTCGACCACATGGGACCGCTCGTTGCGACCTCTCTCCACGTCGCGCCGTAATCGTCCGACAGCCACACGTCGTTTAAGTATGTGCCGCCACTCCGGCCGCCCATGAGCACGATGCTCCCGTTCGGCATCACGACGCTTGCGTGACGGGCTCGTATCGACCACATGGAACCGCTCGTTGCGACCTCTCCCCATGTCGTGCCGTAATCGGTCGACAGCCACACATCGTTCCTATAGGCGCCGTCGTTACCGCCCATGAGCACGACACTGCCGTTCGGCATCGCGACGCTGGTGTGCCACTGTCGTGCCGTCCACCCGGGATTATCGTTAATCTGAGTCCAGGTTGCGCCGTTATCGGTCGACCGCCATACGTCGTTGTATTTGGTGCCGATGTCGTTGTCACCACCCATCAGCACGATACTCCCGTCCGGCATCGCGACCGTCGCGTGGTTCTGCCGGGCCGTCCACCCGGAACTTGTGTTCACTTCTGTCCACGCCTGATCATACGTCTCGTCGCCGAAGAACCACGTCCAGCCGGTCGGACTACCGGCCGATTCGTCGGTGAAGTCTACGGCCAGAGGCGCGGTGCCGGAGGTCGGGTTGCCG
>JASGMC010000055.1 GCA_030156625.1 Methanoculleus sp.
GCCTGCCCCCTGATCCTCCGGATAAGCGCTATCTACCTTCAAGTATATCTCGGGCATTACCTCTAGTTCTTATATTTCGGGGATTTATAAGTACTGGAGACGCATGAACGTACTTCTCTTCGATCCGTTCAACGGAGCCGCAGGCGACATGATCATCGGAACTCTTCTCGATCTGGGAGCCGATGAAGGGCTTGTCAGGGCAGCCATGCGTTCCGTCGTCGGGGAACCGACAATCGAACGGGTAGACCGCTCCGGCATCCGGGCCGTCCAGGTGAGAGCGCATGCCCCGGTGCACCACCGCGCCCTCGACGAGGTGCTCGACCGGGTGGCCGAAAGCGACGCCCCCGTTCCTGCACGGGAGATGGCACGGCAAGTCTTTCTCCGTATACACCGGGCCGAGGAGAGCATCCATGGAGAGGGGGCGCACTTCCACGAAGTGGGTGCGGACGACGCGATCGCCGATGTGGTGGGAGCCTGCACCGCCCTCCACTCCCTCGCCCCTGACGGGGTCGCCGTCCTCCCGGTGGCGCTCGGCCGGGGGTTTGCGGTCGGTGCGCACGGCACCTTCCCCATCCCGGCCCCGGCGACCGTGGCGATCCTTACCGGATCGGACCTGAAAACGGTGCCGGGAAACGAGGAGCGGGAACTCTGCACCCCGACAGGAGCCGCTCTCCTCGCCGAGTTCTCGACGATCCGGCCGGAGGATCTCGGTCCGACAACGATCCGGTCGGTCGGCTACGGGGCCGGGACCAGGAACCCGCCGGGAAGCCCAAACGTCATCCGCTCGATGCTTCTGTCGACACAGGACCATACCGGCGGCGGCCGGGTGGACATCCTCGAGACGAACGTGGACGACGTGACCGGGGAAGCCCTCGCCTACACGATCGGCCGTCTGATGGAGGAGGGGGCCCGGGACGCAAGCGCCACTCCCGTCGTGATGAAGAAGGGACGGAGCGGCCACCTCGTCCGCGTGGTCTGTTCTCCCCATGCGACCGACCGCCTGGTGGGGGTGATGGCGCAAGAACTCGGGACGCTCGGGATACGGTGCCTGCCGATGGTCCACCGCTCCGTCGCCGAACGGACGGTCGAGCCGGTCCCGGTGACCGTCCGGGGCCGGGAGTGGACGATCGACGTGAAGTGCGGCTGGTCGAGAGGGAAGATAACCTCCTTCAAGGCGGAGTACGAACAGGCGGCCGCGTGCGCACGGGAGACAGGACTCCCGCTCCGCGAGGTCGCCGGGACCGTCGAAGCGGCTGCACGCCGCCTCTTCATCGAGCGGGGTGTGCTCGCGCCATGAAGCCGGACCGCGTCAGCACGGGAAGCCAGGCCCTCGACGACCTGCTCGGCGGCGGGCTCGAGCGGCGGACGATCACCCAGATCTACGGCGAGCCCGCGAGCGGCAAGAGCGCCTTCTGCCTCATGGCCGCTGTCGCCACTCTTCGGGCCGGGAACTCGGTCGTCTACATCGACACCGAAGGGTTCTCGGTGGAGCGATTCAGCCAGCTTGCCGGGGAGAACGCCGGGGCGTTCGCGGACCGGCTCTACCTCTTCGAGCCGATCGACTTCGCCCAGCAGGGGGCGATGATCGCCGATACGGAAGGGCTGCTTAAAAAGAACGGCCCCGCCCCCGTGGGGCTGCTGGTGATGGACTCGGCCACCGCCCTCTACCGGACGGAACTCGACCTCGGGCGGGAGGCGCTCCGGAAACTCTCGCACCACATGATAAAACTCCTGGGCCTCGCAAAGAAGTACGACATCCCGGTCCTGATCACCAACCAGATCTACATGGACGTGGAGCGGGACCGTGTGGCGGGGCTCGGGGGGACGGCGCTCGAACACCTCTCGAAGGCCATCGTGAGGCTTGAAAAGAAGGATGGTGTCCGGCGGGCGATGCTCCGGAAGCACCGGTCCCGGCCGGAAGGGCTCTCGTTCGATTTCGTGATCACCGAAGACGGGATCAGAAAGGTATAACGCCCGCAAAGACCGTCTCGGCGGGGCCTTCCATGGTGACGGTCTCCCCGAACCGGATAACGAGCGGGCCGCCTTTTGTCTCCACCCGCACCGTATCCCCCGCTTTGCCGAGATGCCGGGCGACCGCTGCCGACGCGGTGGCCCCGGTGCCGCAGCTCTCGGTCTCGCCCTCGACGCCGCGTTCGAACGTCCGGATCCTGAGCACATCACCGGCTATCTCGACGAAGTTGACGTTCGCACCCTCAAGGAAGGTGGGGTGGTTCCGTATCGCGGGGCCGATGGCGGCGATGTCGACGGCGCCGATCTCTTTGACGAAGACGACGGCGTGCGGGACGCCGGTGTTCGCGGCGTAGACGGTGAAGCCGCGGATCTCCTCTTTGTATTCGCCGTCCCCGGTGGCGGGAACCGCGCTCCGCTCGAACGCCGGTGCCGGCATGGTGATCGTCGCGGTGAACTCGTCATCCGCGTAGCCCATCGTCACCGCCACGATCCCCGCCCCGGTCTCGACCGAGCAGGTCTCTTTCACGTAGCCGGCGTCGTAAGCGTACTTCGCGAGGCACCGGATGCCGTTTCCGCACATCTCGGCCTCGCTCTCGTCGGGCTGGAAGAGCCGCATCCGGATCTCGGCCGTTTCAGACGCCTGGAGGAAGAGGATGCCGTCGGCGCCGATGCCGAACCTGCGGTCGCAGAAGAGCGCCGCAAACGCTCCCTTCATATCCTCGGGGACGACCTCCCCGTCGTGCTCGTCGATCAGGACGAAGTCGTTGCCGTTTCCCTGCAGTTTGGTGAACGCGATCTCCATGGTGTAGCCTCTTCTGTAGGTATTGGAAGCGGCGGGTGATAAACCGTTGGGGGTTGGGACTGCGGCCCCGATCAGGGCTCCGTCACGCCACACCGCATAGGCGTGTCCACCCTGACGAATCCATCCGGGGGCCGATGACCAGCTCCGGCGGGGAAATGAATACCGTGAACTTCACCGGGATGTTCTCAATTCCCATCTCCTGTGCCCGCTCGTCAAACATCGCATACAGTGTTTCTATCGATGAAACATTCTCCGGCGGGGGCGGGCCGTTCCAGATGCCCACCCGCAGATACCCGTCGATGCCGTAGCCGAACCCGATGAGGGACCCGTTGGGATAGAGGTAGCGTTCCCGTATCAAACCCTCTGTGGCGGCGGTGAAGGCTGAGAACGATATTCCGCTCCCACCCTTCGAGGAGGGAAGGCCACCGAGCGTGACGGTAACGGGCTCCCGCCGGTTCAGGGCGGCTTTGAGGTCTTCGATCCCCGGTCCGGTGAAGATCGGCCGGGACGGCTGGAGTCTCGCGGAAACTGCCGGTTCCTGATCCCGGAGGCCTCCGGAGGGGTACAGGATTGTTCTGGCAGCCCCGGGATTGGAAAGGGCAACGATGGCTGCATCCGCTTGAGAACCGGATTCTGTAAGCGGAGTGTCGATATGCCCGGGCCCCGGGACCCAATCCCCCGTCGGGAGATCTATCCCGCCGTGCATCGAGTAGCTCAGTTCATCCCTTGCCTGCTGCAAGAGGGGCGATACCCGCCTGTCGTCCGCCTCCGTCCATCCGTCGAGGTATGAAACTCGCGGCAGGCTACGGATTGCCCCGGCAATCTCTTCTTCAGAGCACCCCTCACTTCGAAGTTCGCTGACGAACGAGGGAGGCCGTTCCCGGAGTGTTGCTGCATCAACGATGTCCAGCTTCTCAATATCGAGTGCCCCGGCATCCGCAGCCATCGCCGGCACCATCATCACACTCACCAGCAGCACGGCGAGGGGGACGAAGAATGCCTGCATTCCCATTTTTCCGCTCATTTCACACTCCTTCAGGGAACTCACGGAGGCAGGAGAGGCATGCGTTCCCATCGCTTCCGGGCGCAGGACGTTCGCACCGTTGCAGGCGCCGCCTGCGAAACCCATGGTTGGGAACTCAACGTTCGTCTATATCTCTTTTCTGTCACGATCATCTACACGTCGAGGCGTTTCGATCGAAAAGCACGCAGCAACCGACCGGAGCCCGAGCCAGCCCGGACGGAGTTATTCTGCCGGGAGCGGACCGGTGAGAGCCTTCGGGCTCACCGTCGAACCGCCCGGCGCTTCACCTCACCCATACTTATATACCCCTCCCGGGACCAAACATAGGGTGCGTATGGCCATGAAACTCAAACTCCTGGAGCTGACTGACGACAAGGCCCGGATCCTCTTTGAAGGCGAAGGGAAGACGTACATAAACGCGCTCGCCGCCGAACTCATCAACGATCCCGATGTGGACGTGGCGCAGCACAGACAGCAATTCCTGTTCGCAGACCCCGAGCTGGTCGTCACCACGGTCAACGACCGGCCCCCTCTTCTTGCAATAACGGACGCGGCAAAGCGGCTCTCCGGCTACGCCGGCGAACTCCTCCGGCAGACGGAAGCCCTCGATACCGCATAGATAGGCATGAGAAAGAGCGCCGAAGGCTTCACCCGGATTGCCCGGGAAGTCTTTGCCCCCATCTACCCCGTCATCGCAGAGCAGGCGCTCGCGTGGTCCGGGATACGGGACGGGGTCGCGCTCGACCTCGGGAGCGGTCCCGGCCTCCTCTCCATCGCGCTCGCACAGAAGAGCAAACTCTCTGTCATCGCGCTCGACGCCGATCCGGCGATGTCCCGGATTGCCCAAAAGACCGCCGCAGGAACGCCCGGCCGGGTGGTCCCAGTCACCGGGGACGTCCACTGCATGCCGATCCGCGATAACATCGTCTCGCTCGTCGTCAGCCGCGGCTCGATCTACTTCTGGGAAGACCGGCCGCGGGCATTCTCCGAGATCGAGCGCATACTCCGGCCCGGCGGCGTTGCGTTCGTCGGCGGCAGCTTCGGGACCCCCGCGCTCCGGGAGTCAATCTTTACCCGGATGCGGCGGCGGAACCCGGACTGGGACCGGGACGTCGCCCGGCGGAGCGGGCGGGCGACCCCGGACGCGCTTCGTGTGGAACTCGCCGCGAGCGGTGTCGCCCGCGCTCGTATCAGGGAAGAAGAAGAGGGGATGTGGGTGGAGATCCAGAAAGACGCGATCAGTCGACGCGCTCGGTGAAAATGATCGTCCCGGCGATCCGGGTAATTTTGATCTTCACCGTCTGGCCCGGTTTTGCGTTCGCGACATACATCGTGTAGCGGTCGATCTTCACCACGCCGTCGCCGCGCTTCGAGAGGAACTGCGGGGTGACGTCCATGATGGCGCCCTCGGTCGGTTTCGACGCTGCAGAGGGATCCGCTGTTGCTTTCCGCTTCCGGACCGGACGGTGGCCGCCGCAGGCGTCGCACCGGAGCGTCAGGACCCGGTCGGTCTTAACGAGGCGGGTGTCGGGCTTTCCGCACTCCGAGCAGATGACGTAGTCATCGACGTAGCCCTTGATGATCGTGTTGATCTGCTCCTGCTCGAACTTCCCCGAGAAGACGGCCCGCGTCCCCTCGATCTTGCCGGCGGTGCCGAGCTCCCCGAGAAGGTGCTTCATCAGGTGGTCCTGGTCGCGCCGGAGGATGCCCGCAATCTCGGCGAAGTTCTCAAGGACCGTGGTCTTCCCCTCGATGAAGGCGCGGGCGGCAGGAACCGTGAACCGATCTTCAAACTCCGTCGGCTCCGTGATATTGGTATAAGCCTCCTTCAGAAGGTCTTCGTATGACGGGGTCATACCTCACTATTGGTCGCGCGACGTCAAAAAGTGAGTACCTCATTTGGGGCTTGCACACGCTTATGTAGATGGGCAACCCACCAGTTTTATAGTATGTTATCGGCTCAGGACCTTGCATTGCTGCGAAAAACCCTCGGACGCGACTTAACCGACGTCGAACTCGCCTGTTTTGAAAATCTCTGGAGCGAACACTGCAGTTACCGGTCCACGAAACCCCTTCTCAAGACGCTCCCTACCAAAGGGAGCGAGGTGCTGCTCGGCCCGGGGGACGACGCCGCAATCGTGCGGTTCAGCGACACCTGTGCCCTGGCCATCGGGATGGAGAGCCATAACCACCCCAGTTACGTGGACCCTTACGACGGCGCCGCCACCGGGGTCGGCGGGATCGTCCGCGACATCCTCTCCATGGCCGCCCGCCCCGTCGCCCTGATGGACCCGCTCTACTTCGGCCCCCTCGAGAGCGAGAAGAACCGCTACCTCGTCGAGCACGTCGTCGCCGGGATCGGGGATTACGGCAACTGCATCGGGGTGCCGGTCGTCCGGGGAGAACTCGTCTTCGACTCCTCCTACTCGGGCAACCCGCTCGTAAACGTCGTCTGCGTCGGGACCGTGGACCCCGGCCGCTACATCACCGCCCGGGTGAAGAAGCCCGGCAGCCACCTGGTCCTGATCGGCTCCTCGACCGGGCGGGACGGCCTCGGCGGGGCGTCGTTTGCGTCCCGTGACCTCTCCGAGGACTCGGAGGCCGCCGACCGGCCGAGCGTCCAGGTCGGCGACCCCTACACCGAGAAGCTCCTCATCGACGCGATCCTCGCGATGGCCGGGACCGGGAAGGTCCTCTCCTGCCGCGACCTCGGGGCGGCGGGGCTTGCCGGGGCGTCGAGCGAGATGGCAAGCACCTTCGGGGCGGTGCTCCACGCCGACCGCGTCCACCTCCGGGAGACCGGGATGGTGCCGCGGGAGATCATGCTTGCCGAGTCGCAGGAGCGGATGCTCGTCGAGGTGGCGCCTGAAGACGTCGCCCTGATGGGGGAGATCGCGGAGAAGTACGACCTCCGGTGGAGCGACATCGGCGAGGTGATCGGTGAAGCCCGCTATATCGTGAAGTTCCACGGCGAGGTCGTCGCCGACCTGCCCATAGACCTCCTGGTCGGCGGAGCGCCGCTCTGCGCCTGGGAGAAGTCGCCCTACTCCGCGGAGACGCCGTTTGTCCGCCCAAAGAAGCCGGTAAAAGACCTCGCACTCGCGGTGCTCGCGCACCCGGACGTGGCCCGGAAAGACTGGGTCTACGAGCAGTACGACAAGGACGTCCAGCTCCGGTCGGTCTCGCTCCTTCACGACGCCGCCGTCCTCCGCCTGGAGGACAAAGCGCTCGTCCTCTCCTGCGGGTGCAACCCCCGGCACATATACTTAAAACCCTTCGAAGGGACGGCGAACGCCGTAATCGAGAACGCGAGCAACCTCGCCTGCCTCGGCGCAGACCCGCTCTGCATCGTCGACTGCCTGAACTTCGCGAGTCCCGAGCACCCCGAGATCGCCTGGCAGATCGAGCAGTCCGTCCTCGGCCTCGGGGATGCGGCACGGAAGATTGGAACCCCGATCGTCGGCGGCAACGTCTCGCTCTACAACGAGAGCGACGAGTTCGAGACGCAGATCAGGCCCACGCCGTCGCTCGGAATGGCAGGAAGAGGAGAGGTCCGGGAGTGGACGGCACCGGCCGAAGGCGAGAAACTCGCCCTGATCGGGGGGACTGAGCCCGACTTCGGCGGATCGGTCCTCGATGCCGTAACCGGTTGCGGCGGGTCCGCGCCCGCGATGGCGGACCCGGCCGCCGTCGCCGTCGTCCGCGGCCTTGTCCGGGACGGTAAGGTCACGGCCGCGACCGACCTCTCCCGGGGCGGGCTTCTTGCGGCGCTCGCAAAGGCCGCGCCTTGTTCCGACATCACGCTCGCCGGCGAGCCACTGGAGGAGCTCTTCTCCGAGACCTACGGCCGGTTCCTGGTCGCGGTCAGGGATGAGGCTGCCCTCGCCGGGACGGAGCACCGGGTCATCGGCACGGTCGGCGGCGACGCCCTCACCCTCCGGCTGAGGGACGGGACGATCGTCGTCACGCCGGAGGAACTCGAGGCCGCGCTCTCCACGACGACCCGGACGATGCGCTACTGAACAATTCCTTCTTTTTCCGACCGGCGGACGAGATCGGCCAGGGGTTTCACCGCCTCCGGTTTCTTCGCGTCGCGTGCAGTGAGTGGGACCGCGCCCCGGACGTCGGCACCCCTGTCCGCGAGCATCTCCTTCACCCGCTCGAGGGCCTTCCTCGGCCCCCCGCGCGAGGTGCAGAAGACGACCGCGGCCTTCCCTTCGATGCCCACGAGAGCGTTGATTGCGGCGTTGACCGCCGGGGTCGGGTTGCCGGCCCATACGGGGGTTCCGACGACGACGGTGCCGTAGCCGGAGACATCGATGACGGCGGGTTCGATATCGGCCTTCTTCCCCTGCGCGGCCCGGGGAGCGCCTTTCAGGTACATCCCCACCTTCGAGTAGCCAGCAAGGTCTTTTACTTCGATGAGATCGGCGCCGATCAGGGCGGCGACCTGTTCGGCGACGGCGCGTGTGGTGCCGGTCTCCGAGTGATAGATGATGCAGACTGACATACCGGAGAGTACCACCGGCGGGTATAAACGGGTTGCTACCTGTCCCGGGGTTATGAAACAGAATCCCAGAGCCAAGCCATACCTCGTTGCCTCACGCGAAGGCGCGAAGGGCAGTTACCAGCATCCATACGCTGGACTTCGCGCTCTTCGCGGCTTCGCGTGAGATGCCATTACTACCCCATAGCAACAGTACCTCACGCGAAGTGCGACTTCCACGAAGGGGAAGGAGCTCGAGCACCGAAGGTGCGAGGCGCGAAGGACATGTATGGTTACCTAGGGCTGCATGAGGCCTGCAGGGCCATCGGCCGGGAAAAAGAGAGGGATGTTACTTCCGAAACTGCGGCATGAATCCGCGGATCTCCTTGCCCACCTGCTCGATCAGGTGCTCCTCGTCCGCTCTTGTCAGCGCGTTAAAGACCGGGCGGTTCACCATGTTCTCAAGCATCCACTCCTTCGCGAACTCGCCGTTCTGGATCTCCTCGAGGATCTCCTGCATCGCCACGTAGGTCTCCGGCCCGATGACGCGGGGGCCGCGCGTCAGGTCGCCGTACTGGGCGGTGTTGCTGATCGAGTCGCGCATCTTCGTAAACCCGCCCTCGTAGATCAGATCGACGATGAGCTTCGTCTCGTGCAGGACCTCGAGGTAGGCCATCTCGGGCGCGTACCCGGCGTCCACCAGGGTTTCGAACCCGGCCTTGATGAGGGAGGTAATCCCGCCGCAGAGGACTGCCTGCTCGCCGAAGAGGTCGGTCTCGGTCTCCTCGGCGAACGTCGTCTCCAGCACGACCGCACGGGTCGCGCCGATCCCACGGGCGTAGGCGAGCGCGATGGCGTGCGCATTCCCCGTGGCGTCCTGGTGAATGGCGATGAGGGCCGGGACACCTTTGCCTTCCTCGTAGGTCCGCCGGACCATGTGGCCGGGGCCCTTCGGGGCGACCATGACCACGTCGACGGTGGGCGGGGGGACGATCTGGCCGTAGTGGATGTTGAATCCGTGCGAGAACATCAGGCAGGCGTTTTCTCTGATATTGGGACTGATCTCGGCGCGGTAGACAGCCGCCTGGTTCTCATCGGGGAGAAGGATCTGGATAACATCGGCGCGCTTGACTGCTTCGGCCACGGAATAGACTTCAAAGCCGTCTTCGGATGCTCTCTGCCAGCTGCTGCCGGGCCGCAGGCCGATGATGACCTGACAGCCGGAATCACGCAGGTTCAGCGCCTGTCCACGACCCTGGGAACCATAGCCGACGACGGCGATGGTCTTGCCCTCCAGGGTGCCGGGGTCTGCATCGGACTCGTAGTATTTTTGCACCATAGGTTCTCACACCCGGTTGGACAGCAAACCTGATAAATATTATATCGGAGAACTTCGGTGGTGCAGTGAGGGTCATTTTAAGGTTGATGAAGAGAAACCTTACTTACTATACGCTATTGAGGATTTGTAATGGAACTGCCAGATGTCCAGTCCAGCCTGCCGGAGGTCCGTATCAACCTGACCAGGGTGGGTGTCAAAAACGTCCAAAAACTCGTTGAAGTCGCCCGACCCGGTAAGCGGCCGGTCATCTTCATCTCCAAATTTGACGTCTTCGTCGACCTCCCCGGGAGCCTCAAAGGTGCAAACCTCTCCCGGAACTTCGAGGTGATCGATGACGTGCTACAGCAGGCCATCGACGGGAATGTAAAAGAGATCGAGGAACTCTGCAGTGCAGTGGCAAGGAAACTCCTCGACCGGCACGAGTACGCGGAACGGACCGAGGTCCGGATGCGGAGCCAGTTCATGGTCCGGCGCGAGACGCCGGTCAGCGAGACGAGCTGCCATGAAGTCGTGAACGTCCACGCGAGAGCAATAGCCCAGCGGAACGAAGGAAACCCGATCATCCGAAAGAGCATCGGCGCCGAAGTGACCGGGATGACCGCCTGCCCCTGCGCCCAGAATATCATGAAGGACCATGCCCTGCATGTCCTCGAGACCCTCGGCGTTGAGGAGGATAAGATCGAGGCGTTCTTCGACGAGGTGCCGATGGCCAGCCACAACCAGCGCGGACGGGGTTTCCTCTGCGTCGAGATCGACGACGACCAGCACATCAGCCTCGAGAAGATCATCAAGATCCTGAAGGATTCCATGAGTGCGCGCATCTACGAACTCCTCAAGCGTGGCGACGAGAGCTACGTGGTGATGGAAGCTCACAAGAACCCCCGGTTCGTCGAAGACTGCGTTCGTGAAATGGCCCGCAAAGTGATCGCGCAGTTCCGGGATCTTCCCGGGGATTCGGTGGTCACCATAAAGCAGACGAACGAGGAGAGTATCCATCAGCACAACGCCTACGCGGAACGAAAAGCGACGATAGCTGAGCTCATTGCGGAGATGGACGAAGGGATACTATAAGACAAATATTATTTTACATTTTTTATAGAAAGCTAATGTATTTTGACACTCCGTGTTACGCTTTTTGCGTCTCGTAACATTTTGAAAAGTTCCCGAGCGAAAGATATAAACTCTGTTTTCTTCATAATCCCTGTTGACGTACGCGTGTACGTTTTCAGTACAGAATTGTGTGGTAACACCAGTAAAATGTGTGGTAACACCAGTATAGTGTTCAGAACATCATAATATCGGAATGAGGCGATATATTTGTCGAAAGTTGTAGAGATTTCCCCAACAACGAGACATGAAGGCCATTCAAAGCTCGTTCTGAAGGTCAACGATGACGGCATCGTCGAGCGTGGAGACTGGCTCAGCATCACCCCGGTGAGGGGAGTCGAGAAACTCGCCATCGGCAAGACGATGGAACAGGTTCCAAAGATCGCATCGCGTGTCTGTGGTATCTGCCCCATCGCGCACACCCTGGCGGGTGTCGAGGCGATGGAGGCTTCCATCGGGTGCGAGATCCCAGAGGACGCGAAACTGCTGCGTTACATCCTGCAGTGTGCCAACAGGATGCACAGCCACGCCCTTCATAACATCCTGTCCCTCCCGGACATGTACATCCCCGGTACCGACGTAAAGATCAACCCGTTCACCAAGGAAGAACCGGTCAGGAGCGTTGCTCTTCGTATCCAGCGGCTCCGTGAGATCGGCCAGACCATCGGCGAGATCGTCGGCGGAGAGGCAATCCACCCGAGCAACCCCCGCGTCGGCGGATGCTACAAGAACATCACCCCGCGTGCGAAGGCGAAGATCTACGATCTCGCGAAGGAAGCCCGCGTGCTCACACAGGAGCAGATGGAGTTCATGACCGCGGTCTTCCGGAACTACCAGAAGCGCGACTGGGCTGAAGTCGGCGGTGTCGAAGTCCCGATCCCCGACGACCTCGGCTACCACAACCAGGGCTACATGGCCACCGCGCCGATGTACGGCAGCTCCAGTCTCGACGAGAACCCGACCTGGTTCCCCGAGCGGTTCACCGAAGTCCGCCCCTGGGACTGGTACATGGGCGAGGTCGAGATCGACGAGGCCGACCCGAACTACCCGATCGGCGGCACCACCCCCGTAGGGAACAAGGCCTGGCCCCAGATGGAGGCCTGCACCGGCGTCCCGCTCTATGACGGCCAGCCCGTCGAGGTCGGACCGCGTGCACGCCTGGTCCAGTTCAAGAACTACGACGAGAAGGGCGCCATCGGCCTGCAGGTCGCACGCCAGATGGAGTTCCCCGAGACCGCCTACGGCATCATCGAGGCCGTGGATGCGCTTGACACCTCCGGATCGGTGCTCGCCGACGAGATCCCGCAGGGCGACGGAACCCTCGGATGGGCCGCGAACGAAGCGCCCCGTGGAACCGACGTCCACCTTGCCCGGGTCAAGGACGGCCGGGTACAGTACTACGGGATGCTCGTCCCGACCACCTGGAACTTCCCCACCTGCAGCCGTGCACTGACCGGTGCACCCTGGCGGCTTGCGGAAGTCATCATGCGTGCATACGACCCCTGTGTCTCCTGTGCGACGCACATGCTGGTGATTGACGAAGACAAGAGACTGGTGGCCCAGAAACTCATTCAGTGAGCGTACACGCATGCTATTCCGTGAGATCGTGATCGCAGGATGCGGCAACCCCCTCTACGGAGACGACGGGTTCGGCCCTGCAGTCGTCGAAGAACTCCAGAAGTTACAACTGCCCGACAACGTCAAGGTGATCGACGCCGGCCTTGGCGCCCCTCATTTCCTCTTTACTCTGATGGAGGATGCGGAGGTGCCGGTGAAGAAGCTCGTCATCATCGATATCGCCGATTTCGGCGCTAATCCCGGTGATGTGACGAAGCTCCGGCCCGAAGACCTGCCGCCGGGCGCCTACCGGGATGCCCATTCGTGGGACCTTTCCGAGCCGCTACAGCGATTGAAAGACATCATCGATATCACGATCATCGGGTGCCAGCCCAAGCGTGTCGCGAGCCATGAGTTTGAACTGGGGCTCACTGAGGAGGTTGAGGGTGCCATTCCCAAAACAGTGCGTATCGTACTGGAGGAAATTGGGGTAGAGTATGGGGCTACTATCAACCATCAAGGAACGCATCTTTGGGCGTCGCCGGGAGAAGCCGGCGGAGATGCCGGGAAGAACCCCGGAGAGCAGGCCTGAGGCGACGCCGGCGGCAAGCCAGCCGCAGACGAAGCCCGCGGTGAAGCCCTCTGATGTGATTGTAAAAGAAAAGGTGGAAGTTGTACAAAAGGAGGAAAAGCCTGTGGCAGATAAGATTACGATAGGTGAATTACACCTGAGCGGATGTACGGGATGCCTCGTTACGCTTGCGGATAACTACGAGGGTCTCTTCAAGCTGCTCGATGATTATGCGGACCTGGTCTATGCGTTGACCCTGGTCGACGTGCGCCACGTGCCCGAGATGGACGTGTGCCTGGTCGAGGGTTCGTGCTGTCTTGACGACAAACTGTCGGTAGAGGAACTGAAGGAAGCAAGGGAGAAGTCGAAGGTGCTCGTCGCCTACGGCGCCTGTGCGGCCTATGGCAACATCACACGGTTCTGCCGTGGCGGTCAGTGGAACCAGCCCGCCCACGAGTCGTATGTGCCCATCAGCGAGGTCGTCGATGTCGACCTCTTCCTGCCGTCGTGTCCCCCGTGCCCCCAGGCAGTCAGGAACGTTGCCGTCATGGCCTACCTGCTCCTGAAGGGCAACGACGAACAGAAGAACCTCGCGACCGCATACCTGACGCCGCTGATGCAGCTTGCACAGCGCGGCAACGAGGCCTGCGGCTGCGACCTGATGTATGACGTGATCAACCAGGGTCTCTGCATGGGATGCGGAACCTGCGCCGGCACCTGCCCGGTCCGTGCCATCACCATGGAGTACGGCAAGCCGAACGTGAACCGCGACCTCTGCATCAAGTGCGGCGCCTGCTACTCGCAGTGCCCGCGGAGCTGGTTCAACTTCGACGTCATGAACAACTACGAGGGCATCATGGATGCCATCAAGGGAGCCATGCAGTGAGGTGAGAAAGATGGACGTACTCGGTAACTACAAGTCCGCGATCTCGGCACGCTCGACCGACAAGGACATCCTGAAGAAGTCCCAGGACGGCGGTATCATCACGACCCTCTTTGCCTATGCGCTGGAAGAGGGCATCATCGACGGTGCCATCGTCGCAGGGCCGAGCGATGAGCCCTGGAAGCCGGAGCCCATGGTCGCGACCACGAAGGACGAACTCCTGGCCGCCGCCGGAACGCGCTACACCATCAGCCCGAACCTCTACCTGATCAAGGAGGCGACCCGCAGCTACGGTCTCGACAGAGTCGGTATCGTCGGTACGCCCTGCCAGATGCAGGCTGTCCGGAAGGCTCAGCTCTATCCGATCGGCATGCGCGACGTCGACGACAAGATCGCCCTCGCGCTCGGCATCTACTGTATGGAGAACCTCTCCTACCAGGCGCTCGAGGCCATGGTCGAGGACCACTGCAACCAGAAGATGGAGTCCGTCAAGAAGATGGACATCGGCAAGGGCAAATTCACGGTCTACACCGAGCGCGGTGCAGTCAGCCAGATGCCGCTCAAGCTGATCCACAAGTACGTGCAGCCCGGATGCAACGTCTGCCTGGACTACGTCGCGAACCTCGCCGACATCTCCAGCGGATCCGTGGGCAGCCCCGACGGCTGGAGCACGGTCTTCGTGCGGAGCACCAAGGGTAACGCCGTCTGGGACGGCGCAATTGCCGCCGGTCTCTTCGAGACGAAGCCGATGGAGCAGGTCAAGCCCGGCCTCGACCTCGTGACGAAACTCGCCACCGAAAAGATCACGAAGAACCAGAAGAACGTGGACGCGCGTAAGACGATGGGCCTCAAGGCGGACGGAACCCCGAAGGGTCTCCGGAACCCCTACGAGACTCCCTGAAACACTCTTTTTTGGTCGTTTTGGCTTTGTTCTAACTTCTCTGGAGAGTCGTCCCTGGGTCTTCAAGGCATGAGCGTCAGCGAACGTGAGCACTGGAGATGCGAGTAACGACTGTCCTCTGGT
>JASGMC010000056.1 GCA_030156625.1 Methanoculleus sp.
TCCCCGTCAGCCCCTCCCCTTATGGGCGATATCCAGTGGAAATCTGTGTACCGGGGTTTACGATGTTCTGACGATCAGTCGGAGTGCATGGAATCATCTCCTCTTCGATCCTTCGCTGCGCGGCTCTCCACATGGCCAAGAGAGGTGGCGACCGCGTGCCGCCCCCCCCGCCCCCGCACCTGCGGTGCTCATGCTCCTGCTCGAAGACGCTTCCGCGTCTTCTTACGCTCTGGCCCTTAGGCCCATCGCGGCTCGAAGCCTGATGGCTTCTCATGCTCTGTTCCTCGCACCAAACGGTGCTCAAACTCTGCTCCTCCGGAGCGTCGTTCCTAGCGGAACATCGCACCCTGTGGCCCGTCGCACCCCGCCCTCATAGCTGCGTATTTGACGGATCATGCCCCAGATAGTACGAAATGCCTGATATACGGGAGTTCAAGTGGAAGCAGTGCCTGATCGTGCGCGCCGACATCAAGATGAGTTGCGGCAAGAAGTGTGCGCAGATCGCCCACGCTGCCATCGGGGCCTACGAGAAGGCCGACAAGATCGCGAGGAAGGCCTGGCTTGACGAGGGGCAGAAGAAGGTGGTGCTGAAGGTGACGGCCGAGCGGCAGCTCTTTGAACTCAAGACGATTGCAGAGCGGGCGGGTATCCCCGCATCGATCATCCAGGACGCCGGGATGACCGAGATCCCGCCGGGGACCGTGACGGCGCTCGGTCTCGGGCCCGCCCGCTCCGAAAACCTCGACCGGATCACCGGCGACCTCACCCTGCTATGATGCTCTCGCCCCATCCCCTCGAACAGGAACTTGGGATGCGCTACTACGCATCCGTTGCCCCCGGCATCGGCGGGCGGCTCCGCTCAAGTCCCGCCGACTTCGTCGTCGAAGAACTCCCGCTTCCGATCAGCGACCCGGACGGCCCGTACCTCATCTGCCGGCTCACCAAGACGAACTGGGAACTCCAGCGAGCGGTCAAGGAGATCGCAAAGCAGCTCGGCATCAGCCACCGGCGGATCGCCTGGGCGGGGACCAAGGACAAGAACGCGGTGACCACCCAGTTCATATCGATCTACGATGTCCCGCCCGAAGCGGTCGGACAGGTGCATCTCGGGGATATCTCGCTCGAGGCCGTAGGGCGGTCGCAGCACTCGCTCGCTCTCGGCAGTCTCGCGGGGAACCGGTTCGATATCGTCATCCGGAACTGCATTGCAGAGGACCTTTCGGCGCGGGTGCAGGCGGCGACAGCGGTCGCGTCCGCCGGGATACCGAACTACTACGGGCTGCAGCGGTTCGGCGTCGTCCGGCCGGTCACCCACCTCGTCGGCGAGAGGATCCTCAAGGGCGATTACGAAGGCGCCGTGGTCACGTATATCGGCCGGGCATTTCCCCGGGAGTCGGAGGAGGTAGAGCGCGCCCGGACCCGTTTCGCCGAGACCCGGGACGCACGAGCGGCGCTCGCCGACCTTCCCATTCAGATGACCTACGAGCGGGCGATGGCGAACCATCTCGTTGCGAACCCCGGCGACTACGCCGGTGCGCTCCGGGTGCTCCCCCCGAAACTTCTCTCGCTTCTCGTGAGCGCGTTCCAATCCTATCTCTTCAACTGCGCGCTCTCCTCCCGGATCGATGCCGGCATGTCGCTCTCCGAGCCCGAGATCGGCGACCGGCTCCTCTTTTCGAACGGCCGCGAAGATATCGTCTCCGCGCGGAACCGGCAGGCGGCCCTGCTGCAGGTCCGCCGCGGCAGGTGCCGGATCGCCCTGTTCATCCCCGGCTCCGAACCGGTGGCGTCGCACGGGCCGATGGATGAGAGGATGGAGGAACTGATGCAGGAGTCGGGTATCGACGCAGGAGACTTCGAACGCGCCTCCCGGTTCGTGGAGACAAAGTTCGCCGGGGCCCTGAGGGCGATCAGCCTCTCCACCGACGTGGAGGCGGACGTATCCGGTGCAGATGTCCGGCTCAAATTTACGCTCCCTCCCGGCCACTACGCGACGACGGTCTGCCGGGAGTACATGAAGGCCGACCCATACGTGATGATCTGACGGCCAGGGCCGTAAAAAAAGATTAATCCCTGGAATTGGGACGGTAGAGCACGTCCCACTCGGTGACCAGGTTGCTCCCGCACATGAAGTGGCGTTTCAGGGAGAGCCGGAACATCTCTTCTTCGGTCTCGATATGCATGCCCCCGACGAGCGACGGGGTATCGGCACCGCCGACGATGAACGGCAGGTGGATCAGGCGTATCTCGTCCACGAGGCGGTGGTTCAGCATGGACCAGTTCAGCGTCGGTCCGCCCTCGATCATCATCCGGTTGACGCCGTAATCGCCCTTCAGGATTCTCATCAGCGCCGGCAGGTCGACCTGGTTCGCTCCCGCGACAACGACATCGACGCCGCCTGCCCGGAGCCGGGCGACCTTCTCCGCCGGTGCGGCCTCGCTGACGGCGATGACAGTTCTGGCATCCGACCCGAGGACGTTTGCGTCCGGCGGAATATCCGCCCGGCTGTTCGGAATGACACGGAGCGGGCTTTTCCCCTCTACCAGACGGACCGTCAGGAAGGAGTTGTCGATCCTGATGGTGTTTGCCCCGACCATGATGGCGTCGCATTCCGCCCGGGTCTGGTGAAGGAGGATCTCGGTCTCGGGGGCCATATACTTCATGAGAATCTTGCTTGAGGCCCCGCGTTTCAGGGTTAGCTTCCCGTCGACGGTGATCTCTGACATCATGAGCACGTGCGGCCTGTCGTGATCTGGCATTGGACTTCTTTCCCGCTGATCTATCTGCCGGGGGGATTTATGAATCTGGTGATTTTAGCCCGTACATGGAGTATTCCGGATGAGATGTTGCAGCCTCATCCCGCAGAGCAAAGGTTAAACTCTTCACGGGCTGATAAATTATGCGATGAATATAACCTCCCTGCGGCCGAAATTCATCAAATATACGGAGCCAATCGCGTCGTTTTTCATACGCCTGGGCGTTACGCCGAATCAGGTGTCGGTGCTCTCCGTGCTCTTCGGCTTTTCGTGCGCACTTGCCTTCACCCAGCGCTACTTCCTCGCAGGCAGCCTGCTCCTGTTTCTCTCTGCGGTCCTTGACCTGGTGGACGGCAACGTCGCCCGGAAGAACCGCACCGAGAGCCGGTTCGGGGCCGTCTTCGACTGGATCGCCGACAAATACGTCGATGCGGCGGTCATCCTCGCCGTGGGGTTCTCCGGCATCCCTATCGTCAGCCACCTCATAAACGTCCCGCCGATCGCCGATTTCGGTGTCGTGGGGCTGGCGCTCGCCGGATCGCTGATCAACACCTTCATCAAGCCGGTCACGTATGCGGAGATCGGTTATTCCGAGAGGATCGCCGGGAAGATCGAGGACCCCCTCGAGGGAGTCGGCTTCTTCGGCAGGCCCGAGACGATCCTGGTGCTGGTGCTCGGCGGTGTGACCGGGTACATCTGGGTTGCGATACTCCTCATCGCGGTCTGCACGAACCTCTCTGCGGTTCAGCGAGTCTTCTACCTCTACCGGCAGTACTCCTGACCGGTTCACGTCACTTTTTCCGGCTTTGTTGAAACCCCGCCTGTTTGCTCCGGATGGTCGCAATCCGGGGGCACTCCGGGGCACGGCGGGAGTTCGAGCATCGCCAGATGCGCAGGCCACCACGGTCCACTGCATGGGGGCATGCCTGAGGAAAAAGACCGATCACGGGGACAAGCCGGGCCCAGCGCCACCCTCATCGGGGTAGGAATGAAGCCCAGAAAAAGGGTTTTAACAGAGCCTTTTTCGTGAAACCGCGTCTCCCGTGCGCCGGCATGCTTTGGAAAGAATGGTTGGCGGGGGGGAGACTCTCCCACGGCCGGGGTTTATTCTGTTTTCGCAGATTTCGGCCGGATAAGCTGCTCCGCCTCGCTGCGGTAGAGCCGGTAGAGGCTGTCGGCGAGGGTGCCGAGCTCGGGGATGATCGTGAAGAGGGCATAGGCGAGGACCACGAGAAATATCAGAGCCCCGAGTTCGGCCATGACGTTGTGCGCCCAGAAGAAACTCTCGTACCCGAGCTCGCCGTTGCCGGCGATCGCGGGGAGGTAGGGGAACCACTGCTCGGTGTACGCCGTGATCACGAAGACGTTTCTTACGATATTTAAGATGTATATCGTCGGGAAGATCAGGAGGAAGCCGGCAACCTTCTGTCTCGCGGTCGATTGCACGCCCCAGGCAACCCCGAGCATGATCGCGATGCTCTGGATCCCGGTGCAGGCGAGGATGATCTCGGTCTGGAACCCGTTGCGCTCCATCAGGTTCCAGGTCTGGAAGGTCACGGGGTACCCGACCGCCGCGAGCGCCGCGGATGTCTGGCCGGCGACGAGGGCGATCAGCCAGTCTCCGAGTGCCGGTATGTAGCCGAAGGGGGCGTAGATCAGGAACGCCACGGCCGCTATCGTCGAGATCTGCATTACCCGGGGATCGTCACGGAGCAGGTATTTTGCGGTGATATAGAGGAAAGGTACGGAGAGGAGGGCTATTGCCGGGTACATGAAGTTATTGAGGGAGAAGTAGTAGGGGAGCTCGACGAAGAGGTATCCGACGATGCTTGCCCACCCGCCGAGGGCAAAATACTTCCGGAAACGGCTCGGAATAAGGAAGGCGAGAAAGCAGATGCAGGAGATCAGCACCAGGTAATCCTTCATCCATTACCCTTCGGCGTATCCGGCAATAAATCATTTGTGCGCCCTATCCGGCCGGGTCTCCGGCCGTGCGGACCCGGCGCCCTGCGTGACCAAGGGTTAATTGTGATCGGTACCCCATTCATTATAATGATGTTCTGTCCGCAGTGCAAAGGCCTGATGATATCGTCCGGTGGCCAGCTGAAATGCAAAAAGTGTGGCTATATCCGGGAGATCAATGACCTCGACCGGTTGAAGAAGACAGACAAGCGCGTGGAGAAGGAGATCACCATCGTCGAAGACGAGGATAAGGTAGCAACCCTCCCGACGGCGACCATAAAATGCCCGGAGTGCGACTGCACGACGGCATACTGGTGGCTGCGGCAGCTGCGGGCGGCGGATGAGAGCGAGGTCCGGTTCTTCCGATGCACCGCCTGCGGCAAGACATGGCGCGAGTACGATTAATCCCCCTGAGTGCACCCCAAACCACTCTGATTTCTCTGATTTTTGTCCTATGGAAAACCCACCCTTCCGATTGACTCCGGGAGGGGACCGGAACCCCACCTTCGCGCGATACCCCGTCCCGGACGAAAACCCGAAGCCTGCCCCTCCCCACTCCGGCACCGGCCGCCGAACCGGGCTCCCCGGGCGTCCATCCGCCGAAAACCCCGGGAGATGCAGATTTCGGTGCAGCAGACTGCTCTCCCGGTACGGTCCCGGCAGCCATTCCCGGCCGATCCCCTCCTGTCGAATCCGGCCCCTAAACCAGAATGTTGATATATAATATTCATTATTAATGATGTATAATAGGGGTAAACGGATGGCTGAAGATTTTAACGTCAAACTAGAGGAAGCGAAGTACTATACCCCCGGAGCCAGTTGCAAGGAGCAGTCCTGGATAGGCGACTACAACCAGGCCTACCAGGAGTTCCTGGCGGACCCCGACGGGTTCTGGGACGGCATCGCTAGGGAACTTGAGTGGTTCCAGCCCTGGGACCGGGTGAAGGAATGGAACTATCCGTACGCCAGGTGGTTCCTGAACGCCAAACTCAACATCACCCACAACTGCCTGGATCGCCACGTCCACGACCAGCGGCGCAACAAGGTCGCGATCATGTGGCGCGGAGAGACCGAGGAGGAGGAGCGGATCTTCACCTACCGCCAGCTCTTCCAGGCGGTCTGCCGGTTCGCAAACGGCTTAAAAAGCCTTGGTGTCGGGAAGGGCGACCGGGTCTGCATCTACATGCCGGTCGTGCCCGAGCAGATCATCGCCATGCTTGCCTGTGCCCGTATCGGGGCGATCCACTCGGTCGTCTTCGGCGGGTTCGGCGTCAACGCGCTCAACCAGCGCATCACGGGCATCGATGCAAAGGTGGTCGTCACCGCCGACGTCACCTACCGGCGCGGCAAGGCAATCCCGCTCAAGAACATCGTGGAGGAGGCGGTCGTCAACGCCCCGAGCGTCGAGCGGATCGTCATCCTCCGGCGCGATCTCGAGAAGCCCGTGGAACTCCATCCCGAGATGGAGATGGACTACTACGACCTGATGGAAGGCGTCGCGCGGGAATGTCCGGCCGAGCCGATGGATGCCGAGGACCCCCTCTTCATCCTGTATACGAGCGGCACGACCGGAGCCCCGAAGGGCATCGTGCACACCTGCGGCGGCTACATGGTCGGGACCTACTACACCACAAAGCACGTCTTCGATATCAAGGACAACGACATTTACTGGTGCACCGCCGACCCTGGATGGATCACCGGCCACAGCTACGGTGTTTACGGTCCGCTCCTGAACGGCGCCACCTGCCTCATCGCGGAGGCAACCCCCGACTACCCGACCCCGGGCACGTACTGGGACCTCATCGAGGAGTACGGCGTCACTATCTTCTACACCGCCCCGACCGCCATCCGGATGTTCATGCGGGTGGGTGAGGAGTGGCCGAACCGCTACAACCTCTCGTCGCTCCGTATCCTCGGGTCGGTCGGCGAACCGCTCAACCCGGAGGCGTTCGAATGGTTCTACCGCACCATCGGGAAAGACCGGTGCCCCATCATGGACACCTGGTGGCAGACCGAGACCGGGATGCACATGGTGACCACGATGATCGGCGAGCCCATGCGCCCGGGATTCGCGGGAAGGCCGATCCCGGGCGTCGTCGCGGACGTCGTCGACATGGCGGGCAACCCGGTTCCCCCGGGCACGGGCGGCCTCCTGGTCGTCAGGGAGCCGTGGCCGTCGATGATGCGGACCATCTGGAACGACGACGAGCGGTACCGCAAGTACTGGCATACCATCCCGGGATGCTACACGGCGGCCGACCTCGCGGTGAAGGGCGAGGACGGCTACATCATGGTCATAGGGCGGTCCGACGACCTGATCGTCGTCGCCGGGCACAACATCGGGACCGCGGAGGTCGAGAGCGCGCTCGTCTCCCACGATGCGGTGGCGGAGGCGGCCGTCATCGGGAAACCCGACGCCCTGAAGGGGAACTCCATAAAGGCCTTCGTTATCCTCAGGGACGGCCGCCAGCCCGGTGACAAACTGAGAAACGACCTCATCTATCATGTCCGGATGACGCTCGGCCCCATCGCCATACCCTCGGAGATCGAATTCGTTGAGGCACTTCCCAAAACCCGGAGCGGCAAGATCATGAGGCGGGTCTTAAAAGCGCAGGAACTGGGTATGGACCCCGGGGACATCTCGACCCTGGAGGAATAAACAACCAACTATTTATATACTTTTTTAAGCATCGTATAAATATGAATGATCACAAACCCGAGGAGTCCCTCAAGATAGAAAATATCGTTGCTTCAGCGAAAGTGACTGATTCTCTTGATCTCCCCTCGCTTGCCTCCCAGCTGAAGGACGCGGAATACAATAAAAAACGGTTCCCCGGCGTCGTTCTCCGGATGCAGGACCCGAAGATCGCTGCGCTCGTCTTCGGTTCCGGCAAGGTAGTCCTGACCGGTGCAAAGAGCATCGACAGCCTCTCGCGGGGTCTGCAGATCCTCGGCGACCAGTTGCGGGCGCTCAACATCGACATCCCCGAGAACCTGACCTACAAGATCCAGAACATCGTCACGTCCGCGGACCTCGGGACGCCGATCAACTTAAATAAGATCGCCGTGGGCTTCAACCTGGACAAGATCGAGTACGAACCCGAGCAGTTTCCCGGGCTGGTCTACCGGCTCGACGACCCGAAGGTGGTCGTCCTCCTCTTCGGGTCCGGTAAACTGATCATCACGGGCGGCAAGGTGCCCGAGGATGCCCAGCGTGCGGTACAGCGGATCCTCTCCGAACTCTCCAGTCTCGGGCTCATCTGAACTCCACGTAATATTCTCCTTTTTTGCCTTGTTGAACCTCTCTGCTTGCTCCAGATGGTCACAATCAGGGGCACGGCTTTCCACCGGGTTGCGCATCTGACGATGCTCCGGAGCGCGATGGTTCGTAAGAACCGGAGCGTGAGCACCGTTAGGTGCGAGGAGCGGAGCACGAGAAGCCGTGAGGCTTCGAGGTGCGCAGGCCACCACGGTCCACTGCATGAGGACATGCCCGAGAAAAAAGGTCGTCCCGGGCACCGGCCTCATCAGGAAAGGATGAAGATCGGAACAGGGTTTCAACAGAGTTTTTTAGAATTGTAAGGGCCTTGGGGCCGTCGTCTTTCCGTAAGGGCCGTCTTCGAACCCCTCCGGGTGTTCATGGTCCGGCGCAGCCGCATCGGCGGGAACGGACCGCCAGGGAAGGCGTATGCGTGCAGAGCCCCTCTGCCGCCCCCACTCTGGCTCCCGCACCGCCCGGATCGCCGGCTTTTCTCACCGGAGCGCACCCCCTTCACTGCCGGCGGGAGTGCAATCCGGTGAAAAAAAAGTTCCATCTTATCGGTTTGATGCCTCATCCGTTCTTTTAAAACTATCACAATCGCCGGATCTCCCATTGAAATAATAATATTTTTATAGTCAGATTTAAAACAATAGATACTATCTGTTGGTGGATGGATGAGGTCAGATAAGGTACGGTATTTTACGCCACGCGATGAAGAACTCGCCGAGCTCCTCATGGGCATCGGGATCAAGAGAAACGTCTCCAAAGTGCTTGTGTATCTTGCGAACACCGATGAAGCGACATCCCGGGACATCGAGCGGGGCACCGATCTCCGCCAGCCCGAAGTCAGCATCGCCATGCGCTACCTCAAGGAATGCAACTGGATCGATACCCGCGAGAGCAAGTCGGAGAGCAAAGGGAGGCCGGTGAAGATCTACACGCTCTCCCGTTCAATAACGGAGATCATGGACACGATCGAGAAAGAAAAGAAGAGAGAAGCCCGACATCAGTTAGACCTGATCCAGAAGATGCGTGAATGCATATCACTGCAGTGATACGACGCTGCAACCCTTCTCTTCACCGACAATAACCGTTATCCTTTCTGTGTAGGTCGAGAACAGGCCGCACTCCAGCGCACCGGGTATTGAAGCAATCTCTGCTTCCAGGCGTCCGGGGTCCGCGATCGCCCCGAAGTCACAGTCGAGGATGAAGTTGCCGTTATCGGTGACGACCGGGCCGTCTTTCTTCACGCCCTCCCGGAGAACCGGATCGGCACCGAGCGCTGCAAGCCGCCGGGAGATTGGTGCAAGGGCGAACGGGAGCACCTCGACCGGCACAGGCGCGTCTAAGGTCTCGACCATCTTTGTCGGGTCGACGACGATGAGCACTTTTTTGGCCGCGTCGCAGACACACTTCTCCCGCAGAAGCGCTGCTCCGCGCCCCTTGATCAGGCGGAGCGCCGGATCGACCTGGTCGGCCCCGTCGATGGCGATATCGAGTTCGGGATGCTCGTCAAGACTCGTGAGCCCGATACCGTACCGGCGTGCCCGGATGGCCGCCTGGTAGGATGTCGGGACGCCGGCAATGGAGAGCCCATCCTTTGCTATCCGCTCGCCAAGCCGCTCCATCGCAAAAAAGACGGTCGACCCGGTGCCGAGACCGACGACCATCCCGTCCTCGACCTCTTCGGCCGCCCGGTAGCCTGCGTTTCGCTTCGATGCTGCCTGCTCTGCTGCATTCATGGCGTACTCTTCTCCTTCCGTTCAGATATCCATGCCGTCGAAGATGCCCCTGAGTTCGGCCGTGGCACCAAACGCCGTGCAGTCGAGCGTGATCGGCGTGATGGAGACGTTGCCCCTCTGCACCGCATGCACGTCGGTCCCCTCCTCCGCATCCTCGTGCAGGGGGCCGTCGATCCAGTAGTAGGGGCGCCCGCGGGGGTCGAGGCGCTCCTCGACCCCGGTGTAGAAGAGTTTCTCGGCAAGACGGGTGATCTCGTAGCCGCCGCGCACCGGTGTGGGAATATTCACGTTGATGACGTGAGCGTTCTCCGGAAACCCGTTTGCAAGAACCCTCTCGCAGACCTCGCGGACCACCCGCTTTGCGTCGGAGAACCTGTCCGTGATCCTCGATGGGTCGTCGAACTTGTCGCCCTGGTCCTCCACCTGGAGCGAGAAGGCAAGGGACGGCACACCCTGGTTGGACGCCTCGAGCGCGGCCCCGACGGTGCCCGAGGTCATGATGGACTCATAAGAGAGGTTCTCACCGATGTTGATGCCGCTGACCACGAGGTCCGGGTTCAGGCGCAGCGCGAACAGCCCGATGATTACGGAGTCGGTCGGTTTCCCGCCGACCGAGTAGGCGGGCACCCCGTTCATCGTCACCCGGTTCGCACGGATAGGCTCAAAGATGGAGATCGATCGGCCTACGGCGCTCTGCTGGGTGGCAGGCGCGACCACGGTGACGTCGGCGATCGGCGCGAGCGCGTCGTATGCCGCCCAGAGACCCGCGGACGTGATCCCATCATCGTTGGTGAGCAGAATCTTCGGTTTCATCCTTGTATAAGGATGGTTCCCGCGCATCAAATACTTGCCCGATCGTCAGGGTCAAGTCTTTTGTAGCTGACCTCTACTGCAATGAAGGTTTTTCTCGCTGAATACTCCGTGTGCAACGACCCCGGGCTTGCGCCCGAGGGTGCCGCCATGCTCGCCGCGATAAGCGGGAGTTTTGAGAGGTGCGGCTACGACGTGGTGACCCCGGAGGGCCCAGACTTCGAGGGCGAGATCAAAAGACTCGCACCGGGGTGCGACGCAGGTATGGTCATCGCACCCGACCACCTCCTCTTCCGGTACACGCAGATCCTTGAGGGGCTCACCCACAACATCGGGTGCGGAAGCATGAATGCGGCCGTCTGCGCGAACAAACAGCGGACGGCAGCCATCCTCTCCCGGAACGGTATGGACGTCCCTCCCGCTGCCGGAGAGGGAAGGAAGGTCGTCAAGCCCATCACGGGCTGCGGTGCCCAGGGTGTCAGGCTGACGGACGAGGAGCCGGGCGCCGGCGAGTTCGCCCAGGCGTACGTCGAGGGGGAGGCGCTGAGCGTGAGCCTCGTGGGCAGCCGGGTAACCGGCAACGTCTGCGAATTCTACTCGGGCAACCCCCCGCTCCTGCTCGCCGTCAACCGGCAGGAACTCGCCGTAGCGGACGACGGGAGGTTCCGATACCTCGGGGGCGAGACGCCCGTCCACCCCGATCGCGAGGAAGAGATCGTCGAGGTCGCCGTCCGGGCAATGAACGTCCTCGGGTGCCAGGGGTATGCCGGGATCGACGTCGTCGCCGGAGACCGCATCTACGTGGTGGACGTCAACCCGAGGCCCACGACCAGCCTGGTCGGTATTGCAGCCGTCATGGAGGAGGAGATCGCCGATATTCTCGTCAGGGCATCGCACGGCGAAGCGCCGGCGGAGGTGCACCTCTCCGGGAGGGTGCGGTTCGACAAGAATGGGGAGATCCACCGGCTATGATCGGCATCGATATCGGCGGTGCGAACCTCAAGGTCGTTGACGACGCCGTCGTGCATATCCACTACTGCCCGCTCTGGCAGGGCGCACCGCTCGCCGATCTCCTTAAACCGTATGCCGGGCCTGCTGCCGTGGTGATGAGCGGAGAACTGGCGGACTGCTTTGCGAACAAGATGGAAGGGATCCGGTGGATTGTCGGGGCCGTCCGGGGGGTCATCCCCGACGCCGTCTTCTACGGGACCGACGCGGCGTTCCATACCCGGCCGGTCCCGGAACTTGCCGCCGCGAACTGGCTGGCATCGGCCGACTACCTGCGGGAAGAGTACGCCGATGCGGTCCTCGTCGACGTGGGGAGCACCACCGCCGACATCATCCCCTTAAACTGCTTCGAGGACCTCAAAGGGCTGACCGACACCAGGCGGCTGCAGGAGCAGTACCTCGTCTACACCGGCATGCTCAGGACGAACGTCGCGACGCTGGTATCTTCGGTGACGCTCGACGGGATAGTGACCCCGGTGAGCACCGAGTACTTCGCCGCAAGCGCCGACGCGCACCTCGTGCTCGGCCACATCGCTCCTGCGGACTACGTCTGTCCGGCGCCTGATAACGGCGAGAAGACCGTTGATGCTGCGCTTCGGAGGCTTGCCCGTGTTGTCTGCGCAGATATCGACGAGATCGGGAGAGACGGGGCCTTAGAGGTCGCCCGGCAGTTCTGGGAAGTCCAGCGAACGCTGATCGCCCGCGCAGCGGAGCGCGCACTCTCCCGGAGCGGTGCCGGACGGGTGATCGCGGCCGGGATAGGAGCGGACCTGTTTGCCCGTGAACTCGGCGGCGTCACGCTTTATGGCGAGGTCGGGGAGGTCGCGGATGCACTGCCGGCGTATGCGGTCAGGGAGGTGGCGCTACGGCGAGCCGATGGAAACTGACTCTTCTTCTGCTGGCGATATCGGTCGCCATCACGGCCGTATCGCTGGCGCTCGGCTTTCCGTTCTTCTTTCTCTTCCTATTCATCCCGCTGATCCCGCTCTTCGGGAGACCCCCCGCCATGAAGCGCTGCCCGGCCTGCGGGTGGGAAACCGCAGGCGACGAGCGCTTCTGCCCCCGTGATGGGACGGCGCTCACGGCCGAGGGCGAAGGTGGCGAGGTTCAGCAGGGAGAGCGGTAGAAGGAAGCCGAAGAGTTCGGTTGCCGGAATCGTGCCGAAGTCGCGGGAGGCGTAATTCCGGATAGTCCCACGATCGACGACGATTCCCATCGCCCGGAGGTGTTGTGCCACCTGGTTGAACGGCATCTGCTGCGCGAGAACGAGGCAGAGGTCGACGATGGGCGACGCCAGGCGGGTATCGGGATAGAACGGTGCGCCTGCGTAGCAGAGGGTGCCGCACTGCTGGCAATAAAAACGCTTCACGTAGACCCGGATCGTACGCTCCTCTCCCTTCTGGAGCACGACGGCAAACCGTTTCGCCCGCAGGTCGTGCCCGGTCACCGGGCCGCCGCACGAAGGGCAGGCATCGAGTTCGGTGAACTTCACGCCGTCCATCGACACCAGGGCGTTCGCCACCAGGTCGACGAGCATCGGTGGAACAATGAGTGTCTTCTTCACGATGGCAATTCTCTCCCTGTGCAACTATGCGGGAGGTGTAGGTTTCCACCGATAATAACATCTCCCCTCGAATGGGAACGGACGGCACAGAGGCCGTTCCAACCCACAGGGGAGTGCCCCGGGGAGCGCACGTTTTCCTGCCGCCCTCACCGATTTCGCTTCGGTCCGAGGTAATCATCCTGGATCCTGAGCGACTGGAGAAGCCCCCTCCCACGTATTGGTTCAATACTTATGTCTGGCCTCCAGCGGTATCGAGGCCCGTATTCTGATGATTTTTACTCACGTAAAAACCCAAAGAACAGATTCGGATTGTTATTCACCAGCCAATATCGCCGGCGAAAGAAGGGGTGAATCCGGTTAACTGGTATAATTTAAGTAACTTAACACCTGATGTTCGGTTTGCCATAGAGGTCATAAAAACATGACGTTGAAGTATGTAGCCACAACATGTCCCTACTGCGGTACGGGATGCAGTTTCAACCTCGTCGTCCAGGACGGCAAAGTTGTTGGAACAGCACCGTACCGCCGCTCACCCGTGAACGAGGGAAAGGTCTGCCCCAAGGGGACCTACGCTCATGAGTTCGTGAACAGCCCGGACCGTCTCACGAAGCCGCTCATCAAGAAGGACGGCAAGTTCGTCGAGGCGACCTGGGATGAAGCCTACGACCTGATCGCACAGAAGTTCAAGTCGTACAAGCCCGACGAGTTCGCGGCGCTTTCATCCGCCAGGGTCTCGAACGAAGAGAACTACCTGATGATGAAGTTCGCCCGCGGCGTCATGAAGTCCCGCCACATCGACCACTGCGCCCGGCTCTGCCACGCGTCCACCGTCGCCGGTCTTGCGGCGGCGTTCGGCTCCGGTGCGATGACCAACTCCATTCTCGACATCGCCGAGTCCAAGTGTGTCTTCATCATCGGGTCCAACACATTCGAGCAGCACCCGCTCATCGGGCGAAAGGTCGTGCAGGCCAAGCAGAACGGTGCGAAGATCATCTACGCCGACCCGCGCTACACGCCGACCGCAAAGCAGGCCGACCTCTACATGCCGTTCGTCTCCGGCTCCGACGTCGCCATCCTCAACGGCCTGATGCAGGAGATCATCAAGAACGGCTGGGAGGATAAGGCGTTCATCGCAAACCGCACGAAGGACTACGAGAAACTCAAGGAAGTCGTCATGAAGGACGCCTACAGCCTTGAGAACGTCTCGAAGATCTCCGGTATTCCCGTCGCGAGCCTCAAGACCGCCGCCGAGTGGCTCGGCACCAGCAAGCCCGGCGCGATCCTCTACTCGATGGGCATCACCCAGCACACCACCGGGGTCGACAACGTCAAGTCGGTGGCAAACCTCCAGATGCTGCTCGGCAACCTGGGCAAGCCCGGCGCCGGCGTGAACGCACTCCGTGGCCAGAACAACGTGCAGGGCGCCTGCGACATGGGCGCGCTCCCGGTCGTCTTCACCGGCTACCAGAAGGTCATCGACGAGGCCGTCCACAAGAAGTTCGCCGACGCCTGGGGCTTCCCCGACGGCATCTGCGAG
>JASGMC010000057.1 GCA_030156625.1 Methanoculleus sp.
CTCCCCCCTCCCCTGTCCCCTCCCCCCTATGGCGATATCCCCACGGTCCACTGTATCGGGACATTTCCCTCATTTCGACCGCTTTTGTTTGTTGCAACTTGCACTAGATGAGACTGATGCCCCGGCCCTGTGACCAGTCACCCTGCGAAACCCTTTCGGGCTTTCAAGATCCGCCTGCACCCATCCGGGGCGATCCAATCCGGCAAGGGCCGTTCTGAAGTGCGGAACCGTCTTTCGAGTGCTCAAACACCTGATAGCCGCTTGCCCCTCAATGACAATCTCCACGACCAGAGCAGGGTTTCCAACAGAGCCGATCGTTCGCCGCTATCCGGCCGAACGTCCTTACCCGGAGGTAGGGGCCATCATCTCTGGGAAAAATCGAGGGTGGGGGCCGCCCCCCCGCGGTTATCCGGTCGGACCGGCGGGAGATGGCAGCGGCTCTCTTTCGTCATACATTACCGTTGAAGCGTTTGCCGGGAGTCGTGTTCGTATTCAGTCCCTGAACAGTACCTGGTAGGTTGCCGACTCTGCTTCAAAAAAGTCTCTGCAAAACTC
Source organism: Methanoculleus sp. (assembly GCA_030156625.1). Classification (GTDB taxonomy): domain Archaea; phylum Halobacteriota; class Methanomicrobia; order Methanomicrobiales; family Methanoculleaceae; genus Methanoculleus. The sequence goes on from JASGMC010000057.1 coordinate 556, forward strand.
TGCCGCCTTTGAAGGCTCGTATTCCTTGCAGCTGAAGATGTCGAGGTAGGCCGCGTTGGTCTCGTTCGCGAAGTGGCCGGAGACGAGCGATGTCTCGATGAGCTGGGTCATGGAGAACCCTGCGACCCTCTCATTCGGGCCGAAGTGGATGATCTGCGGTTCGCCGAACCTCTTCATGTCGATAAGGTCGCACAGTTCGATGATGAACCGGTGAATCTTCTCCGCGTCCCTGATCGATGCCGGGTCGCACCCTTTCAGGTCCACGCTCGTGTACAGTCCCCAACAACCGCGCTGCTTGAACTGTGCAACGATCTCTGCGTCGCTTACGGTCTCTGCCATAACGTTGCCTGCCGCAACGTTGTTTGTCATTACTTTACTAGCCATGATCTCACCTTCGAGAGGATCTACGATCGATTGATCTCTGTAATTTTTGATAGTTCAGATTTTAAACTTATCCCTCATACTAATGAAGAATAATCGTTATTTCGCGGTTACGGGAGAGCAATCCCGCGATATCCGAAATTCTACGGCCCTTTTTTGACAGATTTTGAAATTGGTGGCTTTGCGCAGCCCATTTGCCCCCAAGTATGCTATGTGTTGCGATAAAATCACACCAAGTATGATTTACCAGAGGTGCCCCATCTTTTCCGGGGGCCCCTGCTCCGGGGGTCCGCGGGCTATCGGGGCCGTAAAAACAAACTCTTTTTCCGGTAAGGTCTTCCGATTTCCTTTCAAGCATGAAAAACCGTTAAGCCCGGGTTTGAAAATATCCGTTCCCACACCGGCCAGCATCCCGACCGAAAGGCAGCCGGGCGATGACTACGGGACCCCCTCTCCCGGGCCAGGAGACACGGTATCTCCACCGCCGGACGCGCACCCCCGGCCCCCGTCCCGCCCCCAACATGGGCCCCGGACGGGGACCCGCCGCAGGCAGGTGCCCTCACCGGACTTCCGGGGGGCGGCGGCGGTGCGCGTGCCTGACGTGGGCGTGGAGATCTTCAAGCGTGGAATACTGCCTGCCGCAGACCGGGCAGATGAACTCACCCATTTCCACGGGAAAGTCGGGAACCCTTCTCCGCGGTGGCTCGCCCGTCATCCATCCCCCTCTGCCGCGATCTCCTCGATCGTCCGGCCGGAGACGACCGACCCGGGCTCCGTCGCGACCGGGTTCCTGGCCGGATCCGCCTCGGCATCGTCCATCTTCACGAGGAGCCAGGCCTCGCCCTTCCCGGTCCTGAAACGGGTGAGTGCATACCCGCCCCGGACCTTCTTCCCCTCGAGCCGGAAGGATACGTGGCCCCGCTCGAGGGCCTCGGCGACCCCGATCTTCTCCCCCTCCCTCTCCGTGAGGTTTTGGTAGGTCCCCCGGTCCCAGACGAGGACCGTTCCGGCCCCGTAACTCCCCTCGGGGATGACGCCCTCGAAGTCAGCGTAGTCGAGGGGATGGTCCTCCGTCGGGACGGCGAGGCGCTTCTCCTTCGGGCTCATTGACGGCCCCTTCGGAACCGCCCAGGATTTCAGCACGCCGTCGGCCTCCAGGCGGAAGTCGTAGTGGAGCGTGGTCGCAGCGTGCTTCTGGATGACGAAGACGGGATGGGCAGCCGCTTCCCGCTCTCCCGGAGGCTCCGGCGTCCGGGAGAAGTCTCTCTTCTCGCGATACTCATCAAGTGTATCCGGCCCTGCCATACGGGAACTCCGGCGCTGCCCCTGATAAGGGTTTTCCCGATCCCGGAACTTCGCTAGAGTTCTTGAGGAAGCCCGCCGGAGGTCAAACCGCCGGCTTCCTCACGCGAAGTGCGACTGGCGGGAGCGTAGCGACCGGCAGGAGCATGAGAAGACCGAAGGTCTTCGCTGTGCGACGTTCCGTGAGGAACGGAGCTCGAGCACCGCCAGGTGCGAAGCGCGACGGGCCGATGGGCGCGACTGGCCACAGGGCCGGAGCTTGAGCACCGAAGGTGCGACCGCGAAGAACGACTTCCCCGATGGCAAAAATGAGCGAAGTATTGGGTCTAGAGGTTTCGTTCGGACGCAGGGACGATCCTGACGTTCATCTTCTCCGAGCCGATGATCAGGATACCCTCCCCCGGCTGGAAATTGAGGAGATCCTTCTCGCTAACCTCGAAGAACTTGGCGTTTTCCTGGGCCTGCTTCTTGTTCTCGGACCGCATGCAGAACTTCACGGCGATATTCGCGAGGATCTCCTCGTTGAAATGAGCGATCAGCTGTGACGCGAGGATCAGCGAGACCCCGAATTTCCGCATCTCGGTGGCGTACTTGTTTAAGACCGCCTTGATCGCCGTCTTCGAACCGCTCTTCTGGCTCACCAGGAGTTTCGCCTCGTCGACGATGACAAAGAGCCGGAACTTCGCCCGCTCGTCCTCCGTTCCGCGCGGGATCTCACCCGTCGCCTGGAGGGTGTAGTAGATGCGCCGCAGAAAGAGGTCCGCAAAGAGGTAGCGCAGGTTCTCCGGGAGGGCGTTTAAGTTGATATGGGTTATCCCGCCGGAGAGGATCGCCGGAAGAGAGATCTTCTCCTCTCCCGAGAAGAGTTTGTAGTCGAAGATGTCCTCGAGATAGGCCGGGATCGCCTCGTCTTCGCAGGACATGATCTCGCCCTCGATGTCGTCGAAGTCGAGCACCCGTATCCAGGTCTCGGTGTTCCCCGTGATCCCCGAGGCCCGGTAGCAGCCCTTGATAATGTTCTTGATCTTCCTGCGCTGCTGGATGCCGAGCGTCGGGAAGTTGATGGATATGGCGTCGACGAAGTCCGAGGTGGCCCGGAGCGGGGTGATCTCATCGATCTCGGGGTCGAGCTCCAGCGGGTTGAAGTAGTACTGCCCGCCCTCGCGGATCTTGTAGGACGTGATGTCCCCGTCGCTCGCGGCCATGTCCCCGTGGAAATCGATCAGGACGACCGGCATCTCCTGTGCCGCAAGCTCCGAGGCGATGCATCGGATCGTCTCGGTCTTGCCGGCCCCCGAGCCGCCGAGGATGATCATGTGGCCGTTGTTGAGCTGTCCCGGCGACCAGTCGACCCGCCGCCCGTCCGGGGCGTGGCCGAGGAAGATGTCGAGTCCGTCGGAACGGTGAACGACTGGCGGAATGCGACTGGCCGCAAGGGCGGGAGCATGAGCACCGGAGGTGCGAACGGCAGGAGTTCGAGCACCGTCAGGTGCGAGTGACGACGCTCCGCAGGAGCGGAGTTCGAGCACCGAAGGTGCGAGCGGTGCCGGTTCCGGGGCGGGCCGGAGTACGGGGGCCGGAGGGGGTGTGACGAACCGGCGGAGCGCGGGCGGCGGCGGGAGCGGGAACTCTCCCTCCTCTTCTTCCGCCTCCTCCTCGTCGGGGAAGACGATCTCGTCCCACCCGTCCTCTTCCTCCTCCGGCTCCTCTTGAACCGGAGGCAGGGGCGCCACGGCCGGGGTCTCCTCCGGGACGGGAGCGGCCCCTCCATGGAGAGGAGGGAGAGGCTCCGCCGCCGGGGCCGGCCGGTCGATGACGATCTTCGCGGCAACCTCGGCCATCAGGGCCCGCCCGAGGTCCCGGAGGAGCGCATCATAGAGGTTCCGGTCCTTGACGATGAACCGGGCGAGGTCGACCCCGTCGTCCTGAGGCACCTGCTCGAGGATGTAGATCGCATCGGTGAGCTGCATGAGCACCCGTGAGAGTTCGCGGCGGTGGGCCGGGGATGTCCGGATACGGTCGTAGTCCTCGCCGCAGGCAAGGTAGCGCAGAACGGTGAACGTCGAGTAGAACGACTCGAGGAGCATGTCGTAGTGCTCCCGGACCCCCGGGTCGATCGCTTCAAGCATCCCCTTGAGGATATACGCAAACTCCGGCGGAAAGGTATAGACGACACCGTCGGCCCTGGACCCGTCGAGATCGTAGGCGTAGGCAAGGACCGCGCACCCGGCGGCCCTGAGCCGGGCGGCGAACCGCTCGCACTCGAGGAAGAGGCCCGGACTGTTGTTGAGGAGAAAACTGACGAACGTCTCTTCAGTGCGGGGGAGCGCGGACGGGAAGGTCTTGTTGATGAATGACCCCTTCACGGTCCCCGCGAGGAGGGCCGGGACGACCTCGTGGATCTCGCGGGCGAGACTCTCGATGTCCAGCGCCCGGAGCCGCGCCTCCATCAGCGGCCGGGCGATTGCTTCTCCGGCAGAGGTAGCCCTGATCACCGTCGTGCCGTGCCATGAGGCTGACTCGATGAGGTCGACCTGCCTGAGTGCAAAGAGCGGCCCCGACGTATAGGCATAACAGCTCTGTTCGACCACGCCCTCCCCTTCCCCCCGGGATGACGCGCTGTTCTGGGCGATATAGATGTAGAGGAGTGTCTCGATGATGTCGCGGACCTCCTGCAGCCGGAAGTCCCGCAGGTACTCGATGACGGCGGGGGGGAACGACTCCACCAGGGTACGGACCCCGGCATCTGCATAGCCCATTGCTTTGAGTGCTTCGGTAAGGTCTGTCGGCACGGGTTCACCAGCGGGTGCGTTTCGTGGCGCCGCCTGACCGGGAGATCCCGGCGCCACGGTACGCTGCACGGTACCGCTTCACGCGATGCAGCCCTCCAGGCTACCGCTCCGGTGAAGCAGGCGGTTGGAATAGTTTTGCTCTACGATCTATTAAATATAGGCAGTTTGCAGAAAACCGGCCTCATCCGACAGAATACTCCCGTATCGGGAGATCCTTCCGTCCCCTCCCCGCCTACGGAACGCCGGTCCCGTACCCGGCCGATACACGGTTTTCTGCCGCCTGTAAGATCGTTATTCTCCCCCGAAATCGCCGGAAAATCCGTCTGAATCCGCGGATAATATAAATGCAGATATTTTTATACGATAGAAATTATATATATCGGCAGTCGAGGTGGGCACCCCGTGACTACCCTTACCGAAAAACAGCGAGTGGCCATCATCATGGCCCTCCTCGCCATATCGATACTCCTGACCTACTACTTCCACACCGTCCTGATGCTCGGGACCGTCTTTTCGCACTTCTTCTACATCCCGATCATCCTGACGGCGCTCTGGTGGGAGAAGCGGAGCATCCTGGTCGCCATCTTCCTCGGCGGGCTCGTCGTCGTCAGCAGTTTCCTTTACAGGCCCGATCTCCTGACGTTGAACGACTACGGGCGCGCCCTGATGTTCATCATCATCGCCTTCGTCGTCGCCTCGCTCTCGGAGCAGCTCAAAGGGCGGGAGCGGGAAGTGAAGAAGCAGAGGGATATTGCCCAGCGCTACCTCGACGTGGCTGCCGTCCTCTTCGTCGTCATTGACAAAAACCACACCATCCGGCTCGTCAACCGCCACGGCTGCGAGTTGCTCGGCTACCGCGAGGAGGAACTGCTCGGGAGGAACTGGTTCGATACCGTTGTCCCCGAAGCATCGCGCAGGACGCGGCGGCAGGACTTCGATGCCGCGATCGCCAACAACACCGCCTTCCCCGGCCGGCGGGAGAACCCGGTCGTCACGCGGAACGGGGACGAACTGATCCTCGCGTGGCAGGATACCGTGCTTACCGGCGACGACGGCCTGCCGGTCGGGGTTATCGGCTCAGGTGCCGACATCAGCGACCGGATCAGGGCCGAGGAAGCACTGCGGGCGGCTCACAACGAGGCGAACCTCTACCTGGACATCATGGCGCACGACATCAACAACGCCAATGCCGTCAGCCTCGGCTATGCCGACCTGCTGGTCGATATGCTGGAGGGAAAGGAGAGGGAGATGGTCCGGAAACTCAGGGGCGGCATCAGCCGAAGCATCGGAATCATCCAGAACGTCTCGACGATCCGGCGGCTGCACTCCCATGAGACGGCGGCGAAACCCGTCGACCTCGACGCCGTCATCAGGGCCGAGATCGCCCACCATCCCGATGCCGGGATCGCCTACGAAGGAAAGCCGGTCCGGGTCATGGCCGACGACCTTCTCCAGGAAGTCTTTGCGAACCTCATCGGCAACAGCATCAAGTTCGGGGACCCCGGAGTCGAAGTCAGGGTCCGCGTCGAGAAGGGCGACGAAACGGTCGGGATCTCGATCGAGGATACGGGGCCGGGTGTGCCCGACACGGTCAAGCCCATCCTCTTCACCCGCTTCGCGCGGGGCAAGAGCGCACGGAGCGGGAAAGGACTCGGCCTCTACATCACCCGCACCCTGATCGAGCGCTACGGCGGCCGGGTGTGGGTCGATGACCGGGTGCCCGGCCGCCCGGAATCCGGCGCGGCGTTCCGGTTCACCCTCCTCCGGTCCGACCGGACACGGGAGCCGCCGGTATCCCCTGCGCCGGCGGCGGCCGACCAGTTGATCACTGCCAGACCCTGACCGGGTCGATGGCGGCGTCGATGACGAGATCGAAGTCGAAGGTATCGAGCCAGCCCATCTTCTCAAACATCTGCATGAAGCAGATGCCCACGACCTTCGCCCCCGGATGGGCGGCGACGGCCGCCTGCACCGCTTCTTTCTCGACCGGGACGCCCGGCATCGCAAGCCCGCCCATCAGGACGATCACCTTCGGGTCGACGCGGATCGCATCGCCGGAGACCTGCATCCCGACACCCGCGACCTGGCGGATCACCCTTGCCCTTTCTTCGTCCGCCTCGGGCACATAGACCTGCTCGATGGGGAGGTCCCGGACGGCAAACCCCAGGAGTTCGATAAAGGGGGTGCAGGCGCCGGGGCAGCCGTAATAGACGACCTGGTCGCCCGGGGAGAGCCCCGCCTCGCGGAGGTATGCCTTGAACGGCCGGAGCATCCCCGGGACGCCGGAGAGTTGCTCTTTCAATTCCATGAATGTCCGGTTGTCGCCGGGACATATACCGTTACCGGATGCGGCCAATTCCTACAGCATCCCGCACCCGGAGAGGTGGTAGAGCCTCTCGACCCTCCCGGCAGCCTCCTCCGATACCGCCTGTCGGATGCGGACGATGATGGTCTCGATATCCTCCTCGGGCATGCACCCGAGGTCTTCCCGGCCGGAAAGGATCTGGTCGGTGAGGTAGCCCCATTCCTCGTCCGAGAGGCGGCCGACCCTTTCCGCAAAATCCTCCCCGTCCTCGGCGATGTGGTTAGAGACCGGAGGGAGGATCGAGTGGAACTCGTGCCCCGATTCCGGGCAGAGGACACCGCTGTATTCGGGGGCCAGTTTCCGCAGGATGGCAAAGTCTTTCTCGTCGAATTCACGCACCATGATGCCGTTCACTCCCGGGGTTTGAGGTTCCCCGGCTAAAAAGTGTTCGCTCGCCGCAGGACTACGACTCCGAGAGGAGTTTTCCCGCCCGGGCGATGCTCTCGGTCCTGAGTTCCTCGAAGAAGATGGTGACCACCTGCGGGTCGACGCCGAACGTCTTCGTGACCGCGGCGGTGATCTCGTCTGCGAGTACCCGTTTCTGTTCAAGCGTCCGCCCCTCTGCCATACGAATGGTAATTACCGGCATGGTTTCTCAAAAGAGTGTGGGACGGAGCGGTATTTATCGTTGCGGAAAGGCGCCGGGAGAGAGTTGCGGGAACAGCGTGCCGTCACCCGGCAGGCGCCCGCCCCCGATCGTGAGCCCAACGATGTCCCGGACAACCTGCCCGAAGGATTCCCACACCTCAGGCGGCACCCGCTGCCGGCCCTCGTCCGCGATCCGGGCGGCGGCACCATCCATCTCCCGCTCGAGTATCCACCCCAGCGCCTGCCGGGTACCGTTGTCTCCAGGGACGCACCGAAGGAGGAGCGCCTCGGACCCGGGCCGGGACTCCCGGATCCCTCCCGCAGGCGCGTGCAGGTCCGCGATGTCGTCGGCGATCTGCATCGCCTTCCCGGCAGAGAGGCCGAAGTCCGCGAACGCGGCGACGACCGCCTTCTCCTCTCCCGCCGCCATGGCACCCCAGGCGGCCGCGAGCGAGAAGAGACACCCCGTCTTCCTGACGATGATGGCATCGTAAAGTTCGGCCGCAGGGATCTCCGGTCCCCCGAGCATCTCCCAGGCCACGCCCCGGGCCATACTCTGCTGGGCCGACGCGAGCATCGTTACGTATCCGGCACCGTAGGGGGCGGCGAGAACATAGGGGAGAGCGAGGATGCCGACGGCGTCGAGAACCGCCCGCCCCTCTCCCCGGGTGAGGTGAAGGGACGGGGCTCCCCGCCGGACGGTGTCCCCGTCCAGCATATCGTCGAGGATGAGGCTTGCGGCGTGGGCGAGCTCGACGGCACAGGCAAGGTCAAGCGCCTGGCGGGTGGGCACCGTCGTCCGGGCAAGGCCGGCGTGGATGCAGAGGAGGAGTCCCGCCCGCATCCGCTTTCCCCTGACGAGGAGCGGGAGGACGCCGGGGTCGATCGCGCCCTCGCCGCTCACCACCTCCTCGATCCGGCGGTTGATGGTGGGCCTGATCATCTCGAGATACTCACGAAACGGTATCATGGCTCGTCACTCCCGGAATGCACCGGTACCCCGTTAAGACGTCATGGCGGTAAAAAAGGTGTGGGTCCGGTGCCACGGTTACTTTCATTGCCCTGCAGAACCCGGGTGACTACCGGTGGTACAGCAGTTGATCGTCGAGAGGAAGGTAGGACGCCTGGAGGCCGGCGATGCGTTCGGGGACTGGCTCGCGAGCGTCCTCGCTGATCGATTGGCCGGGTGGCGCGGCAGGATCCGGGTCTACCGGGTAGAGCCTGCATCGCACGTCGTCTGCCGGTACGAGTTCGCCGGCACCGGACTCAGCGTGGTCGGCAAGTTCTTCGGCGCGCCGACAGGCGCGAAGACCACCTACAACGCGGATGCGGCGATGAAGAACGAGTTTCGTCGGCTCCGCCACGTATCCGGCTGGATCCGCGTCCCTCATGCTATCACCACGAACAGCCGGTTCCAATCCGCCCTCGTGACCGAGTATGTCCCCGGCCGGACCATACGCGAGCTCCTCGCGGCGGGGGTATCCCTTTACGACCCCCTTACCGGCGTCGCGCACCTGCTCCGCCGGCTCCACGACAGTACGCGGACCTCCTGCAAGCGGGAGCGCGACTTCGCCTACTTCCACGCGGTGCTCGACCAGAACGCCCTCCCGGCTCGCCGGAGGAAACGGTTCGACCGCCTGCTCGGGGCGTGGTGGCACGGCACGCGGCTTGACCCCGATGTCGGCTGCATGGCCCACGGCGATGCCACGCTCAGCAACTACCTCTTCGACGGGGATACCTGCGCGATCGACTTCGAGGGGGCCCGGAACCACACCCACCCGGTCCGCGACCTCGGCATCCTCGCTTCGGAGCTCAAGACATCGGACGGGAGCAACGCGAGGGCCGAAGACTACATCGGCCACCTGCTCTGGCACTACAGCCAGGGCGAAGAAGAGTTCCGGCGCCATACCGCCGCCCTCCCCTTCTTCATGGCACTCGGCTACCTCAGGATCGCCCGGCTGCCCTGGCGGGCGGCGGAACGTGACTGGCTTCTAGCGGAGGCAGAGGCGTGCCTGGCCGCGGTCCACCGGTAGCGGGGGTTCTCTTCGACTGCTACGGGACGCTCATCGATGTCCAGACCGACGAACGCGATATCGAGACCTACCGGTACCTCTCGCGGTGGCTCATCTACCAGGGTGTCCGGATCATGCCCGAAGCCCTGAAGGAGCTCTACGCCGTCCGGGTCAGGGAAGCGGCCGACCGTACCGGGGAGCGCCACCCGGAGGTGCGGGTCGAGGGGGTCTTTGCGGGTATCTGCGCCGAACACGCCGTCTGGAAGATCGACAGCGAGCGGCTCGGCGTTGAGGCCGCCCGGGCGTTTCGGGCCGCGTCGCTCAGGCGCCTCGGTGTCATCGAAAAGAGCCGGAGGCTGCTCGACCTCTTCTCCACGAAGAAGACGGGGGTCGTTTCGAACGGGCAGCGGGTCTTTTCGGAGCGCGAGATACGGGTGCTCGGGCTCTACGGCCGTCTCGGCTTCGTCATCTTCTCTTCAGACCTCGGCTACCAGAAGCCGGACCCGCGGATATACGCAGCGGCTCTCGGGCGGATGGGGCTTTCCGCACCCGATGTCCTCTTCATCGGGGATAACTCCGAAAACGACGTCGACGCGCCCCGGAGGCTCGGGATGCAGGCGCTGCACGTGGAAGAGGCGTGGAGGCGCTATGGGGTGTGGGGCAGGTGAGCTCATACTACCCGGGGGCGCGGGTTTCATGGGATCCGGGTATACATAGACCCTCGCAATGGACGAAAGACGGTGGCTGATCACCTTCGGGACTGGGCTTGTCATCCTCTCGGCCGTGCTCTACGCCCTGCACTTCCTGGTCTTCCACGACCTCCACCATATCGGCATCTACACGCTCGGCGATATCGCGTTCCTTCCGCTCGAGGTCCTCCTGGTGACGCTCGTCTTCCACCAGATGCTCGCGTCCCACGACCGGCGGCAGAGGATGGAAAAACTGAACATGGTCATCGGGACGTTCTTCTCGGCTCTCGGGAGCGAGCTCCTGACCTACATCTCAAACAACGACCCCGACCTGGACCGGGTCCGGCCGCTGCTGCTGGTCGACGATACCTGGACCGACGAGAAGTTCCGGGAGGTTGCAAAGCAGCTGAGGCGGCATCCCTGCCGTGTCGGGATGGAGAACATCGATCTCGCCGCCCTCAAACGGTTCCTCGGGTCGCGCGAGGACTTTCTCCTGCGGCTGCTGGAGAACCCTGCGCTCCTCGAGCACGAGACGTTCACCGAGCTCCTCCGGGCGGTATTCCACTTCAACGAAGAACTGCAGCGCCGGCCCGGCTTCTCCGATCTGCCAAAGACCGACACGGCCCATCTCGCAGGCGACCTCGAACGGATCTACGGACTCCTGATCCGCGAGTGGCTGGACTACATGCGCTACCTGCAGAAGAACTACCCGTACCTCTTCTCGCTTGCGATGCGGACAAATCCCTTCGACGAGACGGCGTCGGCGATTGTAGACTAAGGGACCAGAAAACGTCAGAGGATATGCATCTGCTGTCGACTCGGGATCAGTAAGGGGATATCACCGGCTTTCGCCGACTACCGGCCCCCCCTCTACCCCATCTGCGCCCGGATGTGCTGCACCGTCTCGGGGTACTGCTTCTCGAGCCTGTTCTTTTTGAGGTTCTCTCTCACAATCCACTGGATATCCTGGTCGTCGAGGGTCGCGAGCTGCCGCAGGTACTCAAAGCCGATCCCGGGAAGAGCGCTGACGACCAGGCTGAGCGTGTAGCCGAGCGCCTTTCTAAGCGTGCGGAAAGCCTCGGACTGCCTCTCCTTTGCGGTATAGACACGGATCAGGGTCTTGCGGTGGAGCCTGAACGCCGTCTGCGCGAGGTCCGGTTCCGCGAGGAGGTCCGGTTCGGCAATCCCTGCGACCGCGGCCCGCATGGTGAGCCAGGAGCCTCCCTCAACCCAGTCTTCCAGTTCCGGGATCGTCGTATCCCGCTGCCGGGAGAGGAGGTCCTGAAGCCCCATCGCCACCGCCTCCCTGATCCGCCACCGCGGATCGACGGAAGCCTCCGCGAGGTGCTGGAGCGCCGCCTCGACGCATGCCGGCGATACGGACCCGATCGCCCCGATACCCCGAACGCCGCAGAACGAGAGGAACTCGTGCGGGTCTCCCGTCGGTGCATCCTCCGGGGAAACGCAGGCGAGCTCGACACAGAGGTCCCACAGGCTCCGGTGATCGTCGGCATCGGCAACCGCGAACGCCCGCACGGTCTCGCCGAACGCATCCGCGAGCTCCAGGTTTGCCCGGGGTCCGGGGAGATTGCTTCCCGCGACCAGGTAGGCGAGAAGATCCCCGGCGTTCCCGCTCGAAAGAAAACTCGTGAGCAGCCGGGCAACCTCCCTGATATAGGTCTCTTTGCGGGTCATTGTGTGCAGAGAAGAACGACCCGCAGGCAGTAAAAATGATCGCTACCGGGCGGCCAGGGTCGCCACGAAGGCGTCAAGTGCTGCATGGACGTTATCGCCGTTCCGCGCGGAGATGGGGTGCACCACCTCTCCGGGGAGATCCCGGCAGACAGCCTCGGGCACCGCACCCGGACTGTCGCACTTGTTCGCCACGAACGCGAGCGGCACCTTGAGGGCCTTCAACTGGCCGTAGAGGTGCCGGGTCATCGCGTCCACTCCCGTGGTGGCGTCCACGACGATGATCGCGCCATCCATCCCCCGCGAGAGGATCTGCCGGACAAACTCGAATCGTTCCTGCCCCGGCGTCCCGAAGAGGTAGACCGCCTGGTCTCCCACCTGGAGCCTGCCGAAATCGAACGCAACGGTCGTGGGACCCTCTTTCGAGGTTGCTTCGATGTGGCGGCTGCGGGGGTCGAGCGCCTGGATAAAACTGGACTTTCCTGCATTGAAGGAGCCGAATACGACAATCTTGAGCCTGCCTTCTGCCATCAGCCTTCTATCGGCACCAGGATGTTTTAGAGTTTCGTTATGGCGACGCCGTGGCGAGGATGGAGACGTACCCGGCCATGTTTGGGAAATAATTTTTCCGGGATCGTGGCGGGGGAAGGGATTGGTTCACTGTGCCGCGGAGGGACTTCCTGAACTATATACCGACAGGTCAAACGGTACAGATATGGGGCTGGAAGAGGTGGATCTGGTCGCACAGGAGATCATGGCGACCCTGGATAATCTCCTCCTCGCGGAGAAGCAGGCAAGGCTTCAGGTATCTGCGCTCGAAGAGCGGGAGTATCCTCTGGCCGCGACGTTTGAGATGGTCCAGGATATGGAGGCCGACAGCGCCATCGAGGAGGCTCTCATCAGGTTCGGCTTCGACTATCACACCGTCGACGACGACGCCGAACTCTGGATCTCGGACGAGCACGGGCTGATGGTCTTCCTCTCCTTCGCCGCCCCGGACGGGCGATATTACAGATACAGGATCGTCGCGTTCGACGTTGTCGGTGAAGAAGAAGAGGAGACGGCGTAACCGTTGCGCGCGACGGCGAACCCGACACCTGCAACACGGAGGGATGCCGTGCCAGGTGCTATATACCGCAAACGACATCTGGTGTGCGGCGATAACCTGGAGGGATTGAGATGGAACGCTCGGTAAAACGCCTTATGGAGGACAGAGAGAAGCGGCGCGAGGAGTACATCGGCAAGTACATCGAGCAGCTCTCGGATGAGAGCACCCCCTACCGGCTGCGGGCGGCCGAGGCACTCGGGGGGTGCGCCGATCCGCGGGCGGTCGAGCCGCTGATCGCCGCTCTCGCCGACAGCGAGAACGAAGTCCGCTGGGTCGCCGCGCAGGCGCTCGGGAAACTCCGCGACACGCGGGCCGTCGAGCCGCTGCTGCCCCTCCTCGCCGATCGCGACCGGTGGGTGCGGCGCGGTGCCGCCTGGTCGCTCGGCGAGCTCGGCGATCGGCGCGCGGTCGAGCCGATCCTCCCCCTTCTCGCGGACAAAAAGAAGGACGTCAGGACGGCCGCCGCCGATGCACTCGGGAAACTGCGCGACCCGCAGGCGGCAAGCGCCCTCACCGCCGCGCTCGAGGGCGAGGAGGAGCCCGAAGTTCGGACGGCGATCCGCCGTGCGCTCCGCGAGATCACCGGCGAGGCGGACCTTTGACGGGAGAAGAGAAGAGGCGGGGGAGGCTCTTTCGCTACTACCCGGAGGACTTCGGGGCGCTCCCCGTGCGGGTCGTCCACATGGACCTCGCCTTCGACGTCTACGACGGCCACACCCGGGTCGTCTCCGCCCTCACCGCCGAGACACTCGACGCGCCGCTCGCGTCCCTCACCCTGAACGCCCGGGATCTCGACATACTCCGGGTCGCGTGCGCCGGGTACGCCGTCACCTACACCTACGATAAGGGCGCGGCACTCCTCACCGCCGCCTTCGATCCGCCCGTCCCGCCCCGGACCCGGTTCACCCTCGATACCGAGACGATCTGCCGGCCGAGCAGCCACGTCCTCGAAGGCCTCTACTACGACGGGGTCTCTCCCGGCGGGCCGCCAACCCAGATCACCCAGTGCCAGCAGTGGGGGTTCCAGCGGCTGGTCCCCTGCCTCGACGACATGACCGCGAAGTGCACCTACACGACGGCGATCGTCGCG
>JASGMC010000005.1 GCA_030156625.1 Methanoculleus sp.
AAGTGTTTTTTGAACCTCTGGAGCAGCGCGAGGGGCACCGTCTCCGCTTCCACGTGAACCGTCTCCGGGCATGCACCCATCCCGGCAGCCGGGTCGCGGAAACTCTTCATCGGCCGGATGTCGGGGAATAGCGACTCGTCTTCTGCTCGTTCGAGACTCCGGCGCACCCAGAGCACGGCCTCGCCGCTATGGGGGATGAGGAGGACCCCGTCCTGCATCGTCCCGGTGAAGTAGAACTGGTTTGTCCGCCCGAAGATCGCGGCAAGCTCCCACGAGGGGTTCTCCGCGTCCATACGGAGCCGGAACCGCTCCATACGGTCCCGGAGTTCTGAGGCGGGGGTCTTATGCTCCATACGGATCATTGGGCGGTGGTGGTATTTAGCTCTGGCGGGATGCGGGTTTTGGCAGTTGGGGCCGCCCCGATCCTCTCCCGCTCATGGGGATGGCAACCCTGTAACCCACCTTATAACCCCGGGTTCGGCACGGACGCGTTTTCGCGACGATCGGGAGCAATTCCGACTGTATGGGTTATAGAGCCGCACGACGCATTACTGTCATGGAAACCCCTTTCATTTTTACCATGCACGAGGGCCTGCCCCGCCAGGGGCCGGGGAGCAACGAGTGCACGAGAAAGGCTTTCTCGATGCTTACCGACCTTCCCGCCCGGCCGGAGATCCTGGATATCGGGTGCGGGGCCGGGATGCAGACGGTTGAGGTGGCCCGGACCTGCCCCGGCTGCCGCATCACCGCCGTCGACGTCCACCAGCCGTTCCTCGACGACCTCGCCCGGAGCGCGGCATCGGCGGGGGTGGGCGAGCGGATCGCCACGGTCCGGGCTTCCATGGCCGACCTGCCGTTCCCCGACACATCGTTCGACGTCCTCTGGGCGGAGGGCTCGATCTTTATCGTGGGGTTCCGGGAAGGGCTCGTCTCGTGGAGGAGGCTCCTCCGTCCCGGCGGCTACCTCTGCCTCACCGAATCTGTCTGGTTCACCGAACACCCCTCGCCGGAGGCGGCGGCGTTCTGGAACGACTGCTACCCGGCGATAACGACGGTCCGGGAGACCTGCGCGATCGCAGAAGCTGCCGGTTACGAGGTCGTCGCGACCTTTCCGCTCCCGAAGTCCGCGTGGTGGGAGAATTACTATGTGCCGGTCCTCAAGCGGATAGAAGGCCTGCGGCCGAAAGTCGCCGGCAATCCCGAGGCGGAGGCGCAGATTGAGTTCGCCGAGCGGGAGACCGCCGTCTACCGGGAGCATGCCGACGAGTACGGCTACGAGTTCTTCATCCTCCGGAAGAAGGAGTGATCCGGCCGGGAGGTTTACCTCCAGCGGCCGTTACCTCCCCTTTGTCTTCCCGATATCCCTCTGGATCTTCCCGATCGCTTTCCAGCGCTTCTTCTCGAGCCTTATAAGCCCGATCTCGGCTTTATCCTGTTCAAACGCGAGTTCTCCCATGAGCCTCTGAAAACTCTTCAGCCGTGCTGCAGGGAGAATCCCGTCCGCGACGGCCGCCCGGACCGCACAGCCCGGCTCCTGCTCGTGCCGGCAGTCCGAGAACCTGCAGCCTTCCGCGAGTTCGAGAATGTCGGGGAACGTATCGGCGATACCGGCGGAAGCCGTGCCGATACCGACCTCCCGCAGGCCGGGGTTGTCTATCATGAGCGCCCCGCCGGCGAGGACGAAGAGCTGGCGGACGGTCGTGGTGTGCCGCCCTTTGCCGTCATAGTCCCGGATATCCGAGGTGTCCTGCACCGGACGGCCCATGAGCCGGTTGATCAGGGTGGACTTGCCGACACCCGATGAGCCGATGAGGGCGATCGTTCTTCCCGGCGACAGGTATGGTTCGAGCCGGTCGACTCCCTCCCCGCTCACGGCGCTGATTGGAATGACCGGTATGCCGGGGGAGGCCGAAGCGAGTTCGTCGGCGAGCGTTGCGGGGTCGTCCGCCAGATCGGATTTATTGATGACGATACCCGGACGGGCGCCGGATGCGTGGGCGATCGCGAGAAAGCGTTCGATCCGGCGGGCATTGAGGTCACGGCCGGCGGCAGTGACGGACCCGCCGTCGATGAGTATATCCCATATCCCACACCGTCTTCTGCCGGCAGGCCACGCGGCCGGCAAGGTACGGACCGGTGTACTTCGAGAATGCCGCATCATGCTCCTCCGTCCAGCCCAGGTCTTCAAGCATGTAGGGATGCTGTTCTCCGCATCGGGAAGTGGACTGATTCATTGGAACGACCTTTTCTCTCTAAAATGTGTGTCATTCAAGGTGCCAAGTGCTTTGTGGTCGCGGTTGCCGACCGCATGCCGTAGATCTCCTTCAGTAAGGAAGAAGACGAGGAAGAGAAGTCCGTGCCGGCGGCATGGCGGTCCGGGCAGATCTTTATATGGGCTGGCGTTCCCGTCTCCGGGCGGTGATGCGAATGACCGAGAGAGAAGCACCGGCAGGAACGACTGCCCGGTGGGAGCCCACGGTGCTGAAACCCGGACCTGAAACCGGGGCGCTTGCCCGGTTCCACCCGAACGGGACCTGGACGGGCAGGGTGAAAGCGGGCGGCATGGGTCCGGGGTCGCCCGAGATGGAGGCAAGAGGCAGGGCGGACTGCGAGTGGATCATAAACGGCCTCTGGCGCTCCTGCAGGTTCGAGCAGGACCAGTTCGTCGCAGGAGAGAAGGTGGTTACCTGGAAGGCTCACTGGATTGCGGGTTGGGATGCGAGGGCGGAAGAGTATCGGGGCATGGCCGTCGACAGCAACGGCATCTCCATGGTGTTTCGGGGGAGGCTCGAGGGTGATCGGCTCATCATGGAGTCCATGGGGGATCCGGCGGTCAGCCTGCGTTTCATCTGGGATGCGGCCGATCCGCGTGCGATCACCTGGACGAACGAGATCATGACGGAGGACAGGTCCTGGAGGCTCATCGAAGAGTACGTCATCCGGCCGTAGGAGCCGGTATCCGGCGGAGCGCGAAGACGATGCCGCTTCCCGGGGATCCGCTCTTGAGGATGGCGGGACCGACCCTGCGCTTAGCCTTCCTCGGCGGTCTCCTGCCCCCGGCTATCCGTCGGGTCCGGTCCCGGCTCTCCGCCTCCGACCGGCCTCCAGGCCCGGGGAGGGATTAGGATCTCAAACCGGGCTCCCCGGCCCGCCGTCCCCGTCTCGCGTATCGCGATTTCGGTTACGGAAAGGATATCCCGGGAAAAAGCCAGCCCGAAACCGGTGTTCTTCCCGTAATGGTAGTTGAAGATCTTCTCCTTCTCCCCGTCATCGACTCCCGCGCCGTCGTCCTCGAATGCCACGACGAGCGTCCCGTCGGTCCGCTCGACGGTCGTGATACTGATCGTGGTGACGTTTCCTCCGTGCCGGAGTGCGTTCTCGAGCAGGTTGTACACGGCTTTTGGCGAGAGCGGGTCGGCATGGATCTCCACCGGAGCGATTGACGCGGCGATCTCGATCCCCGGATGCGGAATGCTGCTGACGGCACGGACGATCATCGCCTCAAGCGGCTGCCAGACCGGCTGGTACACGCCGATCATCTGGTATTCGTGGGAGAACTGGAGATGCTTCTTGATCTTCTCCACGGCCTCGACCGATCGGGATAGATACACATCGCCGTCGGGATGCATCCCGTCCTCAGAGAGGAGGTTCAGGTACCAGGAAAGGGCCGTGATATCGTTGCCGATGTCGTGGCAGGTCAGCTGGGATAAGAGCGACAGTTTCTGGTTGGCAGTCCGGAGGGCTGTTTCGGCTGCTTTCCGGCCGGTGATGTCCCTGATGATCAGGACGATGCCGGCAGGCTCTCCATCCGGGTCGCTGACAGGTGCCCCGGCGATGCTGAGAACGCAGTCCTTCTTGCCGTCGGGCACCGCCTCCAGATCCGAAAACCTTCCCTGCTCCGTGACGGCGGCCCTGATCGAGGCGTACGCCGTATCGGGAATGAACCTCCCGACCGGCTGTCCGGGAAGATCTGCCTCGGCCACGCCGAAGACCTCCGCGGCCGACGCGTTTGCCGTGATGACCCTGCCGTCCATATCGGTAAGGACAAGGCCGTCGGGCATCGTCCTGAGGATCTCCGGGACCGCCGCCTGGGGGCTCAGAGTAAACAGCCCGTACCTGTGAACGGCGTAGGCGATAAGGAGGGAGAAGACCACGATCCCGATGAAGACGAGATTGACGGTGTAGATCCCGAAGGCCGGAAGGACCAATCCGGAGAGAGCGCCGAAAACGACGACGGTTGCGATGCCGATACTGACGAGCCGGTTCTGGCGCCGGACTCTCCCCGGGCGCGCTCTCCGCCAGGACGAGATGCCGGCGTATACCGCCCAGAGCATCGCAAAGGCGGCATAGGCTCTCCCGGCTACGTAGACCGGATTTGCAGATGCCGGCAGGTAGACGTAACCCGTTCCGGGCTGGAACGCTACCGTGTAGATCAGATCGGTGGAGAGCCCGATCAGGGAAAAGCTCAGGGCGGGCAGGTACAGGGAAGCAAGGAGCACGCCGTGCTTCTTCTGCTGCGCGAGGGGGTGGCCGGTGAAGGCGAGCGTGAAGTGGGCGGTGAGCGCGATGACCAGGGGCCAGAACGAGCTGGCCTTCAGCCAGAACAGGCAACCATCGTAGCCGGCCGAATACCAGATGAAGAATTCGCCAATGGCCCAGTAGGTTGCCGAGAGCGCTACCGCGAGGAAGAGGCGGTTGACCGCCGACGAAGGGTTCCGTGCAAAAACATACGTCCCGAGGCCGTAGGTGATGAGCGCCGAGACGACGCAGAAGCCGACCAGGATCGGAAAGAGAATCGTGAAGATATCAGACACGGCCGCTCACACTCCTGTACCGTCCGGTTTTGCCCTGGGCCATCCTGTCCCGTTCCTGGTTATCGTGAGAGCTCGTTGCAGAACTGTTATATCTAGGCTCTGCTCTTCTTCCTGAAAACGCTTTGCTTTCCTGTTCCTGCTGCGGATATCACGATACGGCCGGCGTGCAACGCTCCGGGAGGGTAACATGATCCGGCGAGCCGGACGGGACCCGCACCCCGGTGCCTTAATACAGAACTTGTGCATAGATCCCTGCAGGCAGAGGAAGCGGAATGAGCGGCAGGCAGTATGTCCACGGGTATACAGAGCGGGAAGCGGAGCGGTTGCACGACCAGGCGGAGACCCTGACCGGGCTCCTCCACGGCGACACCCGGTATCCGGCGGAATCAAGGGTGCTCGAGGCCGGGTGCGGCACCGGCGCCCAGACGGTCATCCTGGCGCGAAACAGCCCGGAGGCGCGGATCACGTCGGTCGATGTATCCGAAGCCTCACTGGCCCAGGCAAAACAGCGCGTACAGGCCGAAGGCATCACGAACGTCACGTTCGAGGCCGGGGATATCTTCGACCTCCGGTACGAGCTGGAGAGTTTCGACCACATCTTCCTCTGTTTCGTCCTCGATCACCTGGCGGAGCCCCGCCGCGCACTCGAACGCCTCCGCCCGCTGCTCAGGGAGGACGGCACGATCACGGTGATCGAGGGAGATCACGGCTCGGCGTACTTCCACCCGGACAGCACCCATGCCCGCCGGGCCATCGGGTGCCTCGTCGACCTCCAGCGGGAGATGGGCGGCAACGCCCTGATCGGGAGGGAACTCGACCCGCTCGTCGCCGGTGCCGGATACCGCGACGTCCGTGTCTCTCCGCGGATGGTCTACGTGGATGCGTCCCGGCCGGACCTCGCCCGCGGGTTCACGAGACTGACCTTCACCGCCATGGTCGAGGGCGTCGGGGACGACGCGGTGGGCCGGGGGATGATGAGCCGGGAGGACTGGGAGCAGGGCATACGCGACCTCTACCGCACCTCTCGGCCGGACGGCGTCTTCTGCTACACGTTCTTTAAGGCGACGGGAAGGAAGTAGCCGCCGACGAGGAGGCCGGCAGCGAACAGGGAAGAAAGCCACCCCGGCCTTCGTGGCGTGCCCGGACTGCCGTTAACGAGATCCGGGAGCGGCGCCGGGCGCCTACTTCGTCGCCATCGTCTGCAGGATCGACATAATCCCCGGTTTTTTCTTCCGCCCGAACGGCGAACCGAACCCGCCCATCTCGATATCCGCGGATCCGAACATCTCCTCGTTCAGCCGGTCGGTGATCTCGTCGAATATCCGCTTGTACGCAATACAGTGGGGATCGACACCCCGGACTTCGCCGTCCGTGGGCGCTATCGCGTTGTAGGGGCACCCGCCCCGGCAGTACTTGATATGGGGGCACTCGCCGCATTCGCGGTCGACATACTCCTTGAACGCGTGCATGAGTTTCCAGGCGTCTGATTGGGCGAGGTCGTCGGCTGTGGGGCGGTCGTAGACGTTCCCCATCACGTACTCAGGCATCCCGACGAAGCGGTAGCAGGGGTATATGCTCCCGTCCGGCCCGAAGGCAAGGGTGCTTCCCATGCAGTCCACGAACGTGCAGACGGTGCCGTGCCGGGTAAAGATGCACCTGCAGAGGTCGTTGATGTTCATGACCTCGATGTTGCCCAGGTTCTCCAGGTACTTATCGAGGAGGTAAACCAGCAGTTCCCCGTAGGCCTCAGGCTCGAGCGCCCACTCTTTCGGATCCTCGCTCCGGAGAGACGGCAGTGCCGGGTGCAGTTTGAGCGGGAACCCCCTCTGCAGGAAGAAGTTGAAGATCTCCTCCTTATGCTCGACCGACCGGCAGGTGAACGTGCAGATGAACCTGACCTCAAGTCCGTTTTCTCGTGCTATCTCGTAGCCCCGCATGGTCTTCTGGTAGTAGCCCTTTCCCCTCTGTGCGTCGTTGATCTCCTCGGGGCCGTCGATGCTGGAGCCGACGGGAATATTGTATTCTGCAAAAACCGTTGCCATCTCCGGGGTGAGCTTCCAGAGGTTGCTCTGCAGGGCGAACGTCGGTTCGAGATGGGCGAGCCCCTCGGAGAGGATGGGGAGAGCCTGCCGGTAAAAGTCCGCGCCTGCAAGGAGCGGCTCTCCCCCGTGGAAGGTGATGGTGATCTGGTTGGACTGGTAGTCCTTGAGCCACTCCGTTATCTCCTGGACGGTCTCGATACTCATCTTCGGAGACCTTTCATCTGAACTCCAGCAGTAGTGGCATTTGGACGGGCAACCGAGCGTGGGGATGATCATGACGTGAAAAGGGCTCTTCATCACATTCAGCTTCACGTTATGAGATGTAAAATTTATTCATGCGGCATCAAATCCTGCGGCCCTGGCGAGTGTGTCTTTTCAGGTAAGCGAGGCCATTTGCAAAGATTGCAAATTTGCATGGAGTGTACCGAATCGCTGCTGAAGCGCCAACGTGCGGTGTTCTGGTTCAGGTAGCAGAATGAACTGCTCCGTCACGTATACCCCCTTTTTAAGGCGATAGGATTAAGTAATCGTATAGGGGGTTTCGATGTTCATATCCGTCGTACTCGCACACCCGCACGGAGGAAGCTTCAACCATGCGATAACAGAGGTCGCCGTCGCTGCCCTCAGAGAATGCGGGCATACCGTTGCATTCCATGACCTCTATGCCGAGAACTTCGACCCACTGCTGCCCTACGACGAGATTCTCCGCGATGCGCCGCTGCCTCCGTCCGTTGCCGCGCACTGCGCGGAGATTGCCGCCGCCGACGGCCGTCGAGTAGGGACCTTCCTCATACGCTGTCGCGATCGTCAGGCGGCCGCGGAAGGTGGAAGCGATCGTCAAAAAGCTGTACGGCCAGCAGACGCAGGGGAGATACCGGACGTCCTGGAGATCGAGCTCCGTCCCGTCCTTTCCGGGGACGGGGAGGTAGTCGCCGGGGTCGAAGACCCCGAGGTTGGAGAAGACCGGGTTTTTCTGGCCGGATGCCTGGTACCTTCCGAGCATCCCGTCGTAGAACGCTCTCACCGCCGGCATCCCGCCTGCCAGGATCTCTTCGTAGAAGAGAATGGCCGCAAGGCCAAGATTTCCCGCCTTGCGGTGGGTCGTTATGGCTGTCACCTGGTCGATGACATCTGCCAGTTCCGCTCCCACTTCTGCAGAGAGGGTGATCTCGTAGGCGATGGAGAGGTTCATGGGCAGGCCCTCGCCGTGGCACCCGGGGTGCTTCCTGCGCAGGTCGGCCGAAGTCAGGAGCGATAAAGGTGCTCCCCGGTCCGATGGGTTGCCCCGGACCCTCAGGAGGGCGAGGAAGTACGCGCCGATCAGGACATCGTTCACCGTCGCCCCGTGCTGTTTGCCAAACGCTTTTGCAAGTTCGAGCCGTTCGGGCGGGAGCGTCCGGCAGGCGATCCCGGGCGTCCCCCTCCCGGTCCGCTCGACCGGGAAGCGCCACCGGTCGACGAAGGGCTCCTCCCCGGCGAGCGCCTGCTGCCGCTCCTCATCGGAGTGGAGCGCAAGGATCCTGTCCGTGCTCCGGTCATAGGGCTCGCGGGGGACCGGCCGGAAGTCCGAGTTCTTCAGGATCTCCCGGTAGATCGCAAAGAGGTCCCGGGCAAGGGTCATGGCACCGGAGGCGTCGCAGAAGCCGTGGTGGCAGGTGACGGCCAGAAGGTCTCCTTCCCCTCTCCGGTAGAGGCCGACCCGCACCTGCGGCCCGGCGCGGACGTCGAGCGGCGGCGGGGGCAGGTTCTCGACCTCCCCGGCCGGGACAAGGACGAACGCTCCTTCCCACAGTTCTTCCGGGATCTCCTCCCAGACGGGCCGGCCGCCCACCTCTGCGTACCTGGACCGGAGGTAGGGGTCGGACGCGATCAGCCTCTTCGTCGCCTCCCTCATAGCCCCGGCGTCGACCTCACCGTCGAAGACGAAGACGACGTGCATCGTCGGGTCGTAGATCTGCTCGAAGTATACGTTGAAGACGTCGAAGGCGGGGGCAGGATGGCGGACCGGCGGGGGGGACATTCTCTTAAGAATCTCTCCGTCCATGGATAATTGCTTTCGTCCCGGATACCGGGGTCGTCAACCGAGCGGGAAGTGTCCGGCGAAGTTCCGGAGCGGAGAGCCTGTGATGTCCGGGGCCTTGATGGGGGCCTGATTGATTAAGTGATCGATTTAAATGGATATTATTGGTTATCTCAGGCGATATGCTCTATGGCCGGATGCGAAAGGATAAATAATCCGATAGCAAAAACTGGTCATGAACCGAGGCTTCTGGCTTTTCATCGCGGCAGTCATGATGGCAGGTATTGCCGTACCTGCGGCATGTGCCGCCGGGCAGGATGTCCCTTACCGGATCGATGCTTCCCGGACGGTGCTGCAGGTGCAGACCGACGACGCTATCCTTGGCCGGATCACGTATGTTGACGCCGGCGGAGCTTACATAACCCGGCAAATGAATGTTATTCCGGCAACAGTCGGAGAGACACTCCTGCCCGGCGACATGGTCTCGGTGCAGCCCGGGAAATTTGCCAACCTTAAACTGGTCGACCAGCCGGACGAGACGATGCTTGGCGGCGGAACCGACGGAACAGTCGTTGTCATCGAGAGGTATTCCGGCATCGCGGAAGACGGATCCTCCGGCCAGGTGGCTGAAGACCTCCTTCCCGAACCCGTGATGTCGACCCTGTCCTCCATCGGCAGTTTCTTTGAAGACATCCTGACCAGCGTTCGCGAGCTCATTGCCGGCGAGAGTTTCAAAGCACATGAGGGCACCGCGGGTGCCGGTGTTCGCGGATAGGCATCCGACCCCTCCTCTTTTGTACACGATTTCAGGCTGATCCCGGCCTGCCCTGCTCCCGGTAGTGTTGACGGCAGGTGCCGAACACCGGCAGAGTTGCTGTTACCATGACTTCTTATCCGGTGAAGAATCGCATGGGGTGAGTATCCATCGGATGGCGGCCTCCCAGACCCGGTATGCCTCGCCCCTCCCGGTTCCCGGCGGGCTGCAAACGTTTTTGGGCGCCAACCGGTTAGAAGATCTACCGAACGGAGGGAGTCGCGGATGAAGAGAAAGATCATCGATATCGACCAGGAAAAATGCACCGGATGCGGGCTCTGCATACCGGACTGCCCGGAAGGAGCGCTCCAGATCATCGACGGAAAGGCAAGGCTCGTGAGCGACCTCTTCTGCGACGGACTCGGCGCCTGTATCGGGACGTGCCCGGAGGGGGCGATCTGCGTCATTGAGCGGGAGGCCGGCCCATACGATGAGAAGGCCGTGATGGCAACAATCGCCCCCCAGGGAGAAGCGGTCATTAAGGCGCACCTTGAGCACCTTATCGGCCACGGGGAGGTGGACCTGTATCGCCAGGCGATCGAGTACCTGACCGCGAACGCGATTCCGGTTCCCCGGCACGACACCGCGGGAGGCCATGCAGGTGTTGCAGAGAGTGTCCCGGCGGGGTGTCCGGGCTCCGCCTCAAGAAGCCTTCCGCGAGGGAATGCGGGGGAGAGGGAGCGTGCCGCACGGACGGAGTCGGAGTTGAGGCAGTGGCCGGTCCAGTTGAAGCTCCTGAATGCCGCAGCCTCGTACTTCGACGACGCGGATCTCCTCATCTCCGGGGACTGCGTTCCCTTTGCATACGCGGACTTTCACCGGGATTTTCTGCGGGACAGGATCGTGATCATGTTCTGCCCGAAACTGGACACGGATGTTGAGGGATACGTCACGAAACTCGCGGAGATCTTCTCGCAGCATGCGATCCGGTCGATCACGGTCCTTCACATGGAAGTGCCCTGCTGCAGCGGGGTGCGGTACGTCGTGAACCAGGCCCTGAAACGCTCGGAAAATGAGATCCCGGTGAAGGAGCACACCATCCTGATCAGCGGGCGGGTTGCGGAGGAGGGGGAGGGGACGGCCCGGCGACGGGGTTCCGGGATGGGCCAGGGCCACGGGTCCGGCCTTACCGCCGCGAGACGTACCGGCTCCCCTTCAGGTAAAACCGGAGGGGGAGGTCCGCCGCCTTCGTGATCCCGATCCGGGTCGTCTGCACGATCTCCCCGGGAAATCCTTCCGGCCGGCGGCCGGGGAGGCTGTCGGGCGACCGGACCTGAAGGGAGCCGTCGTAAAGGGAGGTCCCGTTCAGGTCCATGGTGATTCCGAGCGCCTGCGTCAGTTTCCCCGGCCCGCTCGCGAGCGAGACAGGGTCGCTCATTCCCCGCCGCGCCTGCATGAGTTCGAGCCCGATACCCGGTTCGAGAGCCCGGATCAGGACCGCCTCCCCTGCCCCGGTCACGACGTTGACGCAGGTGTGCAGGCCGTAGATCAGGTAGACGTAGGCATGGCCCGGCGGGCCGAACATGACGCTGTTCCGCTTCGTCTCTCCCCGGTACGAGTGGGCCGCCGGGTCCCCCCGGAGGTAGGCCTCGACCTCGACGATCCAGCCTGCCGTTGTTGCTTCCTCCCGGTGCACGAGCAGGCATCCCAGCAGGTCCTTTGCGACGGTCACGGTATCGCGTTCGTAGAATGCAGGCGAAAGGATCATGGCGGTTCCGTGTCTTCTTCAGGGTCTCTCCCGCCTGCCCATCAACGTTCCGGGTTATGGTCGCCGGCGTCCCCGCAGGCAAAGGTATATAGTCCGGTATACCAATGCCGCCGATCCCCTCTGCGAGGGGGCACCGGGGGCAGCACGGCGTCCGGCCGGCGATGCTGCAACCGTGTGAGGATATGGAGGTAGAAACGTATGAACGCATTCAGGTGGGTTGTTGCCGTGATCCTGGTGATCTCTCTCGTGGGAGTGGCCTGGGGTCAGATCATGCCCCCGGACAACCAGACGCCCGCAACGGGGGAGAACGTCACTCCCACGATGGAAGGGAACGTCACTCCCTCGATAAACGTAACGATGAACCAGACGATCGAGGGCAACGCGACCATGGCGAACGTCACCATCGATGAGGTCGTGAGCGACGGCCCCGGGTGGATCGTCGTCCACAACAACCTCTTCGGCACCCTCGGAGGGGCGGTAGGGTTCTCGCCGGTCGACTCCGGCACGAACAGCAACGTCACGGTCACGATAGATACTCTCGCCGCCACCGACCGGCTCACTGCCGAGCTTCACAAGGATCTCGGTCGGGAGGGCGTCTTTGAGTATCCGGCCGTCGATATCCCGCAGATGGTCGACGGACAGCCGGTGACGGCGAACTTCAGCATCACGGCCGAGAATTTCACGGTCAAGAACCTGACGGAACTTGCCGGTGATCAGACCCGGTTACTTGACCAGATCCAGAACCGTACACTGGACCAGAACCGTACACTGGACCAGAACCGTACACCGGACCAGAACCGTACACTGGACCAGAACCGTACACTGGACCAGAACCGGACACCGGACCAGATCCAGAACCGGACCCGGGACCCGACGCTGATGTAGACGCTTTGCCGGTGACGGCAGGGACCCGTGTCGGGGAGTGGTGGGGAAAAAACCCCTGCTGTTTCCCGGCGCAGTTGTTTCTGCAGAGCCACGGCGGGTGATGCGCTGTCTCCCGATCGCCGGAAAAATCCCGCCTGCAGTATGGGCGGTTCACCGCATGGGAGGGGGCCTGATTGACAACAGGCCCCTCTGCTGCGGTGGTTTCGTCATCGATCCCCTTGCATCGACCTAACGATTAAATACCGGTGGCACCACATGGAATACTATTACCAACCCATAGTGCCCTGAACTTCAGGAGGTTTGAGATATGAAGAAAGGATTTGCAACTGATATCGAGACTGAGACGGTAAAGAACACCGATTTTCGCAGGGTTCTCTATACGGGGAAGTTCAGCCAGCTCGTGCTGATGCGGCTGAAGCCCGGCGAGGAGATCGGCGCGGAAGTGCACGACGACGTCGACCAGTTCTTCCGGTTCGAGGAAGGGGAAGGGGTTGTCGTGATCGACGGCGTTGAGCACGCCGTCAAGGACGGCAGCGCCGTGATCGTGCCGAACGGCGCGAACCACAACGTGATAAACACCTCAAAGACCGCCGACCTCAAACTCTACACGATCTACTCGCCGCCGGAGCACCAGGACAAGGTCGTTGCAAAGACCCGCGAGGAGGCCATGGCTCACGAAGAGCACTTCGACGGGAAGACGACGGAGTAACTCTTCCTCGAACCACTTAAAAAGTCCTTTTTTGACCGCTGCTGTCTGAGTCGTGTCGCGTGGGATCGTTTTCCAGTCGTTGCACCTTATACCGCAGGCACCCGCCCTGGACGGTGAGATCCCTTCAATCCCGTTCGATCTCGCCGCCCGCCTCGCGGATCGTCGTCTCGATATGCTCCAGCAGACCGGCGTCGTGGGTGGCAAAGTCCAGCATTGAAAATCCCCCCACGAGGGGGATGGGCTTGAAGATCGCGAGCGGTGCCTTTCCTCCCCTCTCCGGGTTCTCGCCCGGGGCAATGACGGCGGTCGCTCCGTCTCCCCAGACGGCGAGGTTCCCGTAGCCCTGTGCGTCCCAGATCTTTTTGACGAGCTCACGCGTGTGCAACATTGTCTGTCCCGGTAAAGATGAAGCGTGAAGAGGGCATCAACCTTCCGGCACGGTAGTGCCGCAACGCATGGATGCCCGGGCCGCCCCCCTACCTCACCGGCGGAGCCTCGGGTTCCCTGCTCTCCGCCGAAGGCGTCTGCTCTCCCGTAAAGAGGTGGTCGACACCCAGGATCGTGTTCACCCAGGCCCAGTCGTCGCTGAACTGGACGAGCATCAGGACGATGAGGGTGAGCGGAACGGCAAAGATCATCCCGGCAACGCCGAGCGCCCATCCCCAGAAGATGACCGAGAGAATGACCACGAGGGCGGGGATGTCGAAACGCCTCGATGCGAAGTGAGCGAAGATCGGGTTCTCCACCAGCGCATTCAGGATCGCGACGGCCGCAATCACCGCGATCGCGCCCCAGATCCCGAATTGCAGCCATGCAAAGAAGATCGCCGGGAGTGCCGCGACGATCAGGCCGATGTAGGGGATGTACGAGAGCAGGAACGTCAGCACCCCCCAGAGCACGGCCGCGTGCACCCCCATGACCCAGAGGAACGTGCCGAAGAGGAAACCGTGGACGAGGTTTGCCTCGGTCCTGACGATGACGAAGTCGATCAAAAACCTGCTCATGCGGGAAAATCCCTCGACACTCTCGGATCTGTTCGTCACCCTCTGTATGCGCTCGGGCATCCGCGGTGCCTCAAGGAGCATGAAGATCGTCGTCACCGCTATGAAGAAGAGGTAGAGGAGGAGGTCCGCGATGCTTACGGCGGACGAAGAGAGGAATCCGGCGAACCCCTGCAGGTTGACCGAAGAAGGAGAGAATGAGCCCGTATCGATCCCGTATCTGTCCAGGAGTGCGATGATCTCCGATAGCCTGGCGGTCAACTCCCGCTGGTAGAGGGGGAGATCCGAGATCAAACTTTCGAACGAGAAGAAGACGAGGTAGCAGATCAGCAGGACTGCAAGGCAGGCGATGACGGCGACCACACCGACAGCGGCGAGTTCCGGCAAACCCCTGGAGCGGAGTGCTTTCGCCGCGGGATAAACGATCATGGCGAGGATCAACGATACGACGATGATGGTGATGATATACGCAATCGCCTGGATCCCGATTATGAGGAATACTGCTGCCGTCAGAAGGAGCACGGTGCCCGCGGACCGGGGAAAAACTGGGGTTTCTGTCATCCTGGGTGACGTGTTTTAATGGCAACTATATTAATGCCGCGAAATGCGCCGGAGGCGGCGAGACTGACAGATCCCCTAATCGATGCGTTTATCTTCCGTCGTCGTCCCAATACCGGGTGCCGGGACGACGTCCTCCTCCTCGCCTGCCCGTGCACCGCGGCCGGTCCCGTCTCCGGCAGCGGGAGGGCATCTGCTCAAGCGATCGGAGAGGCAACCAGAAGCACAATCATCGAGGCCGGGGAACGTCCCCGGTATCGAAGCATGATGCACGAACATAGCGCCGTCCGGTGTTCGGGACAGGGCAAAATCCCCTCCCCTGCACGGGCACCCTTTCCGCACCGGAATTTCCCGGCGAGCACGGCCGGGGTGACCCTGTCGCCGTAACTCTGCGAGGATGCCCCCGGAAGGTTCCGGCCTGCCACGAACCTTTTCCGGCTTCGAGCTTCCCGCGATCTTCACCGAGATCCCCCCGGTGCGATCCGGCATACTTCTCGTTTTATAATAATGTTTATATGGTATGGTCCGTTTAACCCCCTCGGGGATAATATGAGTAAATCCCGAGTACCTGTAACCTATCTGGTAGTTTTCATTGTGGCGGTCATCTCGATTGCCGTGATCGCCACCGCAGCTCCTCAGGCCGGCACCTTCACGAGCGGCGAGCCGGGCATGCCCGGTCTTTCCAGAGCACTTGAAGTTTTCCCGAATAACCTCTCACATGCAGACATATCCGGCAATCGGATCGTCTATAGCGACTATAGAAACGGAAGCTGGGACATCTTCCTGTTCAACCATACCTCGGGCCGGGAGTACCGGCTCACGAACGACTCTTACGACCAGATGAACCCCACGATATCCTGCGACCTGGTTGCCTGGTATGACAACTCCACCGGGGTGTGGGATCTCGTTCTCCTCGAACTCCACGGCGACGATGCTGCATACGCGGTCTGCACGGGCCCCGACGAAGGGCGGCCCGGCTGTCCTGCGGGAGTGGTCTGTCCGCCGATCTCCACTCCGACACCCACTCCGACCTCTACTCCGACACCCGGACCCGGGCCCGGCAACTGTTCCTGCACGGCGAACTTCACCTGGAACCCGCAGAACCCCGCCGTCAACGTTACGGTTAACTTCACCGGGAATGCCCCGGTCGACGGAGACTGCGGGATCGAGGCATGGGCCTGGAACTTCGGCGACAACGGGACTTCCCCGGAGCAGAACCCCGGGCATGCGTACGCTCAGCCGGGAACCTACACGGTCAGGCTGAACGTGACCCTCGATGACGGCACGGCATGCAATGCGTCCGAAAACGTCACTGTTTCGCCGCCTCCCCCGGAGAACTGCACCTGTACGGCAGGCTTCACCTGGAGCCCGCAGAGCCCCGCCGTCAACGACACGGTTGAGTTCACCGACACCACTTCAATTCAGGGAGACTGCAACGCCCAGTCATGGGCGTGGGACTTCGGCGACAACGCGACCGGTGAGGGCGGAACCGCGAGCCACGCCTACGCTGTAGCGGGAACCTACACGGTCAGGCTGAATGTGACCCTCGACGACGGCACAGCATGCAATACATCGCGTGACGTCACGGTGGTTGCTGCTGCTCCGACACCGACACCGACGCCGACACCGACGCCGACACCGACGCCGACACCGACGCCGACGCCGACACCGACACCGACGCTGACACCGACACCGACACCGACGCCGACGCCCTCGCCCTGATCTTGCCCGGCAAGCATCACGACAAGCGGGAACTCGTTCCACGGCGACGTCGAAATCCAGGGTGACTGCTCCGTGACCGGCTGGACGTGGAACTTCGGTGACGGGACAACCGGCAGCGGCCAGGACGTCACCCACGATTACACGTCGGAAGGGAACTTCACGGTCACGCTGACTGTGACGCTCGACGACGGGAGCACATGCCAGGCGACATCGGAGGACGGCGTACTCCTCTGATGCATCCGCGAAAAACGGCGGGGAGATTCCCCTCCCCGTCTCCTCTTCTGGTGATACGCGGGGCGGGGGGTCACACTCCGACGACCGCAGCCTCGATGGTCTCCTCTCCAAGGTTTTCGGCGTGAACCTCGTCCCTGCTTAAGAACGCGAGGGCGACGACGGCGAGCGAAACCGCGAAGACGGCGACGAAGACAAAATCGAACCCCGTGGCAAGCACGTCTATCCTGATCTCCGCCGGAGAAGACGCCGTGACGTGGCGGTGCGACGCGACCGTGAGCATTGCCTGGATAAAAAGCATGCTGATGAAGGAGATCCCGAGGGTTATCGGCCCGGAGCGCTCCACGGAGATGAGGCTTGAGACCATGCCGTGCCTGTCGCGGGGGCCATGTTCATCACCATGTTCGTGCCGGGCGAGAGCATGAGGCCGAGACCGAACCCCACGGCGGCGAGTGTGCCGATGATGTAGTAAATCGTGCTCTCTGCCGAGAAGAGGTGGAACATCAGGTACCCGGCGGAGACGACGAGCGCACCGGCGATACAGAGCCTCCGGTTCCCGATGCTGTTGATCAGCATGCCGGAGAGGAAGCCGCTCGCCATCATGGCGAACGAGAGCGCGGTGAGGACGAGCCCGGAGGTCGACGGGTCGAAGCCCTTCACCAGTTCGAGGAAGAACGGGAGAAGGTAGTTGACGCCGCCGAAGAGGAAGTAGGAGAGGGCGAGCATGAGATTGACGTAGAGGAAGTTGCGGTTCGCAAAGAGCCGGAAATCGAGCAGCGGGTCGGCCGCCCTCCGCTCATGGAGGACGAGATACCCGAGCGCGACGCCTGCGGCCGCGAGTGCCGAAAGAATCGCCGGACTGGTCCAGCCGAGCGCGGACCCTTCGCTGACGGCGTAGATGAGGGATCCGAGCCCGACGAAGATCAGAACCGCCCCGAGACGGTCGAACGGCGAGGGCGTGCCGGTTGCCGTCCGGCCCGCCGGTATCGCGTAGGAGCCGAGCAGGATGGCCGCGAAGCCGACCGGGACGTTGATGTAAAAGATCCAGTTCCAGGAGAGGTACTGCGTCAGGACGCCCCCGAGGATCGGGCCGGCCGCGGTCCCGAACGCCGCGACCAGGGCCGGGGCGATGGCGGCGATCATCGCCCCGCCGATCGCCTGGAGCACCCTTGAAGCGATCAGCATCCAGAATGAGTCAAAGATCTCCGGGAAGAATCCGCAGAAGAACGAGCCTGCCGTGAATACACCGAACCCGGCGAGAAATACGGTCTTGAAACCGATCCTATCCGCCGCCTTGCCGAAGACGAGGACACAGCCCGTCAGCACCAGCAGGCATGCAGTTGCAACCCAGCTGACCGTCGTCGAGGGGAGGTCGAAGATCGTCGATATCGTGGGAAGAGCGATATTCACGATCGTCCCGTCAAGCGACGTCATGAACATCGCGAGAGCAACCGAAACCATGAGCAGCGTATACTGCTGCGAGGCGTTGCCGTCCGGTGAATGCATATAGAAATCTGCCTGCTGATAGGGTTAAGATTTTTTAGAACGGACGCGCCGGAGATCCCTGATTTCAGGATGGTGGCGGGAGGATCGTGTGTACGGAGATACGCGGTTGCATGCCGGTATTTCGCTGAAGCGAGCGGAGTACCGGGACATGAAGACGGCGAGGTACGTTATGGCATGTACGGAGGGAAGAGGCGACCTGTTGGGATTACTCCTCCCATGACCGGCCCTGCAAGCAGCGTGAGGGCAGAGATGCCGAAGGCGGCCGGCGCAGGTGGTTACCTTTCCGGGAGCGCGGAGACTCCGCGCTCACGAGCAGGGGTCTCGCTCCCGCTTTGCCGGTTTGAGCGTGAACCTGAATGCCGCCCCTTCTTCCGGCCGGCCGGGCACGCGGTCCTCGATCCAGATCTTTCCTCCGTAGCGCTCGGTGAGCGTCCTGCAGATGAAGAGCCCGAGCCCGTCGCCCTTCCCCCGGGCCTTCCCCCGCTCGAACCGGTGGAAGAGCTTCTCCTTCGTATCGTCCGGCACGCCGGGCCCGGTGTCCTCCACCGAGACCAGCACCTCGCCGTCCCGCTCCTCCGCCCGGACGACGATCTCCACGTCCGGGCCGCCGAACTTGAGGCTGTTGCCGATGAGGTTCGTAAAGACCGTGGAGAGGAGGTTGTCCGCCAGGACATCGAGCGGTGGAACTTCCTGCCGTATCGATGCTCCGCGGAAATTTCCAATCTCCTCTTCTATGACCGCGTTGAGACTCACCGGCGCAAAATCCGCTGATTCCGTATGGATCCGCCGGAACGTCGCCACGTTCATGAGGATCTCTGTGCTCCGTGCGATGCTGTCGTGGAGTTTTTGAGCGTAGGTCTTCTCGGCGCCCTCGAGCAGGTCGAGCATGAGGTCGGCGTAGATGCCGGAGACGTTGTTCGCGTTCCTGATATCGTGCGTCATGATGTCGAGATACAGGTTTGCCTCCCGGTGCGCCTCCTCGAGGCTTGCGATCAGCCGACTTCGCTCCTCCTCGGCCTGTTTCCGATCGGTAATGTCGCGTGCGTTCACGATGAACCCCCGGGCGCTCCCCTCCCGGAGCAGGTTCGCACCGGTGACGTCGAGGTATATCCACCGCCCTGCAGAGTCCCGGACCCTGATCTCGAAGGTGAGTCTCGCCGATGGCTGGGCCGCCCCGGTTCTCATCGCCTCCAGCACCGCCGGTACATCGTCCGGATGCGTGAGGTTGAGCACGTTCGTGCCGATGAGGCCGTCGGGGTCGTAGCCCCCGATCCGCTTCACCGAGGGGCTCGCATAGGTGATACGCCCGTTCGTATCGAGAAGGATGATGATATCGGACGCGTTCTCGATGAGAGAACGGAAATGCTCCTCGCTCTCCTGCAGGGCCCGGTTGAGATGCACCAGTTCGTTGCTCTTCTCCTGGAGTTGCTCGGTGGTGCATTGCAGTTCCTCGTTCTGGACTTCCATCTCTTCGGCGAACTGCTGCAGCTGTTCCAGGAGTTTCTGCCTCTGCGCTTCCGCCCGCTTAATCTCCGTAATCTCCGTTCCGACGGCGATGGCTCCGGTGACGTCTCCCTGTGCGTCCCGCAGGGGTGTTTTTGTGAAATAGAATGTTCTGTCGCCGGCCGCTTCTTCGAAGGTCTCGGTGGTCCCGGTCTCCATAACGCGCCGCTCGTTGGCAACGACAGGCCCGCCGACTTCCTCGCCGAGGAGTTCGATTGCCGTTCTGCCGAGCACTTCGCTGGCCGGCCAGCCCATCATCCGGAGCACGGCAGGGTTGCACATAACGAACCGGTTCCGGCGGTCTACAGCGTAGATAGGTGCCGGCGTGTTCTCGGTGATGGCGTTGAGAAGGGCGTTGGCCTTCGCGAGCTGGTCCGTGCGTTCGATCACGCGCTCCTCAAGCGTCTCGTTCAACCTCTGTAATGCCTCCTCGGCCCGCTTGCGCTTGGTGATGTCGATACCCATCTCCAGGATATGGAGCGTTCCGTCCGTTTCGGTGAAGGGGAAGTCGAAGATATCGTAATCGTGGCCGTCCGGGCCGGTCCACTCCCAGTGGTGGGGCGCCTTCGTCTTCATGACGCGGTAGGACTCGCAGTTCTCGCAGGGCTCAGTGAGTCCGAAGAGATACTCGAAGCAGCGCCGGCCGCCGGACTCGCCGAACCGCTCCCGGAAGAAGCGGTTCGCGAAAGGCACGTGATAGTCCGGGGACAGCAGTACCACGTACGCTGGCAGCGTCTCCAGGACATCGTAGAGGCGTTGCCGCTCTGTCTTCACCGCCTCCTCCGCCCGGGCGCGCTCGGCGATCTCTGCCTGCAGGGCTTCGTTCGCCTCCCGGAGTTTGAGAGTGCGCTCCAGAACGCGCGTTTCCAATTCGTCGTGCGCTCTCTGCAGCGCCTCTTCGGCCCGTTTGCGCTCGGTGATGTCATGGCCCTGGGCGATGACCGATGAGACCGTTGTCCGATCGTCCCCGTACACGGCGGCGGAGTTCCACAGCACGGTCCTGATCCTGCCGTCCGCCGTGAGTATGGGGATCTCGACGGTCTCCCACCGCTCCCCGGCGGTCGTCTTCCGGATGAGATCCATCAGTTCTTCCCGCCGGCCTTCGGGGAAGAGTATCTCCGGGGACCGCCCGACGACCTCGCCCGCGGTTCGACCCGTCAGCCGCTCGAAGGCGCTGTTGAACCTGGTGATCCTGAGGTCTGCGTCCCAGACGATGATGGGGGCGTTGGCGTACGCGATCAGGTTCTCCAGGTGCTGGGTCGTCTCGCGCAGCGAACGTTCGCTCCTTCCCAATTCGTCCAGGTTCTGTCTCAGTTCCTCCTCTACCACCGAGAGATCTTCGTACGCATCGTTGAGCTCCCTGTTCTTGCGGACCAGTTCCCGTTCGATGCGTTTACGCTCCTGTGCGTAGCGTATCGACCGCATGAAGGACGAACCCGTCAGCCGGCCCTTCACGAGATAGTCCTGCGCCCCCTCCTGGAGTGCCGCAAGGCCGGTCTCTTCGTCGTCAAGCCCGGTCAGGACCACGATGGGGACGTCCGGCACGTGTCTCCCCACGGTCCCGACCGTATCGATACCCCGGCTGTCCGGGAGGTTCAGGTCGAGGAGGATGAGATCGATTCCTCCCTCGTGCAGGATGGAGAGCGCGGACGAGAGATACTGTGCGGATTCGATCTCAATATCGAGCCCCGGGGAATCCGCGAGCAGTTCCCGTATCAGTTCCAGGTCTGCCGGGTTGTCCTCGACCACCAGGATCTTCATGCTCACTCTCCACACCGGGGCGGCAGGGTCACGATCGAGAACCAGAAATCTTCGATCGACTGGACGATCTTGATGAACTCTTCGAACTTCAACGGTTTGCGCATCTTGATCCTCTCTTTAAAACC
Organism: Methanoculleus sp.; assembly: GCA_030156625.1. Taxonomy (GTDB): domain Archaea; phylum Halobacteriota; class Methanomicrobia; order Methanomicrobiales; family Methanoculleaceae; genus Methanoculleus. The sequence goes on from JASGMC010000005.1 coordinate 21,400, forward strand.
GCATCATCGAGTGGATGGCTGTCTCCGGGAGCCGGCACAAATCTTCCGGTTCGGCACCCGGTCTCTGGCCGCCCGGGATGCCGTGAGGATTCGCTCACCCGGCAGGTCATCCATCTGCCGGACAATGAGTTTTTTCAGGTGTGTATTCGTGATTTCCAGCCACAATCCTGATGTCTCAATCAGTTAATAAGTATGGTTCTTCGAGTTATTGCTATTAACATTTGGCCTTAGGGCATCCGGAATCTCCTGCCGGAATAAGCCCGATTACCCGCTGGATGCTTGAACGCGGGCGGTCGCAAGCAGCGGCCGCGGTGCTCACGTTTCCGGCACGCCCGGTACACCCGCGGCCGTGCAACGAGGGTTGTCCACGGCCACGGCAAAGCCTTATGCCTGCCCCCGGCCGGCGGATCGCCTGCGGATCAGCAGGTAATCGGCAGCGGTCAGCACCGCGACCAGGGCCAGGGCAAGCGCTATCGCGCCGGGGTTTGGCCGGGCCAGCGCCGCCGGATCGACGCTCTGGAGCACCCCGAGCGTTCCCATGTGGTTCTGGAAGACGATCGTCGAATAGATTTCCCTGACTGCAAAGTAAAAGATGCTCGTTGCAAGGCCCGGGAGCATCAGGAAGGCGATCATCATCGGGGTGTTGAACGGCGGGCTGTGAGCGACATGGTAGACCCCGAAGAAGACCGTTGCCGTCACGATCCCGGTGACGAGTGCGAGATATTTCCCTGCCGGCTGTGCCAGGGATTCGCTCACCATGCCGATGGCCGCCCAGCAGACGAAGACCTCTGCGACGGATGTCGGGAAGACCTGGGCGAACCCGTTGAGAAAGACGACCGGGTCCGACGTCGGGAACCCGGCAAGAGCGTAGATGAGCGCCCCGACGACCCCTGCGAGAACAATTGCACCGACCGCATAGGGAACCGGGCGGAATCCAATCCGGTCCGGGGAGAGAACGCCGGCCGAGAGGAAGGTGCGGATGGCGACGAGGGCAATCAGGGTCCCGATGATGATGTTCGCCACGACGGCGTAGATCAGCCTTCCCGTCGGGTCCGGGTTCTGCAGCAGGAGGATCCTGCCCTCGAGCAGTCAGGTGGCGAAGACCCAGACCAGGTAGAGCGCGACCGCGATGCCGAAGGCCCTTCCCCTGGAGAGCCCGGTGCTGCCGGGGGCTGTTTCGACCGATGTCATACGGATCAGGTATCCCGTAAATGGTAGATAACCCTTTTCGCTACCGTCTTTCTTCCGGCAGACCGGTTCCCGCTGCACACCTGCCGTCGGGTGAAAGCCGTCGGAAGGAGTGACCGCGAGCGATGCGATCTTTATACCTCCTGTCCTCCCTGCCCTGCCGAACGGTACGTTGTTTTGTCGGGCCCGATCTCCCGGGCCCCTGTCCTGTAATCCCGGCGAACCTGCCACGGTGCCGGCTGGATGGCAACGGGGGCAGAATGACGCTATTCCCTGGATTATCCTCCAGTGGTGGCGTGTATTCGGGATCGATCGGTTTAACTCCTATGGCGAAAGACAGTACGGATACGCATGGCGCGGTTCTCGGACTTCTCGGCCATCGCCCCTGATCTGGGTCGCATCTTCCTCTTCATGGGCCTGATATCCTATCTCCCCCTGCTCATCGGTCTCTTCTACCGAGAGGTTGGCGTCCTGCCGGCGATGGCTTCTGCTCCGACGATCTTAACCGTGCTCGGCTTCCTCCTCACCCGGATTCCGAAGAGCGAGCGGGAACCGCCGCTTTCCATCGCTCTCGGAGCGGTGGCACTGACGTGGCTCGTCGCCTCGCTGATCGGTGCTCTTCCGTTCGTCCTGGGTATCGGGATGCCGTACACCGATGCGGTCTTCGAGGCGATGTCCGGGTGGACATCGACGGGCCTGAGCCTGATCCCCGATGTCGACGCCGTGCCCCGGACCATCCTCTTCTGGCGGTCGTTCACCCAGTGGGTGGGCGGAATCGGGATCGTCGCCTTTACCGTCGCGCTGGCGAGCCGGTCGAGCCTGACGAGTTTCCGGCTCTACCGTTCCGAGGGCCGGAGCGAGACGCTGATGCCGAGCGTTGTGGCAACGGCGGTGCAGATGTGGCGCATCTACCTCTTCCTCACCGCGGTCGGGGTAGGGTTGATCCTGCTTTCCGGAGTCTCCCTCTGGGACGCGATCAACATCTCCATGACCGCGATAGCCACCGGGGGGTTCTCGGTCCACTCGGAAGGGATAATGTACTATCAGAACCCGCTGCTCGAAGTGCTGATCGTTCCTATCATGATTGCAGGCGCCCTGCCCTTCAAGATCTACTACCTGCTGTACTACCGGAGACAGTTCCGCCTCTTTGAGAATTCGCAGGCCCGCCTGCTCTTCCTGCTGATAGCGTCCGGCATGGGTCTGGTCACCTATGACCTGATTGCTCTCACGCAGGTAGCCCCCTTCCAGGCCCTCAGGGAAGGGCTTTTCATGGTGACGAGCGCGGTGACCTGCACCGGGTTCAACAACACCGACCCGTTTGCCTGGTCCAGTGTCACGGTACTCTTCCTCTCGGTGTTTATGCTCATCGGCGGTTCAGCGGGGAGCACCGCCGGCGGGATCAAGTTGTCCCGGGTAAACCTCGGTATAACCACGCTCCTGTGGTGGTTCCGTCGGCTATACACCAGCAGCCGGGTGCTTATTCCGTTTCGTCACGAAGGAAAAGGGGTAGGGAACAACATTGCTGAATATGAGGTTTCCAAGAACATGCTCGTTATCGTGCTCTTCATCCTGACCATTTTTGTCGGTTCGATTCTGCTGCTGCACCTTGACCCCGCATCGGCGTTCGACTCGAGCGACGTGATCTTCGATGTGACCTCTGCGATCGCGAACGTCGGGCTGTCCACCGGGTTCGTGAACCCGGAGATGAGTCTGGCCGGGAAATGGCTCTTTATCATGATCATGTGGGCGGGCCGGTTGGAGATCATCCCGGTGATCGCTCTTGCAATGGGCGTTTTCCGGCAGGCCAGCCTGAAACAGGCGTGACACGCGATCCCCTCTCGAACTGCTCTGGATGGGGCTGCATCTGCAGACCCCGCGGGATTCCGGCCTTCCGGCGGCGGACGTTCGAGGTCATGGTCCCCAGAATGGATAGGCGGCGGAAGGCGTGGCTTGACGAGGTGCGAACGCCGGCCCGAGAAGCATTTCCGCCGGGTTCTGCCTGTTCTCTCCTGCAGACACTTTGATCACCGCTGCAACTGGCAGCGAAAGTGAATCCGTTCTGACAAATCTTTCCGAAAACAGCGACAATCAATTCGCCATCCTTTTAAGCCCGGGTTGTCTCTTTTCCTTATGCGAAAGCGTGTCGGTATAACTGTTTTCTTACGCAGCGGCCTGTGCCTGTTCGTTGCATTCCTGCTCCTGTCGGTGAATGCAGCGGCATGCACCGTCTTTGCGATAACGCCCGGCGCATCCGAAGACGGGTCGATGTATGTCGGGCATACGAACGACGGAGTCGGGAAAGACTGGAGGAACGTCGACGACATAAGCCTCTTCTATGTTCCTGCGGCCGACCATGCCCCCGGAGAGAAGAGAGCGGTCTTTTACGACCCGGACAGCGGTTCGGATGCGGCAGGGGGCAAGGAGAGCGGTGATTCGCGTCTGGTTCTCGGGTATATCGACCAGGTGCCGCACACCTACGCCTACTACACTGCATCGTACGGCATGATGAACGAACACCAGCTGCTCTCCGGCGAATGCACCGATTACGCGAAGGTCGAGCTCGATGCAGTCGAAGGAAAACGGATCTTTTACTCTTCGGAGCTCTCGAACATAGCGATGGAGCGGTGCACGAAAGCACGGGAGGCGGTCGAACTGATTGGCGGCCTGATCGACACCTACGGCTATTACGGAACCGGCGAGACGCTCATCTTCGCCGATCCGGAGGAGGCGTGGGTCATCGAGATGTGCTCGAGCCTTGATCCGGAGGACGGCGGAGGGCTCTGGGTCGCGCAGAAGATCCCCGACGGGGAAGTCTTTGTCGCGGCAAACGAGTTCAGGATCCGCGAGGTTGTCCCGGGAGATCCGGATATGCTGTACTCCAGAGATCTCTTCAGTATGGTGGAGAAGGCAGGCGTGTGGTCCCCTGCGGACGGCCCCCTCGACTGGCTCAAGATCGTCAGCTACGGCGAGTATTCACATCCCTACTATTCGCTGATGCGGGTCTGGCGTATCCAGGACCGACTCGCCCCGTCGCTCAACCTGAGCCCGTACGTCGAGAACTCGTACACGGAGGCGTACCCGTTCACCGTTACGCCAGACGAGAAGGTCAACCTCACCGGGGCATTCTCGCTCTTCCGGGACCACTACGAGGGAACCGACTTCGACCTCTCGACCGGTGAGGCCGCAGGGCCGTTCGGGAACCCGTACCGGTACTTAGGGCCTGCCGATGCCCACACGGATTTCCAGAACGAGTCGTATACGGAGGTTCGTCCCGGGGCGAACCCGCGACCGGTCTCGGCGGTCTTCTGCAGCTACAGTTACGTCGCCCAGGCACGCTCCTCTCTCCCCGATCCGGTAGGGGGCGTGCTCTGGTTCGGTCCGGCGGTCACGTACGAGACGGTCTATGCGCCGATGTACGCGGGCTCCGAGAACGTATCAACCGCATACACGACCGGCGACCGATTGAAATACGATTACGACACCGCGTACTGGACGTTCGACCTCTTAACGAACTGGGCCATGCTTCGCTACGACGCGATGATCGACATTATCACCGCAAAGCAGGGCGACCTCGAGGCCGAATCGATTGCTCTCGTGCAGGAGACCGACAGACAGGCGGCCGACCTCATCGCTGCCGGCGACGAGGAAGGAGCGGCACGTCTCCTCACGAACTTCACCGTCACGCGTGGCGACGAGATCATCGATGAGTGGCACGCCCTCACGGGCACGCTGATCGTCACGTACTCAAACGGCCTCATCACCGACCCGGCGACGGAGGCGGTCGAGGAGCCCGGGTATCCGGCATGGTGGCTGAACGAAACCGGGTACCAGTACGGGCCGCGGGTCTACCCGCTTGAAGACCTCCGTGCCACAGACGGGCTGAACTACACCGGCAGCAGTGTGTGGGTTCCGAAGAATGCCACGTTTGCAGAGATCCGGGAACTCATCTGATCCCCTCTTTTTTTACCGGGCGGCCGCTGAAACTCCATTCCAATCTCGTCTCTCCCTGCCGTCGGATCTACTCCTGTTCGAGGTTTTTGTCCTCGCCGGGCAGAATCGTTATATATGGTGAGCAGGATGGGGATGCACTCCGTGACGGAGGGAGATCCATGAGAAACGTTATCCTGATTGCGGCGGTTGTATCCCTGCTCCTCCTCGTCGGTTGCGCCAGCGCCGGCGACGTGGGCACTGCCGGGATGCGGAACGGGACGACGGTGAACATCCAGAGCGGCGGCCAGAGTTATCCGGCCTACATCACGACGCCCGAGGACGACGGGCCGTATCCGGCCGTGGTACTGATTCATTCCTTCAACGGCCTGGAGCCCGGCTACCTGGATATGGTCGACCGCTTTGCCACTGAGGGGTTCGTCGTCATCGCCCCCGAGTGGCAGACCTTTAACGAGTCACCGGAGGACGCCGTGATGGAGGGGCTCATCAGGGACACGGTCACGTATCTTGAGACCCGGTCCGAAGTGAACTCAAGCAGCATCGGCCTGACGGGGTTCTGTGCGGGCGGGCGCTACACGATGCTCTTCCTGCCGCAGATCGAGGAGTTCGACTCGGCTGTCGCCTGGTACGGCTTCCCCTACTCCGGCGGACAGGCGAACGGGACCGCCCCTGTAGAACTGATCGACAACATCACCGACCCGATGCTGATCATCCACGGCACGGCGGACCAGGCAAGCCCGGTGGCTGATATCTACCGGTATGCGACCGCCCTCGATGAGGCCGGGAAGTACTTCGAACTCAAGGTCTACCAGGGCGAGCCGCACGGGTTCATGATCGGGGAGGACGGACAGCTCGTGGAGACGCCCGTCGCAGAGAGCGCGTATGAGGAGATGGTGAGGTTCTTCAATAAGCGACTGGTGGGCGCGTAAGCGCCCAGCAGGAGCTGGAGAAAATGCGAAGCATTTTCGACCAGCGGCTGGTGTTCGGAGAATGGGTACGTGGCCGGATTCAGTACTCACCCGAGCGTCCGGCTGCTCCTATCTATCTTCTTCATCACCTTCTCCCAGGTGCCCGTGATGAGGAAACTCTCCTCCATGAAGCCGACCACCTGGGTAAACTTCTTCATGGGGAAGGCCATCGTCAGCACATCCAGCGGGACGCAGGGCCGTGCCGAGGGGTCGAACATCCCGAGCACCGCTCTTGGATTCTCGTTCTGCTGCTCGAGCCAGGGGAAGTAGAAGACCGAGCTGCACCCGGCGCCGAAGGGGCAGATGACGCCGTTCGGGTCGGCCCGGTCGAAGTTTGCAAGCGTGAAGAGACCGGAGAGCACCTCCGGCCGGGCGGAGAAGACGACGGCGTCCGGATTGTCAGCGTCCGTCAGGTTGTCCCAGCGCTTGAAGACGATCTCCTTTCCCTTCGTGGGTATCCGGGTGGTTCCCCGGTCGAGCTCGTCCACGATCTCCGGCGTCTGCTTGTAGCGCTCCCCCTCCATCTCGCCGGGCTTCCCGTAGGAGAGGAAGTAGCGGAAATCGGGGAACCGTTCGGCGTCGTAGCCGAGGTAGAACCTTCCCCCGCGGCATCCTATTGACTCTTCGGAAAAGACGAGACTCTTCCCGTTTCTCACCTTCGTAAGGTCGCAGACGAAGCACCTCCAGCCCTTCGGGGCGGGTGCCTTCTCCACCCCGTCGGTCGCGCCCCCGACCTCGAAGGCGATCGGGAGGTCCGTCCCCGGGAAGTAGTTCTCGTGGAGCCGGATGTAGGCGTCGCGCAGTGCTGTATCCATATGATCCTGTTCTGGGGCGGCGGGGATTAATATTCTGGTATGCTCGCGGCGCCATCCGCGGCACCCGTCGCCGTGTCGCTTCAGGCTTTTCTCATCGTGTTCCAGCGCATGAGCCTGAGCGCGTATACCGTTGCGCCTCCTATAAGTCGGGCCCCAACGGTCTCGTACTCACTCGCGACCTCCTTGAGGTGTTGCGGGATGGGGAGGTGCTGGGGGCATACCTTCACGCAGTTTCCGCAGTTCCTGCATAACGATGCATACGCCGGTTTCGCTCCGTCCATCTTCCCGCCGACCCGGAGGTGGTACATCACCTTCGACTGGAGCGTTCCACTGTCGGTATTGTAGGCTTCAAAACATCCGGGGATGTTGACGCCCGCGGGGCAGGGCATACAGTACCGGCACCCGGTACAGCCCACCCGGTTCGTCTCACGGTACGCCTCCGCCGCCCGGCCGACGATCTCAAGTTCCTTTTCGGTGAGGGAGTTCGGGTGGGCTTCGTTGGCGATCCCGATGTTCTCTTCGATGTGCTGCTCGTCGTTCATCCCCGAGAGGACCACCGTGACCTCGGGGTGGTTCCATACCCAGCGGAGCGCCCATTCGGCAGGCGTCCTCTTCACGTCGGCCTCGTCCCAGACGGCCTGCACCGGCGCCGGTGGGTTCCTCGCAAGGTAGCCGCCCCTCAGCGGCTCCATGATGACGACGCCGAGCCCCTTCGAGGCCGCATACTTGAGCCCCTCGGTCCCCGCCTGGTTCGTCTCGTCCAGGTAGTTGTACTGGATCTGGCAGAAATCCCAGTCGTAGTCGTCGACGATCTCCTTGAAGTCGCCGACGGCGCTGTGCGACGAGAATCCCGCGTTCACGATGCGCCCGTCTGCCTTCGCCCTGGCGAGAAAGTCTGTGACCCCGAGTTCTTTCATCTTTTTCCAGCCTTCACCGCTCGCCAGGCTGTGGATCAGGTAGTAATCGATGTGGTCCGTCTTTAAGGTCTTGAGCTGGAGATCGAGCATCCTGTCCATGTCCTCGCGGGATTTGACGAGCATATGCGGCAGTTTCGTCGCCAGCTTGACCTTCTCCCGGTAACCGTCGGCAAGCGCACGGCCGAGCAGCTGCTCGCTGCCGGGGTAGATCAATGCGGTGTCGACGTAGTTCACCCCGTGGTCGACGGCGTACCGGATCTGTCGTATCGCCCGCTCTTCATCGATGCCCATACCCTTCGTCGGCAGTCTCATGCAGCCGAAGCCCAGCACCGAGAGTTCGTCGCCGGTCTTTTCCATCGTCCGATACAGCATAGTCAGTACCTCTGTTTTTTCTCTGAACCACGAAAGCCTGTCACTCGCCCGTCAGGCCTCTCCACACGATACCGAACGAGGCGTCGATCAGCCGGTCCCGATCGAGGTCTCGGTCCGAGTCGACGATCGCTCTGACAACCGCGTCGATCGGAGAGCATATGACGGAGAAGGCAACGTCGATTGGCATGTCTTTCATACAGCTGGTTCCGATGGTCCCGGCAAGCACCTCGAATGCGGTCGGGGCGTTCTTCAGGATCTCCTCGGGGGGCAGCTTCCTGATGAACGGGGACGAGCAGAACTGCTGGACGAAGAGATACTCGTCGGGATGATGGACTCCCCAGAGGATCGCGTTGCGCCACATTCTCCGCATCTTCTCCTTGTTTGCGCGCTCTTCATCGACTCCCCTGCCGATTTCCCCTGCCATCCGGCTTTTGATCTCGTAGTAGGCGAAGTTGATGAGTTCCTCTTTCGTCGGGAAGTAGTGGAAGAGCGTCCCGTTCGAGATGCCGGCCTCGCGCGCGATCAGCGACGTAGGGGTGCCGTGGAACCCTCGTTCCGTGAAGAGCCTGACGGCTGTACCGGCGATGACCGCCTTTTTTTCTTCCTTGTTCTCGGTCATACGGGTTCTACCTCTGAACGTGGCCGGTCACCCTGGAGTGACTAATCACTCTACTATCGTTCGGGCTGTTAAGGCTTTCCTTTCGTGCGGCTGCGATCGGGGTCGGTCTTGTACCGCTACATCTGCGATCCGAAGTGGGCTCATCAAGCAAAACGGGCGTGGGCGGGGCATCAGGCTTGCCGGGCACCTCCAAGAGCCGATACAAGGGATCTGGAGGGAACAAAATCAAAACGCATATATAGTCAACTCGGGAATGTTGACGTATGCCTCTCCCCTTAAACGACAGGCAGTTTGCGTTCTGGAGGCTCCGCCGCAGCGGTCTTGCGAACGTCCATATCGCGGACCGCTTTCGCATATCGCGCCAGGCGGTCTCGAAAGCGCTGCTTGCCATGGACCGCAAGGTCGAGGAGACGCTTCTAGAGATGGCGCAGGCGAACCAGATCGATGTCGAGAGCCTGAACGCAGAGATAGGGGTCCTCTTCGGGCGCTCCGTCCCGTTCGATGCGGCTGCGATCGTCTTCATCTCGGCGGACCACGGGGTGCAGGTCTGGTACGAGCACGAGGGCGACTGCGGCGCATGTCCCCGGTACGCCCGGTGCATCGAGCTACTCTGGGGCTACGCGGACGAACTGGGGATTACTCTCACGAAGACCGACGACCCGACCCGTCTGGCCGATGAACTCTTCGCGAAACTCCGGGAGCTGGTATGATGCCGCTCATGGAGACGATCCGGGCATACCTGGGCTGGTGCCCCATGCAGGCGTCGATGCGGGCGAATCTCAAGGTACGGTCGGCGACGGCCGCGGTGCCCGGCGGGAGGGAGGGACTGCGTCCCCCGGACAGAACCCGGGTGGTGGCGGCTCCCCCACAACCAGCTGCTGGTCGCGGCAATAGCCTTCTCGGCGGCGGCAGCGGCGCTCTTTATTCTGTTCGAGGATGCTTCAGGGCACCTTGCCATGTGGACGGGTCTTGCCGTCGCGGTAGGAGCGCTCCTCGGCTCTCTGCTCAGTTACCGCTCCCGGTACGCGCGGGTTGCCGCCGGCGAGTTCCACAGGGACAACATGACCCGGAGACGGCGCATTGTCCAGTACCTAAGGGTGCCGGTGGCCTCCGTTCTCATCGCCGCCGGTATGGCGTATTTTGTTCTGGGCGGGATGTTCGACCGGATTCTCGGGCTCATGCTGGGCATGTGTCTCATCTGCTGGATCTGGTACGGCCTCACGATCCTCTGGGAGCGCCGGCACAAGGCGATCATGATCGCGGAGTGGGGGTCGGTGTATACCGTGGATACGGCAACAGAGGGTGAACGCGTATGATGAAGTTCTCCGAGACGATACGCAGGCGGCTGGGCTGGTGCCCGAACGCAGCAGCTGCCGGAACCTGCCGGCGCCGGTATGCCGCGCCGGGCGGCGAGGTCGGGATCGAAGCTGTGGCAGGCGATGGCCGGGAGATGATGGAGGACATATTCGTGGAATACGTCAGTCCTCGGTTCATACTGCTGATGCCGTTTGCCTTCCTTGGTTTCTTGATGCTCTTCGTGGTATCCCTTCTGATCCCTTCCCTGTGGCCCGGGCTCATCTTTACCTTCATGGCTATTTTCTTTATAGCGTGGGCCGCATGGCGCATCTACTTCGATCCGTATCGGACCGTGATCGAATTCTCCGGGAACTCTGTCATCGTCCGGAGATTGCGTACCCGGCCGCTCGTCTTCGGAAAGGATGCGGTCCGGTCGGTCGAGGTGAAAGATGCCGATCGTCCCGTGCCCCGCTGGGTGTCCGTGCCGCTCTGGCTTCTCATGGTCGCGGTGGTATCCTTCAACCTCGTAGGGAAAGAGTTGATACGCTATCTGGGCAGCCAGGCCTTCGATCCCTATTTCGGCTTTCAGGTTCTCCTGGCAGTCGGCTGGATGGTGTTCATGCTGGAGTGGCTCTATCGTGTCCTGGCCAGTCTGCGATATCCGGGCTATCTCAGGATGACGCTGGTACCCGCCGGTTTCCTCCACATCTACACGGACGGCCCGGAGAGGGTTGCCGCGCTGCTCGGTTCCCCGCGATGACGAAGCGTACCTTTTGAAGACAACAGCCCAATGTACACTGTGGCAATATCCGATGGACTTCCATATCGAATATATATCCTCAAACCCCATCTGACGGAGCAGCCGGCATGACTGACAGCGCTCGACCATCTTCCCCGCCGCTTGTCGAGTTCCGAAACGTCAGCGTCGTCCGGGGCGGCCACAGACTCCTCGACGCGGTATCGCTCACGATCCGCGAGGGAGAGCATATCGCCATCCTCGGGCCGAACGGTGCCGGGAAGTCGTCGCTCATCCGGGCGATCACCCGCGAGTACTACCCCTCCTCGCCGGGCCCGGAGACTGTCTTTCGGTTCCGGGGGCGGGAGACCTGGGACGCCTTCGACCTCCGGTCCCACATCGGGCTCGTCTCCGGTGACCTCCAGCAGACCTTCACCCGCGGCATATCGGGCCGCGAAGTCGTGCTCTCGGGGTTCTTCTCGAGCATCGGGCTCTTCCTCTCTCACGAGGTGACTCCCGGAATGGAGCGAAAGGCCGACGAGATCCTCGAGTTCCTCGAGGTCGCGCACCTCGCCGACCGCCCGATGACCGGGATCTCCTCGGGCGAGGCCCGCAGGCTCCTGATCGGGAGGGCGCTCGTCCACGACCCGGGCACCCTCGTCCTCGACGAACCCACGAACAGCCTCGACCTGCACGCGCTCCACACCTTCAGAAAAACCCTCCGGAAGATTGCACGGTCGGGCACCGGCATCATCCTCGTGACCCACAACCTCCCCGACATCATCCCGGAGATCTCCCGGGTCGTCCTGATGCGGGACGGTGCCGTCCAAAAAGACGGCCCGAAGGCGGAAGTCCTGACCGACGGAGCCGTCGGCGACCTCTTCCGCGTCCCTGTCCGTGTCCGGGAGGAGGACGGCTACTACTACGCGACGGGATACTAACTCCCCCCGAACCCCGCTGTTTTTCCGATCGACATAACGCTTAAGGCCGGTGACGATCTCTCCCGCCGCTCATACCCCGGCATGGAGGTGCCGGGGAACCTGAGAGGGGAGAGGAAGCATGGTCGAGATTGGCTACAAACTTTTCACCGAGGCGCACAGCGCATCAGAACTGGTGAAAAACGCGAGGCTGGCCGAGGATGCCGGGTTCTCGTTTTTGAGCATCAGCGATCACTACCTCCCGTGGATCGCAAACCACGGATACGCCGGGTTTGCCTGGTGCACCATCGGCGGCGTGTCCCAGAGCACCTCGCGGGTCAGGGTCTCCACCGGCGTGACCTGCCCGCTGGTGCGTTACCATCCTGCTATCGTCGCGCAGGCCGCCGCAACCGCGGCGAGCATGATGCCCGGGAGGTTCGAGCTCGGGGTCGGGACGGGCGAGAACTTAAACGAACACGTCACCGGGGGAATCTGGCCGACATCGGAGCCGGTGCGGCTCGATATGCTCCACGAGGCGGTGAACATCATCCGGACGCTCTGGAAGGGAGGGATGCAGGACTACTACGGCAACTACTACATCATCGACAATGCACAGATCTTCGAGATCCCGGAGCAGCTCCCGGCAATCCGCATCTCGGCGGAAGGGTCGATGGCGGCGGAGGTGGCCGGGGAGATCGGCGACGCGCTTATCCACTACGAGCAGAAGCCCGAGGAGGTCATCGAGACGTTCCGTGCATCAGGCGGCGAAGGCAAGTCGTGCATGGTCGAGACCGCGGTCTGCTACGGCAAAAGCGAAGAGGAGGCGAAACGTACGGCGTACGAGTGGTTCCCCGTCGCTGCAAACAAGGGGGGGCTGAACTGGATCGTCCCCACGCCGACGCACTTTGAGCAGATGCAGCAGATGGTGACGCCGGACGATGTCGCAGAGAACGTCCTCTGCGGACCCGACCCGCAGAAGATCATAGAGAAGGTGGGTAAACTCGCCGATATGGGCTACGACAGCGTCCTGCTCCACCAGGTAGGTCCCGATCAGCAGGAGTTCATCAACCTCGCGCACGACACCATCCTGCCGGAGTTCGGGATCAGGCCCCCGCGGGCCGAGGCCGGGGGAAGGATGGTCCCCGGTCCCGCACGGTGAGTGGAAGGCCGGCTATTACCTCTTTTTCCACAGTCCTGACCTGCCAGAACGGCTCTTCCCGTGTTCGGGATGCCCGGGCCGGCAGAGCATGGAAGGGAGTGCGGACACCGCCGGGACAACATTTAAGAAGCCGGCGCGGCATCCCGTTTCCCGGGATGACAGGGGATACAGATATCGCAATTGTCCGGGACTTCATGGCGGAGTTCGCCGGCCTGACCGGGCTTGACCCGCCCCGCACCCCCCCGCGGCGCTACCTCTGGACGGACGCTTATGCGGTCTGCAACTATCTCGAACTTTTCCACCGGACAGGTGACACATCCTACCGGGACCTCGCCCTCCGCCTCGTCGACCAGGTGCACCACACCCTCGGCCGGCACCGCGATGACGACCCTCGCACGGGCTGGATCGGCGGCTTACCCGACGAGGAGGGCGAGGCGCATCCCACCCGGGGCGGTCTCCGGATCGGAAAACCGCTTCCCGAACGAGGGCCCGACGAGCCGTTCGACGAGCGGCTGGAATGGGACCGGGACGGGCAGTATTATCACTATTTGACGAAGTGGATGCACGCGCTCAACCGGGTGAGCCGGGTCACCTCTGATCCGACCTACACCCGGTGGGCGGTGGAACTTGCGCAGGCTGCCCATGCAGCGTTCACCTACACCCCCTCCTCCGGCGGCAGAAAGAGGATGTACTGGAAGATGAGCATCGATCTCTCCCGGCCGCTCGTCCCTGCCATGGGCCAGCACGACCCGCTCGACGGGTTCGTCACCTACAGCGAGCTCCAGATGACGGCTGCCGGGGGATGCGGAGGATCGCTGCAGCCCGAGATCGTCGATATGGCCGGCATCTGCCGGGGTGGGAACCTGGCCACGGACGACCCGCTCGGCATCGGCGGTCTCCTCTTTGATTCCGGAAGGATCGTGCAGATCCTGGAGGGATCCGGAAGGATCGTGCAGATCCTGGAGGGATCCGGAAGGATCGTGCAGATCCTGGAGGGATCCGGAAGAATAGGGCCGCTCGCCGGCCGGGAAGGGTCTGCATACGAAGATCTGCTGGCTCCCGTCCTTGACGCAGCTCTCGCAGGCCTCACACGCTTTACCGGGGGCGGCACCCTCCGGTACCCCGCGGATTACCGCCTCGCCTTCCGGGAGCTCGGGCTCTCGATCGGGCTCCGGGGGGTCGGTATCCTCGTGGAACGGGTCCGGGAGAATCAGGACCTTTCCCGGCGGGCGGAAGCCCTCATGCGGTACGTGCCGCTCGCCGACGAGATCGAGCGCTTCTGGATGGACCCGGACAACCGGAAAGCCGGCACCTGGAAACAAAACCGGGAGATCAACACGGTGATGCTCGCCACCAGTCTTGCGCCAGGGGAGTTCCTGGCTGTCTGAGGCCGCGGCTCCTGCAGCCCCTCACCCCTGTGGACACCGTCACCCATACTATTTTATGCAGAGGCGATAAGGCTGTGTCCGATTGGAGGAAAGAATCATGGCATCCAGACTGATGGATTACTTCAACAAACAGCCGAGAATCGGTATCCTGAGCACCGCAAACAAAGAAGGAAAGGTCGATGCGGCAATCTTCGGCTCGCCGATGATGGTCGACGAGAAGACTGTCGTCATGGGGCTTGGAGAGAACCGCACGTTTGCCTACCTGCAGGAGAACCCGAACGCCGTCTACACGATCGTGGAGAGTGGAGAGACGATCATGGACTGGAAGGGGCTCCGGGTCTACCTGAAGATGAAGGAGTACGCGACCTCCGGAGAGATGCTGGACAACTACCGGAAACAGATTGCCGGGGTCGTGGGCGAGGATGCGGCGTCGACGATCCACGCCTCGGTGACGTTCGAGGTCGGTGAGGTGCGCCCCCTCGTCGATATGGGCCAGGGCTGGGAGCAATCTATCTGAACGTTTTTGGGAGGGCACGCTTGGACGGGCTTTCCTTCCCCTCCCGCCTACTCCGAGAGGAACGGGAATATCCGGCGCAAGTTCTCATCGAGCGGTTTCTTCTTCTGCCAGGTCTCCTCGAGCGGGGTGTACGTGAGGTTCCCGCCGACCTCTCCTACCATGCACCCGCTCCGCCCCTCGATCAGCGCCTCGACGGCGGCGACACCGAGGAGGCTCCCGAGCACCCTGTCGCGCAACGTCGGCGGCCCGCCACGCTGGAGGTGCCCGAGGACGACGACGCGGGATTCGAAGTTGAGGCGCTCACTGACCTCCCGGGCAATCTTAAAGGAGATGCCCGGCGTCTCCCCCTCCGCCACCACCACGATCGCGCTCTTCTTCCCGATGGTGAAGCCTTCCTGTATACGCTCGCTGATCCGGGCGATCGAGACCTCTTCCTCCGGGATGACCAGCTCCTCTGCGCCGCCGGCGATGCCGCTCTCGAGCGCCAGAAACCCGGATGTCCGCCCCATCACCTCGATGAAGAAGAGGCGCTCGTGCGACCGGGCCGTATCGCGGATGCGGTCGATCGCCTCGACCGCACAGTTCGCCGCCGTATCGAACCCGATGCAGTAGTCGGTCCCATAGACGTCGTTGTCGATGCTCCCCGGCACACCCACGAGCGCCGCCGTATCCGCATCGGCGGCAAGCAGGCTTGCGCCGTGGAACGTCCCCTCGCCGCCGATCAGGACGATCCCGTCAAGCCCCATCCGGTCGATGGACGCTGCCGCCCTGAGTCGCCCCTCCTTCGTGTAGAAGTCCGGGTTCCGGGAGGTCTCGAGGATGGTGCCGCCCAGGTGGATGGTATTCCGGATCGCCGCCCGGTCGAGCGGCACTGTATCGCCGTTTATGAGCCCGGTATACCCCCGGCGTATCCCGACGACGGCAAGGTCGTGCGTGAGCGCGGTCCGCACCGCCGCCCGGATGCAGGCGTTCATGCCCGGGGCGTCGCCGCCGCTCGTCAGGATACCGATGCGCCTCATGACGTCCCTGCATCATCGAGCGCCGCAACACCCGGGAGCGGCTTCCCGGCAAGCATCGTCAGCGCGGCCCCGCCGCCCGTCGAGACGTGGGTCATCTGGCCGGCAAGCCCGAACCGCACCACCGCATCCGTGGTCGAACCGCCGCCGATAACCGTGGTGCCCCGGAGGTTGGCGAGGGCTGCGGCGACCCGGCGCGTCCCCTCTGCAAACTCCGGGATCTCGAAGACACCCATCGGGCCGTTCCAGACGACGGTCCGCGAGCCTGCAATTTCGTGAGAGAAATCGTCGGCAGCTCCCGGCCCGATATCCGCGATGACCCGGTCGTCCGGAACCTCTGTCGCGGGCACAACCCGGGTCGGGACGCCCGCTTCCAGCCTCTCCGCGACGACGACGTCCCCGGGCAGGAGGAGGCGGACACCGCGCGTCATCGCTCTCTCGGCGATCTTCCTGACGGCATCCAGGCTGTCGGTCTCGACATATGATGCGCCGGTCCCGTACCCCTGGCTCGCAAGGAACGTCGCTGCCATGCCTCCTCCGATAATGAGTGCGTCCACCCGGGAGATGATGTTCTCGAGAACCTCCAGTTTGTCGCTCACCTTGGCCCCGCCGATCACGGCGGCGAACGGCCTCTCAGGGGCTTGTAGGATACGCGTAAACGTGCCGATCTCCCTCTCCAGCAGGAGCCCGGCAACCGCCGGCAGATGCTCCGGGACGCCCACAACCGACGCGTGGGCCCTGTGGGAGGCTCCGAAGGCGTCGTTGACGTAGATCTCCGCAAGGCTGGCGAGTTCCTCCGCAAAAGCCGGGTCGTCTTTCTTCTCCTCCGGGTGGAACCGGAGGTTTTCGAGGAGAACGATATCCCCGCCGTTCATCGCCGCGACCGCGCTCTCCACCCCCGGCCCGACGCAGTCCCTGAGCGCGACGACCGGCCGGTCGAGCAGCGCGGAGAGCCGGTTTGCCACGAGGGTGAGACGCAACCGCTCCACGACCCCGCCCTGCGGCCGGCCCAGGTGTGAGCAGAGGATGACCCGTGCGTCCCGCTCGTAGAGATAGCGTATCGTCGGCAGGCTGGCCCGGATGCGGGTATCGTCGGCGATGGCGCCGTCCTCATCAAGCGGCACGTTGAAATCGGCACGGACGAGCACCCTTTTGTCCCTCACGTCAATCTCCCGGACGGTCTTCTTCCGTCTTGCTAGCACGTTCTGCATACCTGCATTCCCCCGGAGCAGCGGAGAACCGCGGAGTTCCTGTGCCGGGTGCACGAGCGGCTGCGCCGCCCTGTCCAGCCTTCTGCAGTCTTCTGGCCGTTCCCCGCTGAATTACGGTGTCCCGTGCATGCGTGCCCTGGCATATATAGTGTTCGCCGCGGCATCCCGGCGGGGGATCTCCTCACCGCTACCGCCGGGGGTGGCCCGGGCGCCGGGGCTCCGAACCCCTGCGGGCATCCTCCAGTCCCCCTAAAAGTTGTCGCCGGCCCCGGCGGTCGATTCGATTCCTGCTCTCCCGGGCGTCTCACCGCTCCATGCGGCGCTCCCAGTAGGGCGTGTAGCCGTAGTGGCTGTATATCCCGGTGAGCCACTCGCGCTCGGCGGTCGTCGGCCAGTTGTCCTTGTCAAAGCCCGGCGCGTTCTCCAGCCGCTCTTTGGGCACGTCCAGGACGAAGGTGTCGTCGGTCGCGTTGTACTGCAGAGCCTCCCAGGGGATGGCGAAGAGTTTGTCGCCGAGCCCCATGAACCCGCCGAACGAGAGGGCGGCGTAGGCGATGCAGCCTTCGCCGGTATCGATCACGACGTCCTTGATGCTTCCGAGGTCTTCACCCCGCGGGTTCCTGACCGTATAATCCGCAATATCCTTTCCCCGTATGATATTCCGTGCCTTTACTTCTGTAGCAGTTCCTCTCATCTGCATCACGTCTCCTGAATTGTGGAACGTCCTGTCCCACGGCAAGGGGAATACAGGCCGCGCAGTATTTAATTCTTGTGAACTATAATAATCTATGGATAAAAATTACCGCTCTCCGGCATGGGCAGCCGGAGGCGGCACGTCCCGGAGCAGAACCTACTGCTTCGCCCCTTCCTTCCTCCTCCACTCGCCGCCCGGCCCCTTCTCGTAGACCTGCTCCACCGCCGCCCAGGCGACTTTGTGGGCAACCTCCTCGCGAGACTCTTGTGGGTTTCGCCGTTCCGGGGGGTCGGCATACTGTTCCCAGGCGCTGTTGAACGCTTCACGATAGATCTCCCGGCCGTGCTCGGGAAGCAGTTCCCTCACCGGCCGGGGGAGGTCTTCGTTACTTGCATAGTATGGCATACTCTCACCCGTTCCAGTGCGCCGGGTGTGTTCCGGCCAGTATAAAAACGTTTCAGGTGCCCGTGGACGAATCAGGCCGGCACGGCGTACAATCGGCCGAACCGGACGTGGGGGGCGGGGTCTGCACCTGAGCGTCGTCTCCCAGGCAATAGTGCTTTCTCAGGTACTGCCTGACGCTCAGCGATGCGACGTACTCCCGATCCAGCTCCGTAACGATCCCGTCGATGATTCGTGCCTGTTCGGAGATCTTCCGGGCGACCTCGCCCCCCTGCATGTCGGTAAGACCGACGATGACGGCGAGCGGGTTCCTGATGCGATCGCCAAGGCATGCGAGTTGCTCAGTGTTCCGGTCGAGCTGCGAACAGACTTCCCGCCACAGGCGTTCATCGGTTTTTTGATGCGCAACCGCGATGATCCCGGTGAGGCCGCCCTCACCATCGTCGACAGGTGAAAACTCAAGGATCATGGTAACCGGTTGATTCTGCGCATCCATGAGGACCGCTTCCATCCCGCGCCCCCCTCCGGCCGGATCGGAACTCCCCGCCGATCCCCTGGAGACACGATTCAGGACGCAAGCTTTCTGGAATTCGGCAACAGAATCCCGGGCCATTATGGAAGAGAGGTGCTTTCCTGCCAGATCGGCAGGGTTATGCCCGAGGAGTCCCTTCGCCGGGGGGCTCACCGATGTTATCGTAAAGCCGGGATCGAGGGATATGATCAGGTCGGAAGAGAAGGCCTTCAGGAAATCATATCGCTGCCGGTACTCCTGAAGGCTCGTCTCCGCCCGGTCGGAATCCCGGCTGATGTGGTAGGTATCCAGGCGCGCGCCCCGGGCCGGGCCGGCGGGGATTACGGTGCTCGAGTAGTCCACCCAGGCCCTTCTCGCCGGAGCGCGGGACATGCAGTATTGCCTTGCCGGAATATTCTCGCAGAAGAAGCAGGATACGATGAAGTCTTCTTTTAGATCTTCGCCGTCCAGCAGATTCGGGGAGATGCAGAAGGAGATGAACTCTACGGCATTCATGCCGATTGTTTCGTACCCGCTCATTCCGAAGAGTTTCTCCATGGCTTTGTTCATCCAGGCAACGGTCTGATCCGGACCGATCAGCACAATTCCATCCTCCTGACGGTCAACCAGCAGCGCCAGAAGGTTCCGGGTAGATACCGCGGTGTGGGCATCATCCTGCACGTAGCAGCTTCCGCGGTAAAGCAGCGCCTCGGCTACCTGCTCCTGTTCCGGTTTCTGCTTACCCGTCCTGTGACAACTCGTACTCGCCGCCCCGGAGTAACGCATCTGATCCCCGAGATATACATTAAAAATAACCTGTATAAATGGTTTTCTTACGGTTTCGCCGATTTAATGCAGTTATTTTGCAAAATTACAATGTTATTGGACTCTTCCAGCAGTACTGTACAGTTCCGGTCAGAATGTAATATTTTCCTCTCCCCGATTGTGTACATTATGCAAGGGCAAAATCTTATCATCTCGATACTTGTGGTTACGCTTTCAGGAGCCCTAAAACTGCAATTCGCGTATGGGTTCCTCGGGAGCAACGCGCCGATCACAGAATTTGCCGCCGCGGCACTCATTGCATATGCAGCCTATGCGTTCGATCGGGGCGTGGAGAACAAGGAGGATGAGAAACGGGGAAGCCGGTTTCGGAAAACACTCCTGGCGACGGCGCTCATCGCCACGGTCGGCGCATTCGTCCTCTACCCGAACCCCGCCCTTCTCGTGCCGTTCCTCGTTGCATATCTCTATGCGAAGGGCATCGGGGGATACAGGCTGAAGGGGAGCAGGGGAATAAAGAACTGTATCGTCGCTCTCACCTGGTCGCTCGGCATCCTGATATTCCTCGGTACCCTCAGCCTGCCGGTCATGCTGGTCTGCCTCTTCTTCTTCTGCAAAAGTTTTGTCAATACCGTCATTTATGACGTCCGCGATGTCGATAAAGACAGGACGGCAGGTATCCTGACGATCCCGACAGTCCTCTCCCGGATGCAGGTCACCACCCTGCTGCTCGGTCTCAGCCTGGCCGCCCATGTGGCGGTCTTCGGTGCATATTTTTCAGGCATTATCGCCGGTATCGACGTTCTGCTCATCAGTTCGGTTCACAGCACCTTCTACATCGTCGCCTACTGCAACCGGTTCGAGATGTTTCGCAACGCGCTCGTTGACGGGGAATGGATACTCTATACCGGCTATACGATTCTCCGCGATTGCGTCCTGTAGTGATGGATAAGATCCTTTCCAAACTTTATTGCTTCCGGAGACGTTGCGATGAGATCCCGCGTGAAATCGTAACTTCCCGACTTATAGAAGAACCCGATCGAGAGGAAGGTGTCCGTGACGGTGGCAGCGATCCCGGGGGCTCCCGGGGCGAGGTAGATCTCAAGATTATCATAGTTTCCGATCGGGTAAGCCGAGATGATGTTGAGGACCTCCTGTGTGACCACGAGAGAGATCGTATCGATGCTCTCCGCCAGGCTCTTGAAGAATTCGGGGTAATCAGGGAAGAGAATCGGGGAGACACCGTAAATCTCCCGGGTGTTTCTCAGATGGTCGGTGAATATGCGGTGCGGTTTTAGGATGTCGGATGGCTCCGAGGCGATGACCTGGGCATCGCGGATCTCGCAAAGACGGAGAGCAAACTCGTCCGGGAATACGATGACATGGTCCGGAAAGGCTTCATAAAGCATATGGAGGGCGTCGATACTCTCCTTGAACCGCTCGAAAATGATGAGGTTGGCGTGCCCCCTATCGGTCAGCGAGACCTCGCCGTCGGCCTCCCTGACGAATCCCACCTTCTTGAGGTAACTGACGGTAAAAGCGTAGGTTGAGGAGGGTATATGCCTTTTAATCGCATCTTTGGGCTCCTCCCGCAGAAGTGCGTCCAGAACCTCGATCCGGCGCTCACTCGAAAAGATCCTCATGAAATCGGTGATTTTCATGTACCTACTCATATTTCGTCGGTAGCGTCAGATTAATCTTGTTCTTTGTGAAGACGATATACTGAATATTCTGCGGAGCCGATCATTTTTTGGCTGCGCTGAAGAGCCTGCACCGGGACCGTTCCTGCCAGCCCCGATCTCCGGGACCGGGCAGCAGGCGAGGATTTTCTCTACGCTCATGAATGTCAACTGGCGAGCCATACCCCAGGCGAACAACACCCTCGCCGCCCTCTTTGCGGCATGCGAGGGTTACGGCTACCACCTTGAGGTCGCCGACGGACCGCACCCCGACGTCACCATCTACAGCATAAACTCCATCAACGAGCGCATATACCGTGACGAGATCGCGGGGGCCGACTGCGTAACGATTGTCGGAGGGCCCCACGCCTCCGCCTGCTACCGCGAGGTGGCGGAGTATGCCGACTACGTCGTCGTCGGGGAAGGCGAGTACACCCTCCCGGCGCTTCTCTCCGCCATCGAAGAGGGGAGGGATCCCCCTCCCGGCGTCGCCACTGCCGCCGGTTACGCGCCTGCCCGCCACACCGTCCTCCTCGACGGCCACCCGCCCTTTACGCGGATCAAGGGATTCGTCGAGATCACCCGCGGATGCCCGTTCTCCTGCGGGTACTGCCAGACCCCCCGCCTCTTCGGGCGGTGCATGCGCCACCGCTCCATCGACGAGATCGTGCGCCATGCCTCCCGCTACCGGGATATCCGGTTCGTCACCCCGAACGCCCTCGCCTACGGCTCCGACGGCGTCCGCCTCCGGCTCGACAGAGTTGAGCGGCTTCTCCGGAGCCTCGACGGCAGAATCTACTTCGGCACCTTCCCCGGCGAGGTGCGCCCGGAGTGCGTCTCGCGGCAGTCCATCGAGCTCGTCCTCGACCACTGCGCCAACACCCGCCTGCACTTCGGGGCGCAGTCAGGGAGCGACCGGGTGCTGCGCCGCCTGCACCGGGGGCATACCGTGGAAGACGTCGTCCGCGCCGTCGACCTCTGCCGGGAGCACGGGCTCGTCCCGGTCGTCGATTTTATCCTCGGGCTGCCGTTCGAGAGCGACGACGACCAGCGCGCGACGCTCGACCTCGTGCGACTGGTCACCCGGGGCGGGAAGGCGCACCTCCACTATTTCATGCCGCTGCCCGGGACCCCGCTCCAAAACGACCGGCCCCGCCCGCTCCTTGCCGAGACAAAAAAGGTTCTTGGGAAACTGGCGCTCGACGGCAGAATAACCGGCTCGTGGATGGATCATGAGATAAGGTTTTTTAGACACACTTCTCATCTATAGAGCATGACGGATGTGCTACTCCTAGCAGATCTGCACGGTAACTTCGGAAAGCTTGACGCTTTTCTCGGCTACGACTACGATGCAGTCATCATTGCAGGCGACATCACCAATTTCGGTCCACTTGAGCCTGTGGATTCGGTACTCTCCAACTTCGAAGTACCGTGTTTCGCAATCCCCGGCAACTGCGATCCCCGCGAGATCATCGACGTGCTTGAGCGCTCGGATGCGGTCTGTCTGCACAACTCTTGGATCGCGCTCGGCAAGATCACGCTTGCGGGTCTCGGGGGTTCGAACAAGACCCCGTTCGACACGCCGTTCGAGCTGACGGAGGAAGAGATCGATAAAAAACTCGCCCGGATCACCAGCCACATGGACAAAAATGTCCACAACGTCCTGCTCAGCCACGCCCCGCCGTACGAGGCGCTGGATGCCGTCGGCGATGGCCACGTCGGGAGCCAGAGCATCAGGAAGCACATGACCCGGTTCGACCTGGTCTGCTGTGCCCATATCCACGAGGCACGGGGCATCACCGAGGTCGACGGTGTCACCGTCGTCAACCCCGGACCCGCCTCAGAAGGCTACGGCGCTATCATCCGTTTCGGGAAGGAGCCCAAAGATATCCATATAGAACTTATCGCTGTTTAGACAGCAGCATCTCCAGATACGAGGTGTAGATCGGTGGACCGTCTACACCTAATTCTTTTGCAATCGCTGTGATCCGGTCGGCAGCGTCCTCTTTATCGTCCTCTGTCAGGATCTCGATCTCGACGAACGTCCCGAGCCCCTCGACGTTGTCGAGCGTAACCGTCACGTCCCCCATCTCGTAGAACTCCCGAACTTTTGAGACCGTGGCGGCCCGGTGGAAACCGAGACGGGAAAGAATCTCCTCGAGGGTTTCCCCCGATGCCACCGCGAGGTTGAACTCCTCGCGGGCCTTTGCGTTTCCGACCCGGACCTTCGGGCCCTTGTAGGTCACGGTAAACCCGGTATCGTCGTACCTGACCCTGAGTGCCTCGTCGGTCTCGCCGAAATCACGGTGGGGGGCGTTGTAGTAGACGTCGCGCTCCTGCTGTCTTCTGCCCATCCGCACCCCTTTCCGGTCGAGCCGGGCCCTGACGTCCCCCTGGTCCCTGACCGCAAACTTTGCTTCTACTTCGAGCATATCAGTCGCGTCAGATTGTCTCTCGGGAACGACGATAAATCCTCACTGTGCGGCCCGGCCCGGGCCGGAGGCCTTCTGCCGGATAACGTCTCTCTGCCGCTCTGCGACGGTGAGGAGAGCATCATCCCCGAGACGCTCCGCAGAGACGATCGCGCGCTCGGTCAGCATCAGGGCGGTATCGTGGTCCTCGCGATGGTGGAACCGGAGCCCGATCTCCAGGTTCAGGTCGGCGGCTTTCCCGTACTCGCGCGCGTGGAAGAGGTGGCCGGCAAGCGAAAGGAGGACGTGCAGCCTGCCGGGGAGGCGGTGCATGGAACGCTCGAAACAATCCGCGGCGCGGGCGTTGAGCGTTACTCCCGTATCGGTGGAGAGTTCCCGCCTGCAGTGCTCCTGCAGGAGGGGGTGCGCGAAGGCATACTCACCGCCCGGAAGCCTTCGGAAGATGCCGCTCTCCTGCATCCTATCCGCCATCAGGGTCACGTCCGCTCCCTGGAGGCCGAGCATGCAGGCCATGACCGGCACGGGGAACGGGGGGTTCAAGACGCAGAGTTCCTCCGTCCATGCCTTCATGGGTTCGGGGAGCACGGCAAAGGCAAGCCCCGCCGGATCTTTCGCCCCGGCGATGACGTCCGCGACGTTTTCCCGGGACGGTGCGAGCCCCCGGCTGCGCAGGGTGTTGAAGCAGGCTGTAAGGCCGAACGGGTCGCCCGATCGCTCTTCGAGGAAGCCGGCGGCTGCATCGTCGATGGAGAAGTGAAACCGCCTCTCCCCGAGCTCCCGGATCTCGTGCCGCTGCATCCTGAAGAGCTGCACTTCGCGGATACCGAGATCCCGGATCTCCTCCCGCATCGCTGCGTATCCGGAACCGGCGCCATCTTCCGTTCGACAGGTGAAGGCGAGGAGGATGCCGGGCGGGAGGTCTTGCACGACATCCCGGAGGAGGCGCCGGTCGTGGCTCGAGGCGAGGTGGACGTCGTCCAGGAGAATCGCCGCAACGTGGCCGGCCATGCTCATCTGTCTCCCGAGCCCCCTGAGCAGTTCCTCGAACGCCTGGTATACGCGGCCGTATCCTACCTCGGGCGACCGGGCGAAGACGCCGACGATCTCCTCGCCGGCCTTCGGGAGCAGGCCGACCGGCTCCACCGGGGCGGCGTATTTCTCGAAGACGTCGTCGGCATACCGGATGGCCTCTTTCATACTTTCGACGTCAAGGATGCTCCCGAACCTTGCGGATGCCGAGGAGCGCCGAAGATCGTTCAACAACTCCCGGAACGCAGAGAAGATCATCCCGGGGAGGTCGAAGACCTCCGCCCTGAGGACAGGGGACTGGCGCCCGCCGGGGCGTTCCTGTACCTCGTATGCGAGCCAGTTCAGGAGCGAACTCTTCCCGATTCCCGGCGGGCCGGAGATCATCACCGCCTGCCCGTGCTCTCCCGCCCGCGAGAGGGTGGCAGAAATCTGCTCAAGTTCCTCCCGTCTGCCGCAGAACTCCTCCGGGGGAGAGGGGGCGTACGAGACTCCGCCGGCCTGTTGCTGTATTTCGTCCATGATCCCGCCGGGGGATTCTGGTAGACAGTATAAATACCATTCCATCCAAATAAAATGGAACAACAAGACGCAGGCATGCGGCGGGCCGGTGCAGGAGGCGTACCGCGACCGCAACGCATCCGCTATCCAAGGTGAATGGAATGGCACTTCAGGAAGGAGATTTTATCAGGCTCAGGTACACCGGCCGCGTCGGTGAGAATATCTTCGATACCACGGATGAGGAGAACGCAAAGGAAGAGGGAATCTACAACCCGCGGGCGGAGTAC
>JASGMC010000058.1 GCA_030156625.1 Methanoculleus sp.
GGTGAACAATACCCTCTCGATCGTCAAGACGATCGGCAACATCTACGACGCGAGGGTCAGGGTCATGGAGCTCGACGAGCAGCCGAGCGTCACGTTCGAGCAGATCGGCGGCCTGAGAGACGAGATCGAAGAGGTCCGTGAAGCCGTCGAGTACCCGCTCACGAAACCCGAGATCTACGAGCGCGTGGGTGTGGAGCCCCCGAAAGGCATCCTCCTCTACGGTCCACCCGGTACGGGAAAGACACTGATCGCAAAGGCGGTTGCCCGCCAGTCGCAAGCGCGGTTCATCAGGATGTCCGGGAGCGAACTCGTCCACAAGTACATCGGGGAGGGCGCGCAGCTCGTGCGGGAGCTCTTTATCCTCGCCCGGGAACGCGCTCCGGCGATCGTCTTCATCGACGAGATCGATGCGATCGGGAGCATGCGCACGAACGACGGGACCTCCGGGAGCGCCGAGGTCCAGCGGACGCTGATGCAGCTCCTCGCTGAGATGGACGGTTTCGGGAACCGGGGGAATATCCGGATCATGGCGGCGACCAACCGGATCGACATGCTTGACCCGGCTCTCCTCCGCCCGGGCCGGTTCGACCGGATCATCCAGGTCCCGCTGCCCGACGCCGGAGCACGCCTCGAGATCTTAAAGATCCACACCGCGAAGATGACGCTCTCCGGGGACGTGAATCTGCCCGGGCTTGCGGAACTCGCCGGGGACACCACCGGCGCGGAGCTGCAGGCGATCTGCCGCGAGGCCGGGATGATGGCAATCCGGCGGGACGCAGACGCCGTCGGCCGGGAGGACTTCCTCGCGGCAATCAGGAAGGTGAAGCGCGAGGTGGCGGCGCCCGACAGCCGCATGTATCTCTGATGGGGACTTCTCCTTTCCCGCTAATCTTTTTTGTTTGCAACCTGCCACCGGATTACGAAAGGGGGATCCTGAAATCCTGATGCCGAAAGGGTTCGAGGATTTCCTGGGTGCTCGCATATTGAAATCCAAAGTTCTGCCAGTCACAGGCATGATACACGGATTCCGAGGGAGTATCGCCATTGGGGAGGGGCTGACGGGGAGGGGGGAGACCCCCTCCCCTGTCTCTACCTCATAAGGAATATCTGTAAACCCCACTCGAAGACCTTCGGTCTTCTCAAGCTCCGGACGTCCCGTCCGTCGCAACTCACACCTGCGGTGCTTAAACTCCTGCCGTCCGCTACGCTCCCGGCAGTCGTTCCCCGCACCTGCGGTGCTCATGCTCCGCTCTTTCAGAGCATCGCACCCCGCCCCTTGGGGCGGGGGCAGTGCGTGGCGATATCACCACTGTCCAGCGTACCGGGCTTTACAATAGTTTATAACTTCAATTTCTCTCAGGATACACTCCCACCGACGAAGCCCCGGTGCAACCTTGAAGGAAACCTTATCGACCTCCCGCGCCCACAACTATGCAATGAACGTCCTCCTCATTCAGCCGGAGGGGGTTGACCTCTACGCCACCCTGCTCAAATCCGAGACCAGCAGAGGCGTTCTTCGTTTTTATCAGCCTGATCGGCTTGCATACGGCATACGCATCCGGACGGCGTCGCTCGGGAGCGCGCTCGCTCTCGTCTCCGAACTCCGGTGGTACATCCAGCGGTACGTCGAGGAGGTCCTCTTCGAGACCGGGGAGGGTATATTCTGCTCGTCAGGCCTTGCCCGGCAGATCTACGAGCGGGACGTGAAACCCGCGTCCCCGTGGAGATACCGCTGCCTCTACCGGATCGCCGGGGATCACATGGTCGATACGATATGGATGGACGAGGGCGCGATGCCGGCGACGTATGCCGACCGTATGGACCCCGGGGATACGGTGCTCGAGGTCTGGTG
Organism: Methanoculleus sp.; assembly: GCA_030156625.1. Taxonomy (GTDB): domain Archaea; phylum Halobacteriota; class Methanomicrobia; order Methanomicrobiales; family Methanoculleaceae; genus Methanoculleus. The sequence goes on from JASGMC010000058.1 coordinate 1,853, forward strand.
CGCTGAAGAGGAGTATCCGGCCGGATAGGGTGGCTCTCCTCACTTCTGAAAGCCCTCCCACTATTATAGAGGAAGATCGAAGATTGCTACATGCAGCATAGCTGGATCGGCGGAGACCTGAAGTTCTCCTACTGCACCGAGCACGACCTTCCCGATATATCCCGGATGCTCTCGAAGGAGTCGGTCTGCAGGTGGCTGTTTTTCGGGCCGAATACGGATGAGGCCACGCGATCCTATTTTCTCCCCCTTATCGAGGAGATGCGGACGGCGCTCCGGGAAGGGAGAACGCCGGATCACCATGTGTTCACGGTAAGACTGGAGGGTACCGGAGACTTCGTCGGGCAGTGTGCACTGTTCCCGGTCGATTTCAGTCCCGGATCATTTCTGATCGGTTACCAGCTCGACGATGTATACTGGAAAAAAGGCTACGGCACCCAGACCTGCTGTTTTCTGGTCTACTTCGCGTTCACCGTGCTCGATGGTTACCGGCTGAACGGCGACACCGTTGCCGGCAATACGGCATCACGGCGGGTGATGGAGAGATGCGGCTTTGTTCTGGAGGGTATCCAGAGGCAGTACTGGCATGCCAGGGGCGAATATCACGATCGTCTGGTCTTCGGCCTCCTCGCGAGCGATCTTGCCCCGGAGCGTCTTTCGGCACTGGGGGGGATGTTCGCGGCGTAGCGTCCGGCCGCAGGTTCAGTATTTCGCGAATTTTGGCGCCTAACATGGAACGATGTGATCACACTCGAAGACGCAAAGAAGAGCTTTCAGCACTCGGACGCCGGACTTCGCGTTCTTCGCGGCTCGAAGCCTAAGGCTTCTCAAGCTCCGGACGGGACGTCCGTCGCACTTCGCGTGAGTTGACGGTGAAGGGGAGACGGTACGACTTCACGCGAAGGACGCGAAGCCGCGAAGAACGACGTTCCGTCAGGAACGGAGTTCGAGCAACCGTTAGGTTGCGAAGGGAGGTCGGTGGTTTGCCTTCCCGGGGCTTTCTCAAAAGCCTTAGCGAAGTACTTGGGTTGATGCTGTGTATACACCTCAGCAAGCAGCTGTTCAAAAAAGAGATAGCCTTCAGGCGAACATCTCGCCGAAGGTGGTGTGGAAGTGGTGGCGGTCGAAGTCCACCGCGAGCTTGTCGATCGCCTTCATGAAATCGTCGGTGTTGACCGCGTCGCGCTCCATCCTGATGGCGAACATGCCCGCCTCCATGCATATCGCCCTGAGATCGGCACCGTTCTTGCCTTCAGTGAGCCGGGAGACCTCCGAGAGGTTGACGTCCTCGCTGATGTTCATGTGCTGGGTGTGGATCTTTAAGATCGCAAGCCTCCCCTGGTGGTCGGGGAGCGGGATCTCGATCATCCGGTCGAACCGGCCCGGGCGGAGGAGGGCGCGGTCGAGGATGTCGATCCGGTTCGTCGCCGCGACGATCTTGACGTCCCCGCGGTTGTCGAAACCGTCCATCTCTGCCAGGAGCTGCATCAGCGTCCGCTGGACCTCGCGGTCCCCGGATGTCGTCGAGTCGTTCCGGTGCGCGCCGATGGCGTCGATCTCGTCGATGAAGATGATCGACGGCGCCCTCTGCTTCGCGAGGTCGAAGAGTTCCCGGACCAGGCGGGCGCCCTCGCCGATGTACTTCTGCACCAGCTCCGAGCCGACCACGCGGAGGAAGTGTGCGTTCGTCTGGTGGGCTACCGCCCGGGCGAGGAGTGTCTTTCCCGTGCCTGGCGGACCGTAGAGGAGCACGCCCTTCGGTGGGGAGATGCCGACCTTCTCGAAGAGTTGCGGCTTTGTCAGGGGCAGTTCGACGGCTTCCCGGATCTCTTCTACCTGCGGTTCAAGGCCGCCGATGTTCTCATAAGTCTCCTCCGGGGACTCCACCAGCTCCATGCCGTAGATCTGCGCGTCGTAGCTCGTGGGGAGCACATCCACGATGGCGAGGGACTGCTGGTTGAGCGTACACCGCACACCCGGTTTGAGGAGATCGGGGTCGATGAGCTGGGATGTGCGGACCAGAAACCGCGGTCCTGCACTGCTTCGCACAATCACCCGGCTGTTGTCGATGACGTCGGTAACTGTCCCGATCACGAGAGGAGGGCTTCTGAGCTGTTCGATCTCGCTCTTGAGTTTTCGGAGCTCCCGTTCGTAGCGGATCTTCTGGGTTTCAACGTATCGTTTCTCGGACTCCATCTGGCGAAATTGTTCGCGTAACTCCAGGTTTCGGTTTTCGAGGTTCGTAATCCGTTCCAGGAGATACTGGTAGATGTCTTCACCGGTATCCTTGTCTGGTGCCTGCCGAGCGATATCTCCCATGGGTCTCCTCGATTAATTATATAGGTTAAAATGAATATAAAATTGTTTGCGAGACTTATGCAGTGCGAATTATGCGGCGCTCCTATAGTGGGACCGTCGAAAACCATCCAGATCGAGGGTGCAGAGCTCTGTGTCTGCGTTCGATGTGCGAAACATGGTACAGAAGTCCAGCAACCGCGACGAAAAGGTGCCCCGCAGAAGAAGCCGGGACTCGCCGCCCCACAGGCCCCCCGGAGGAGGCCCCGGGACGTCTTTGACCTGATGGAAGGAGAACTCGTCGACGATTATGCCGACCGGATCCGGACCGCCCGGGAAGAGAAGGAATGGTCCACGCTCGACCTTGCACAGGCGATCAAGGAGCGTGAGCTCCTGGTCAAGAAGATCGAGAAGGGCGACCTCATCCCCGAAGACGATGTCCGGCGAAAACTTGAGAAAGCACTCAACATCAGGCTGATCGACTCGGCCGAAGACAGCACCTCCACGGGCGGGCCCGGCCGGGTGACCATGACCGTCGGCGACGTCATATCGTTCAAGAAGAACCGGAAGTAGGGCAATCGCCATACTTTTTCCCGGGGCCCCCTTCCCTGGCCCGGATTCAACTCTTGTGCAGGGATCCGTCATGTATTTATACAAGCACACATAAGATATACGCAATGCGTGGTGAATGTTTTTTCGCCGGTGACCGCTTTTACCTCGGTTAACGGAGTAACCGCCACTTGCGCAGGATTGATTCGCCAGTTTTTGACCGCCGATACCCGTGATGACGGAGCGGCAGCGTTCTATCGCTATTTTATCTGGTTTATCCAGTTTTAATCATCCCGGAAGATTGTATCATCAAGATCCGGGAGGACTATGGTTATGAGAGGAAAAGAGATTCGTCTGGAACGTATCATGGATCGGAACACCGGCAAGACCATCATCGTGCCGCTCGACCACGGAGTGACGCTCGGCCCCATCCCGGGGCTGGTAGATGTCGGGAGGACCATTGACCTTGTCGCCGAGGGGGGAGCGAACGCGGTCATCGGCCACGTGGGGCTTGCGCTGCACGGGCACCGGGGGCACGGGCGGGACGTCGGCCTTATCATGCATCTCTCGGCGAGCACCAGCATCGGCCCGGACCCGAACGACAAAGTGCTCGTGAACACCGTCACGAACGCCCTGAAGATGGGCGCCGACGGCGTCTCGGTGCATATCAACGTCGGCGCCGACTCCGAAGCACGGATGCTCGAAGACCTGGGCAGGGTTGCAGTCACGTGCATGGAGTGGGGGATGCCGCTCCTCGCGATGATGTACCCGCGGGGCAGAAAGGTGGCGGATGAGCACGACCTCGAGAGCGTCAAACTCTCTGCACGGGTGGCGGCGGAGCTCGGCGCCGATATCGTCAAGACCGTCTACACCGGCGATGCGGATTCGTTCCGGGAGGTAACCCGGGGATGCCCGGTGCCGGTCGTGGTCGCCGGCGGCTCGAAGACCGACGAAGCGGCGATCCTCGATCTGGTCGAGGGTGCGATGGAAGGGGGTGCCGCCGGGATATCGATCGGGAGGAACGCCTTCCAGCACCCGGCGCCCGATCGCCTTATCCGTGCCGCCGCGTTGATCGTTCATGAAGGACGGTCGGCAGAGGAAGCAGTTGAGATTCTCCGGACGTGATGGATATGATTGGAAAAGAGATCCGCCTGGAGCGGATTATGGACAGAAACACCGGCCGCGCTGTGATCATTCCCATGGATCACGGGTTCACGCTGGGCCAGATCGAGGGGCTCTGCAACATGACCGAGACCGTCAACGCGGTGAGCGAGGGCGGAGCAAACGCCATCGTGCTCCACAAGGGCATGGTGAAGGGAGGGCACCGGAAGCACGGAAGGGATATCGGCCTCATCGTGCACCTCTCCGCGAGCACCTCGATGAACCCCGACCCGAACGACAAGGTGCTCGTCTGCACCGTGGAGGAGGCGGTCGCGCTCGGCGCCGACGCGGTCTCGATCCACATCAACCTCGGCGCGCCGAACGAGTCGAGGATGATCGAGTCGGCGGGCGAGGTGGTGCGGGACTGCAACCGCTGGGGGATACCGCTCCTGATCATGATCTACCCCCGCGGCCAGGGGATCGATCCCACATCCCCGCAGGCGATCGGGCACTGCGTCCGGGTGGCGGAAGAGCTCGGGGCCGACCTCATTAAGACGAACTACACCGGCGATGCGGAGACGTTTGGCCGGATCACCGCCGCATGCTCGGTGCCGGTGATGATCGCCGGCGGCGAGAAGGGCGGGGACCTCGAGACGCTCACGACCATCCGGGACGCCATCGGGGCAGGCGCGGCGGGCGTCTGCATGGGGAGAAACGCCTTCCAGCGCGGTGACCCCGCCCGGTTCATCCGGTCGATCTGCCGGGTGGTGCACGAGGGCGCAACTCCGGCCGAAGCCCTGGAGACGGAGCAATGAAACTGTTCTGGGTCGATCTCAGGCCCTGGAGGAAGGATCTTGCGACCACCGCGATCGAGAGCGGAGCAGATACCCTGGTGACGGACGACGCAGAACGCGTGCGCGAACTCGGCCGGGTGACGACGGTCGGGGAGAACGGCGACCTTATACCGGGAAAGGACGTCTTCGAGATCGAGATTACCGATAAAGCGACCGAGGAGGAGGCGCTCCGGCTCTCCCGCCAGGGTTACGTCATCGTCAGGACAGGAGACTGGACGGTCATCCCGCTCGAGAACCTCGTCTCGCAGTCCGACCGGATTATTGCGGGGGTCGGAGGTGCCGACGAGGCGAAGGTCGCCCTGACCGTCCTCGAACGCGGGGCGGCGGGCATCCTTCTTACGACCGACAATCCCGCGGAGATCCGGCGGGTGGCGAGCGTGATCGCCGGCGCCGGCGAAGAGGTTCCTCTCGTCCCGTTCGAGGTGACCCGGATCGTCCCCGTCGGGATGGGGGACCGGGTCTGCGTGGACACCTGCTCGATCCTCGCCGACGGGGAAGGAATGCTCGTCGGCAACACCTCCTCGGCGTTCCTGCTGGTGCACCCCGAGACCCTGGAGAACCCCTACGTGGCGCCGCGCCCGTTCCGGGTGAACGCCGGAGCGGTGCACGCCTACATCCTCCTTCCCGGCGGGAAGACCGCGTACCTCGCCGACCTCGCTGTGGGAGATAGGGTGCTCGTCGCGGAGCATACCGGCCCGACCCACGAAGCGGTCGTCGGCAGGGTGAAGATCGAGCGCCGCCCGCTCCTCCTCGTCGAGGCGAAGGGCGGCGACGCTACGGTGAGCCTGGTCCTCCAGAATGCCGAGACGATCCGGCTCGTCCGGGAGGACGGCACGCCCGTATCGGTCGCCGCCCTCGCGGTGGGCGATAAGGTGCTCGGCAGCGTCGCGGAGGGCGGGCGCCATTTCGGTGTCGCCGTCAGGGAAACCATCCTGGAGAAATGACGGCAATGCTTGCAGGCATCATCGGCGGCACGGGGCAGATGGGACGGTTCTTTGCCGGGGTCTTTCAGGCCGCCGGCTGGGAGACGATCGTCTCCGGGACGAAGACGCCCCTCACCAGCCGGGACGTCGCGGAGATGGCGGACCTTGTGGTGGTCTCGGTGCCGATCCGCGCCACCGTCGGCGTGATCCGCCAGATCGCCCCGCTTCTCTCGGAAGAGCAGATCTTCTGCGACCTCACCTCCCTCAAGGTCGAACCGGTCAGGGCGATGCTCGCCTCCCGTGCGGAGGTGATCGGCCTCCACCCGATGTTCGGGCCCAACACCGCATCGCTCCGGGGCCAGACAATCGTCGCCACCCCGGCCCGGTGCAGCCCGGAGACCCTCGAGGGCCTCCTCTCCGTCTTCCGCGACCAGGGGGCGACGATCACCCTCTCGACACCGGAAGACCACGACAGGATGATGGCGGTGATCCAGGGGCTCACCCACTTCGGGACGCTCGCGAAAGCGGAAGCCATCCGCCGGACCGGCGCCGACGTCGCGGAGACACTCCGGTTCACGAGCCCCGTCTACCGTATCGAGATGGGGCTCGTCGGACGGCTCCTCGCCCAGGATGCAGGGCTCTACGGCGACATCCTGCAGATGAACCCGGCGGTCCCGGAGGTGCTCAGCGAGTTCGAGGAGGCTGTCCGGACGCTCCGGGAGATCGTCGAGTCCGGGGACGACGAACGGTTCCGGGCATTCTTCATGGAGAACGCCGGCCACTACGCCTCGTACCTCAGAGCCGCGACGGCAGAGACGGACGACCTCATCAACCATGTGGTGAACCGATGACGGTCGCAACACTCGGGCCGGCCGGGACGTTCAGCCACGAACTCGCCGTTGCACTCTTTGGCGACGACGTCGTACTCCTGCCGACCATCCGCTCAACCATCGATCGCGTGGCAGCCGGCGCAACGAAAGGGCTCGTGCCGATCGAAAACTCGGAGGCCGGCGGCGTGGGGGAGACGCTCCAGGGGCTTATGGAGTTCGACGTCTCGATTACCGGAGAAGCCTACATGCCCATCCGGCACCACCTTGCGGCACGGGAGGAGCCTTCGCGTCTCGGCGTCATCTACGCCCACCCGCAGACGCACGAGCAGTGCTCCGTCCTCCTCGACAGCCTCGGGGTGGAGGTCGTGCATACGAGCAGCAACGCCGCAAGCGCTGTCGCCATGCAGAAAGATGAGCACGCCGGCGCGGTCGTCTCGGAGATGGCGGCGCGGATCTACGGCCTCCCGATAGTGCTCCGGGACCTCCAGAACAGCAGGAAAAACATCACCCGGTTCGTGGAGATATCAGCCGTCCCATGCGCGGATGCAGGGTCCACGAAGTGCAGCCTCCTTGTGGACCCGCAGATCGACCGGGTCGGGCTCCTTGCGGATATCCTCGGGGTCTTCGCCCGGCGCGGGATCAACCTGACCCGGATCGAGTCGCGGCCGTCCCGCAGGGGCATCGGGAGGTACATATTCTTCATCGATCTGGAGGTCTCCGAAGGACTGCAGGAGGCAAGGGAGGAACTCAAAGAAATGACCACCGTCAGGGAACTCGGGTGCTACGCCCGCATGGAGGTGCCGGGGATATGATCGTCAGGGTATCCAGGACCGGACCGGTCGACGCGGCGTTTGAGGCCCCCCCTTCCAAGAGCTACACCCACCGGGCGCTGATCGCGGCAGCGCTTGCCGGCGGCGAGTCGCGCATCGCGGCCCCGCTCCGGGCGGCCGATACGGAACTGACCGCCCGGGGGCTCGAGAGCCTCGGGGTGGCGATCGAGTGGCTGCCGGAGGAGATCGCCGTCTCCGGGTGCGGCGGCACCTTCCCCACACCGGGAGAGGTGACCATCGACTGCGGGAACTCCGGGACGACGCTGCGGCTCCTCACCTCGGCGGCGCTTCTTGCCCGGCATCCGGTGGTGCTGACGGGGAGCCCGCGGATGCTCGAGCGGCCGGTCGGCCCCCTTGCCGGGGCGCTCGGGGCCCTCGGTGCCGACGTCGTGTTCACCGGCCAGCCGGGGTTCCCGCCCATCCGGGTCTCCGGCAGGCTCCGGGGCGGAAAGACGGAGATCGACGGGAGCATCAGCAGTCAGTTCATATCGTCCATCCTGATGGCGGCGCCGTACGCGGAGGAGGACGTGGAACTCACGCTCCCGGCGGCCCCGGCATCCCGGTCCTACCTCGACGTGACCGCGGACGTGATGATCCGGTTCGGCGCCCGCTTCGAGCAGCGAGGCTACGACTGGTTCCGGGTGAAGAGCGGCGTACCCTACCGGGGGAGGGGTTACCGGGTCGAGGGCGATTACTCCTCGGCGTCATACCTCTTCGCGGTCGCGGCCGTCTGCGGCGGGAAGGTCACGGTCACGGGCCTGAACCCGGCGTCGGTCCAGGGCGACCGGCGGTTCCTCGAAGCCCTCGAGGCGATGGGGTGCCGGGTGACCGCCAGGGGAGACGCGGTGATGGTGGAGCGGACGGGTGCCCTCCGGGGTATCGAGATCGATATGTCCTCGTCCCCCGACACCGTCCAGACGCTCGCGGCGGTCGCGGCGAAGGCAGGGTCGCCGACGACGATCACCGGGATTGCGCACCTGCAGTACAAGGAGAGCGACCGCGTCGGGGTGACGTCGGATACCCTCCGGCGGATGGGTGCGGGAGTCGAGGTTACGGAGGACTCCCTCACGATCACGCCCGCCCCCCTTCACGGCGTGGCCGTCGACCCGCACGACGATCATCGGACGGCGATGGCGTTTGCGGTGCTCGGCCTCGCGGTCGGAGGGATGGCGATCCTTGAACCGGAGTGCGTGGCGAAGTCCTTCCCCGGGTTCTGGGAAGCGCTCTACCGGGAGGGGCTGCTGTGAAGATCGCCCTCGTGGGTTTCCGGGGGACCGGGAAGACCTCGGTCGGGCGGATACTCGCGGATCGTCTCGGGCTGCCGTTCTACGACACCGATGCGCTGGTGGAACAACGGGCCACGATGCCGATCCCGGAGATATTCCGCCGGGCCGGTGAGCCGCACTTCCGGGCCCTCGAGCGGGAGGTTGTCACGTCGCTCAGGAATGCGGAAGGCGTGATCGGCACCGGCGGCGGGGCGGTATGCGACCCGGCTAACGTCGCGGACCTCCGGTGGCACGGCAGGGTCTTCCTTCTAGCGGCCGCACCCGAGGTCATCCATGAGCGGATCGCCGGGAGCGACCGGCCGGGGCTGACGGGTCTTTCGCCGGAAGAAGAGGTGCGCACGCTCCTCGCCCGACGGAAGGAGGCTTATCTGGGTGCGGCCGATGCATGCATCGATACCGGGACCTGCACTCCCGCCGGGGTCGCGGAGATCATCCTCCGGCAGATCAGGGGGGAGGCAGGCATCTCCCCTGACAAGCGGCAGGAGCGGGACGCCCTTCTTGAAAAGTTCGGGCTCACGGCCGTCCGGGATATGCTCGACCGGGATCCGGACCTCCGGCTCTGCGCCATCGCCGGCAACCCATGCGCCCATAGCAGAAGCCCGCTCCTCTACAACCGGCTCTTTGCGCACTTCGGGATGAACTACCACTACACCCGCCTCGAGTGGCCGGATGCGGGAGTCATCGTCCGCCTCGCAACGCTCCTTCCCTTAAAAGGCCTCTCCGTCACCATCCCGTTCAAGACCGATGTGATGCACCATCTCGATGAGATCGACGAGCACGCGACGGCGATCGGGGCGGTGAACACCGTCGTCAGATGCGGCGGAAGGATCTACGGTCACAACACCGACTGGCTGGGGGTCCGGATCCCGCTCATCCACCGGCAGGGCGCCCGGGCAGTGGTGCTCGGCGCCGGGGGTGCGGCGGCTGCGGCGGTCTACGCGCTTCGTTCGCTCGATATGGATGTGACGGTGCTTGCCCGGACGGCGGGCGCGGCGAGGGGGCTTGCAGAGCGCTTCAACTGCCGGTGGGGGAGCCTCGAAGAGTTCAAGGGGAGCGACGCCGATGTAGTGGTACACGCAACCCCGGTCGGGATGGAGCCCGACACCCGGAGCCTGCTCGCCCCATGCGATCTCGAGCGGAAGACGACCGTATTCGACCTCGTCTACACGCCGCCGGAGACGCCGCTCATCCGGGCGGCGAGAGAGGCCGGGTGCGAGACGATACCCGGCACGGAGATGTTCGTCCACCAGGCGGTGGAGCAGTTCCGGCTGATAACCGGGATTCTCGTCACGCCCGCGCTGGTTCGGGAGATGCTTGCATGAACACGTTCGGGAGAAACTTCAGGTGCACAACGTTCGGCGAGAGCCACGGGAAGGCGGGGGGCGTGGTCGTCGACGGCTGCCCGCCCGGTGTCCCCCTCACGGAGGCGGATATCCAGCCCTACCTCGACCGCAGGCGGCCGGGGAAGAGCCCCCTCGAGTCAGGGAGGCAGGAGGCCGACCGGGTGGAGATCCTCTCAGGGGTTTTTGAGGGGCGGACGACCGGCGCCCCGATCGCACTCGTCGTCAGGAACAGGGACGTCCGGTCGGAGGATTACGACGCGCTCCGGGACGTCTTCCGGCCGGGGCACGCCGATTACACCTGGCAGGCGAAGTACGGGCTCCGCGACCACCGCGGCGGCGGACGGAGTTCGGGCCGGGAAACCCTTGCCCGGGTCGCGGCCGGAGCGGTGGCGGTGCGCTGCCTTGCACCCCACGGCATCACGATCCGGGGGAGACCGGTCGAGGTGCATGGGGCGACGGAGCCGGAAGCGATGGAAGCGGAGATCCGCGCCGCCCGCGATGCGGGGGATTCCGTGGGTGGCATCGTCGAGGTGACGGCGTCCGGGTGCCCGGCGGGCCTCGGCGACCCGGTGTTCGGGAAGCTCGACGCCGCCATCGCCGGGGCGATGATGGGCATCGGTGCGGTGAAGGGCGTCGAGCTCGGCGAGGGGTTCGGCGCCGCCCGGCTCTTCGGGAGCGAGATGAACGACCAGATCGGCGAAGCCGGGTTTTTGAGCAACCATGCGGGCGGCGTTCTCGGCGGGATCAGCACCGGGCAGGATATCGTCGTCCGGCTTGCCGTCAAGCCGACGCCTTCGATACGTAAGGCACAGCGGACCGTCGATATCGCCGGGGAGGAGCGGGAGATAACGGTCGAAGGACGGCACGACCCCTGCATCGCACCGCGGGTTGTACCGGTCGCCGAGTGCATGCTCGCGATTGTTATTCTGGATGCGATGCTTGAGCAGGCGAAGTACCGGGGGTGGGGTGGGGAGTGAAGGGGGGGGCCGTCCTGCCCCATCCCCCTTTGGGGCTCATGCACCGCAGGCGCTTGACTTATCGGTTGGTACAGTACCCGGTGCGGTCGGTTCGTGGATAGTCAGACAGGAGAACGGTAACAATCCACGAGGATGTGAATCAGGACTTTTTACATTACGTTTTTCACTCATTCAGTGCATAACACTGCTATGAGCCCATCTCCCAAATGCCCCTGCCCTGGTTGCGAAGATGTCGCTATGATAAGGGCATTCATTCATGACATGGATGAAGAGGGCAAGCCAGTTGAGGTTCCAATTGGTTGGTGGTGCCCCTGCTGCGGGTGGCTGGTTAACGATATTACCCCCGAGAAGATAATCGCAATTCATGACACCCTGGTCGCGTTGCACGACAGACCGGAAGATCAGGGTTGGGAGGGCATAAAAACACAAGGCGAGGTTGAAACGTGGGTTTATTTATGGGAAGACTATTGGAATCATCGTGAGAACATTTACGAAAAGGCCGCGTGGTTCCTTGAAAAGATCGTTAATGGACATGCCTTTTGGCAGGGTAACAAAAGAACTGCTTACACAGTTACAGATGTCCTCATACTGCGTGCCAATGGATTGGCATTTGATGTTGACGGCGACGAGGCGGATCGGTTTATAACAACTCTTGCGAGTCTGGATGCAGAGTACAATGCTACGTATACTCCGGAAGAGGTTGAAGAATGGATCCGCGCGAATACAAAAAGATTGGATGTTCTTTCAGTGCCGACTGAGGAGATCTAATGCCTTCTGATTCTTTTTTATGGAGGCATCTAAGGACAGTCTTTCCATGTATGTTAGTCCCATGCGAATAGATCCTTTTGTCCGAGCACTCCGACATGAGTTGTTGGTTGCATGAGCTTCTACCATAGTATCTCGCCTCCCATTAATGTAACATATAGTATATTGTAGCATTTTATTAAAGTTTCGAGAAACTTACCCAATCGATCATTAACCAGGAGTTTGTCCCAGAGCACCTTTGCCAGGGGGGGACACCCCTTCGCGCCTCGAAACCCTTCGGGTTTCTCACGTTCGCTTTCGCTCACGCCTCAAAGCCTAATGGCTTCTCGAACTCCTGGCCTTCGAGCAGTCGTTCCTCGAAACGCTTCGAGCAACTCATGTCCCCGCCGTTTTGCCGGACCCAGCTAGTACTCGTTGTCATTTAACTCTATGGATTTCCTTTCCCGCCCTTCGCATCTCTCACGGCCTGCCTTCTGTGTGGGACCATATCCCGATCTGCACCCTGGATTGCTTCACGCGAAACTACGAAATTTCAGTTCTGCTGAATCGGGCATGAATGTGGAAGCATAGACCCGGGATGGGGAATCACCCCGGGCATGCCCCTGCAAGTGGACCGTGGGGGACTCGCACCTTCGCACCTCCGGTGCTCAAACTCCGTTCCTCGCACCTAACGGTGCTCGAACTCCGCTC
>JASGMC010000059.1 GCA_030156625.1 Methanoculleus sp.
GCGGTCGAGGTCAGGGCTTCGAACGAGCCGGTGTTTGTGAAGAACAACGGCGACGACGAGTTCTGGATCAGGGGGACGTCGTCGTCGCGGAAGCTCTCGATGCGTGAAGCGGTCGAGTATATAGAGAGGCGGAAGTCCAGCGGGGCCGGGGATCCGGACGTGGGTGAGGAGGGATGAGCGGGGGGAGGTCTTCTCATGTAGCGCTACAAAGATCCGCCGGTTACCTGAGATCTCCCCTCTCTGGCTGAATACATGCCTCCGCCTGGCAGGCAGCACTAACCGCCGTCACCAGCGCTCGGTTCATCGCACCGGGCACCATCACTGCAGGGCTCAAAAGAGCTCAGACTTCGTTGCGTGGGATCCGCCCACTCCCTCAGTCTTGAAGATATGCGGTCAAGCGCCTTTGGATGCGGCTTAAAATTATCTGTGGGAACGTATGTACCGTCCTCCCTCAGCTCGAGATATCCCTTAAGGTCATGCTCCACCAAAACCTCCATCTCCCGCTTTACCCTGTTCATCATCGCGGTTTTGTTACTTGCGCTGACTTTATCCGATAGCTTATCCAGCCCCGCTTCCACTATCTGATACGCAGTCTTTCCTTTACTGCCCGGCTGGAAGATCTGCATTACGATGTCAACTAACCCCCTCCGGACCTCATGGTTTTTGGATTCGGGCAGCAGGGTAATCGCAATATTGGGTAGTCTGGTTAACTCCGTCCCGGAAAATTCCTGAAGAGCCGATTTGAGATTCGTATCGCTCAGGCAGTCCAATCTCCTGACAAGAACAGTATCTCTAACGATTATCTGGCAGTGCCCTCCATCATCAACTTCAGACAACCTGCTGCAAATCGTGTCAGGAGCACTCTGATGCACCTGCAGTCCATACTGGCTCAAACTTCGCGGATCAATCTGTCTGTAGGAATCCAGCTTGTCCCTCTTTGAGTGATCGTTGCAGGTTAACTCGAGGAGCAACCACCCTGAAGGGCTGCTTGCCACGATATCGGGGCTTTTCTCCTCTCCGGTCCTCCGCACCGATAATATCGGTTCGACACGATAGGTATACCCAGCCTTTTGAAACGGTCCGACAAACCCCGGCTTATTCAACTTGTGAAAGAGAGCAATCGTATTACGCCAGAGGATGATCCTCCTGTCCGCCTCAAGCAAAAACTTCCACTCCGTCGAAGAAGATTGAGGTTTTTCCGGCGTTATCTTCACCCTGGATTGTTGCTATCCTGGGTGCCGCATTGACACACCCTTTTCCCGGAACCGTCAGGTACGCAAAGTCAGACCCGACATCCAGGAAGACCCTATCCCAGGTATGCAGGTCTACGCCCTTGAACCGCCTGAAATCCGGCTCCGTCTCGGTTTCAATGAGCCAGAGATTCATCCTTCCTTTACCCATCGATACCGCTTTAGAAAATGCTTCCAGGTCGATATTCTGGGTGAAGTTCAGTTCAAAGGCACCCAAGCTCTCATCTCTCAGAGTTGTTGCTTCAACCAGTGCATCCTCGTATCGATTCGCCATATCGGAGATCGATAACATGACCTCGTCAAGATCGATTGCTTTGTTGACAGTTACCTTTCCACTGCTATACCACTCTACAGCCAGCGTCACCGAATCTTCCTTTAGTTTCTGCCAGCGACTGCTATATATCGCAAAATTTTCTCTCGCCGTTTCCAGTACCTCTGCCAGACCATGTATTTTTTCCGTTGCTCCATACCAGGCCTTCAGGCTGAAGTATCCTGTTTCTTCGTCAGATGCCAGCCCATCGGAAAATTTTAGCCCAAGGCCGCGCTGTTGCCACGATTCTTTAGCATCGTAATGGAGAAGATGGTTTCTGGACAACCAGCACCTATCAAGGCCCTGCAAATTCCGGATCCATTTATCGGTGACCGCATCCGCTTCGGTCGCATCAAGTACCGTGTAGAGTATCCAGACCCGCTCACGAGTAGTGTCCAGGAAGAGAGTATTCGGCGACTGGCTACCATGATTGATATACCAGCCGCTGGCATCGAGACTCTTCCACCTCCCGAGAGGGCAACCAACCTCGTCGATGGAACGATTGGTCTCCAGCAGGTACGCTTTAAGTTGCGTAATGTGTGTCTGGCCGTACTGCTCTAAAAGCGCTTCGTTGTCATCAAAGCCGGCCTGCAACACCTCTTTTAAACCCTGGAGAGTCTGGATGTGTTTCATATCCGCTAACCTACTATAAGGAATTTATAGAGAAAAGGGTTTTCTTTTCTTAAGAGGCCCCGCGATCATCATCCACACAATCCCCATCATAAACCTTATTGTCTGCAACAGAGATTATCCATTACTTCCTATGACAAACACCCGTTTCGACCCGGTAACGGCCCTCGATAGAGTTGCCGGGGCATATCGAACTTTCGTCAGTTCTTTCCAGAAATTCAAGAATCCCGTCATCAAAGAATGGATCGACAGAAAGATCGAGGAGGGAACCCTCCTCTACAAAGGCCCGTACATCGAGCTTGCCCGCCGGTACGCCGATGGAGATTCCTTTGAGAACCTCATCGGAGCGGGTATCCTCCATCCAGAAACCTCGCAGTACTTCACCAGGGACCCGGCTGACCGGGCATCTCCCCCGGTTCGCCTCTACCGGCACCAGAGTGATGCAGTACACTCGATACTATCCGGGAAAAACACCGTGATCACATCCGGAACCGGCTCAGGGAAGTCTTTCTGCTTTGCAATACCCGTCGTTTCCACGTGTCTTGAGATGCGGGACCGGGGCCTCCGGGGCATCAAGGCGATCCTCGTCTACCCGATGAACGCGCTCGCGAACTCCCAGTACGACGACCTCGCGGCCCGCCTGGCCGGCTCAGGCCTGAAGATCGCCATCTACACCGGCGATACACCGCATACCTACAACGAAGCGCTCATCACATACCGGGAACGGACCGCGCGGGACGCTCCTTACGATAGCGAGCTCATCTCGCGGGAGGAGATCCAGCGGACACCCCCGGACATCCTGATCACCAACTACGTCATGCTCGAATACATCCTCACCCGGTTCGAGGACAAGATCCTCTTCCCGCCTGAGAACCTCGGCATTCTGAAATACCTCGTCCTCGACGAGATCCACACCTACACCGGGAAGAAGGGGGCCGACACCGCATACCTCATCAGGAGGCTGAAACAGCACACCGGAACCACCGGCACGCTCCGGTGCATCGGGACCAGTGCGACCGTGAGAGAGGGGGAGGATGAGAGGGCAGGAGAGGCCATCGCGAAGTTTGCCGCAAAACTCTTCGGCGAACCCTTTGACAGCACATCGGTCATCGGAGAGACATTCCTCCTTCCACCCCGCGGCACGGAGAGCAAACTTCCCGACAGGGTTCTCGTCGGCGACGACCTGCTCCGGGTAAAGGACCCCGGCAGGGATTACCTGAAGGAACTCACCACACAACTCATCGGCGAGCCGTTCGCGATTCAAGATCCCTCAGCCGCCTACCTCGGGGAGACCCTCGGGTCGCAGAGGACCATCCAGTTCATCGAAGACCAACTCGCCGAAGAGCCAAAGAGCATTCCCGACCTGATCCGCACGTACCGCGCGACCATCAGGCAGGACGCCACATACGAAGAGGCTGCCCGGGAGATCGAGGCTGCGTTCATTGCAGGGATGCTCAGCGAGGTGCTCGTTGGGGATACCCTCCAGAAACGGTTCATCCCCAAGATGCACATGTACTTCTCGCAAGGGAGGGAGATCAAGTGTTGCCTCTCTCGTGATGGCCCCCACCTCCACGATGCCGGTGAAGTCACCTGCCCGAAATGCGCAGAGCGGGGACATACCCGGATCACCTTCCCTATGGTCTTCTGCCGTGCGTGCGGCCAGGAGTACTACTGTGTCGAACTCCTGCCCGACGGGACGGTCAGGCCGCGTGACCTTGATACACCCGCACAGGAAGGCGAGGCTCTGTACCTCTATCCCGGCGAGTTCCACGATGAGAAAGCCGATCCGCCGGAATGGTGGTGCACCGATACCGGAGCAATCAAGGAGAAGTTCCGTAGTTTCGTCACTCCACGGACTGGAACTTACTGCCCTGACTGTAACAGGCTGCTCATCGATGGAGAGGACGGAGAGGCATGCATCTGCCCGGAGAAGATCCGTGTCACCCTCATCGAGATGCCGTTCCGGTTCTGCCCGGGTGAAGGATGTGGCGTGTCGTATGACCTGAGGACCCGGAGAGAGTTCAACAAACTCTTCTCATTCGGCACCGTGGGCAGATCCACCGCTACCGACGTCCTGGTCTCGAAGATGCTCACCACTCTCCCCCCGGATATGCAGAAAGTCATCGTGTTCTCGGACAACCGGCAGGATACCGCTCTCCAGGCAGCCCACATGAACAACATCCAAAAAAGGATCCACTTCCGGCGAGGCCTGTATCACGCCCTGGCTCAGGCAAATGAACCTATCCTCCTCACCGATGCAGGCGAAGCCATCTTCGACGCGCTCAAAAACCATAGTGAAGACGGCGCTCTCCCTGACTACGAGAGGGATACAGGCCAGGGTCGAATGCGAAGGAGATCGCATGCCGAATCAGTATACAAGAAATACCTCCTGATGAATGCCATTCTTGAGATGGGCTCTACTCGCCAGAAGAATCAGCCGAACCTTGAGGATGTCGGCCTGTTGCAGGTCACCTATACCGGGCTTGATGCACTAGCCAAAGACGATGCCCTCTGGGAAGATCTACCCCTGCTCTCGCAGGCAGGTCCCTGCAGGAGGGAGGATTACCTGAAGGGATTCCTGGACATCATGCGCCATAACCTTGCTATCTCCACCGACTTCTTCATGGACCCCTATGATTTTGCCGAGAAGATTGAGCGGTTCCTGAATCCCGATATAATCTTCCACAATGAACTGCTATCCGCAAAACCAACCGGATACAGTGACGACGCACGGAGGGACACCTATCGGGCCAGAGTCTACCGTCTCACACACGCAAACGGGTCACTCGTCCGGTGGACAAAAAAAGCATTGGGGACAGAAACCACCGAAGAAGCGCAGCAGATCGTCGAACGGGTTGAAGAGATCCTTGCAGGTGAAGGCGGACTGAAGCGGGAGCGTATCCACCGGGTTGGAATCCTCTCCATGATCAGCCCCGATATCATCGAACTCTCGCTCGCCCCTCCAGGGGAGGTGCAGGTCTGCAGGAAATGTGGCCAGGTGAACCACTTCCAGGACCTCAACTTCTGTATCAACCCGAACTGCACCGACCTTATCACGCTTGACCTCGCCAATAACTACTTCAGGCAGGAGTATACAGCGCCGTTTTCTGAGGCAGTCCAGCTCCATGCCGAGGAGCACAGCGGGCAGGTGGATGGGGAAACCCGAAAACTGCTTGAGACGCGGTTCCGGGACTCGCAGGATAATCTCAACGTGATCGTCTGCACCCCGACAATGGAACTGGGCATCGATATCGGAACCCTCTCGGCTGTCTACCTAAGAAACGTCCCACCGTCGCCCTCCAACTACGCACAACGCGCCGGGCGTGCCGGACGGAAGTCGCAGGCATCAATGATTCTGACGTTCTGCGGTGTCGGTTCACGCCGCGGCCCTCACGATCAGTATTTCTACCGGTATCCGGCAAAGATGATCTCTGGAAAGATCGCCTCCCCCAGGTTCCTGATGGATAACCGGATGCTCATCCGTGCACATATCCACGCCCTCATCCTCGAGGTCATCACTCTAAAAATCCCACAGAAGATCGATGGAATACTCGACTTCGAGAAGGAAAACCTTCCGATGTTTACGGAAGACGCCCCGGGTGAAGAGGAAGGACTCAGCAGGACCCGCCTTGCCGGGATGATCGAGGAGCACCGGGTGGAGATCTTAGACGCAATCAACGAGGTACTGGCAGAGGAGAGGCAATTCCTCGACTGGCTCGATGACACCTTCATCGTCCAGACCGTTGATTCGTTTGTCTCCTCGTTTGATGGCGCTTTCAACCTCTTCAGGGGCGAATTTTCAGCGCTCTTCAGAGAGCTTGATGAGATCAACATCTTCCTGCGGAGAGGAAGGATCTCTGATCGACAGAGGAGCGCTTACAAACGAAGGCGGGATTCAATCGAGAAGAAACTGCGTGATATGCGCAACGGCGGCGGCGACTTTACAACCTATCGGTATCTTGGCTCTCAGGGATTCCTCCCCAACTACGGTTTCCCCACACAGGTCACATCGCTTGCCATCAACTATAAGGGGGTCTTCGGGTCTGAAGAAGCGGAGTTGAAGCGGGATCGCAATATCGCGCTTGTAGAGTATGCTCCCGGCAACAGCGTGTATTTCAGTGGAAACCGGTACTCGATCAGAACCCCCAGGCTCAGGACCGAGAACAACCAGCCCGCGATGAGCACCGTCCTCATCTGCCCGTACTGTGAAGCGGTCTACCTGGACGAGAAGGAGATATCCATGACCGGCGGAGCCTGCAGGAACTGTGGGGCAACGCTTGAGAATGCAGAAGTCATTGAGCACTCAATCGAGATGCCTGACCAGCTGGCAGAGTCCAGGTCGATGATCACGAGCGATGAGGAGGAGCGCCAGCGGCTCGGCTATGAGGTCACCCGACACTATACCCCCTCAGGCACCCGGCAGTTCTCTGTGGCCGGAGATCCCGGGGAACCGCTGCTCACCATCGCCTACGACCATTCGGGGAAGATCGTCAGCATCAACCACGGCCCCATACCATCAGATAAGGATGAACCTCTCTCGGGCTTCACGCTCTGCACAGCATGCAATCGCTGGATCTTCGGAAAGGACGGCGTTAAAGAGCACCTTGACTCCAAAAACGAGATGAAGCGGTGCTGGAGGAACGGGACCGAAGAGAACATCATCAGGAATATTGTCCTCTACACCGACACCCGGCATGACGTTATCAAGATCGATGTGCCCGTTCTGCTTGATGGTGAAGGCAATCCGCTAGATGAGGAGTTATATCGACCGTTTTTTACAACTCTTGCCCAGGCGATCATCGAAGGCGTCCAGATCAGCATGAACGTCGATGTAGATGAGATCCGGTACTTCCTGATGCCGGACCCCGAGAACAAGAAGAAGTCGAGCATCGTCCTCTACGAGACATCGGAAGGCGGTGCCGGAATACTGGAGTCGATCGTCAATCAATCTACGTTCCA
This sequence comes from Methanoculleus sp., assembly GCA_030156625.1. Taxonomy (GTDB): domain Archaea; phylum Halobacteriota; class Methanomicrobia; order Methanomicrobiales; family Methanoculleaceae; genus Methanoculleus. The sequence goes on from JASGMC010000059.1 coordinate 7,150, forward strand.
TGAAGTTATCAGGCAGGCGCTGACTATCCTCCACGAATATGATGAGAAAAAGTGCGATCGGGCATGTTACGAATGTCTCTGCAACTATTACAACCAGTTCGATCACGATATCCTCGACCGAAAACTTGTGCTCCCCCTCCTCCGCTCCCTCCTTACGGCGGAAGTCAGTGTTATCCCTGATCACTCTCCCTCTGCGAAAGAGCGGTTTGAGGAACTCCTCTCAACCTGTGAGTCCTCCCTTGAAAAGCAGATTCTTGAGGCGATCTATCAGGCAGGCCTCCCCCTGCCGGACAGCGGGCAGAAGGCCATCGCAGAGGGAGATGAGATGATCGCTCGTCCTGACTTTACCTATCAGAGGGATGGTCACACGATAGTGATCTTTGTTGATGGACCGGACCATGACCAGGAAGCCCAGAAACGAGATGATGCAAGGAAGAGGGATAGGCTTGACCTTATGGGCTATACCGTCTTCCCGATAAATTACCAGGATTCTCTGGAAGAGCGCATTAAGAGCCTTTCGAAGTTATTGGGGTAATCCCTATAGTCAGTATGGGCTCCTTCCCCTACCCTTTCATCGAGAAAATAACTCCTCTCTGTGCTATGGTCGCTCATGGAATTCCATATTCAAATAAGATCAGGGTACTCACGGTGGAAGGGATGTGTGCTACCGGACCCGGAGACCGCCGTCTTGTGATGATAAATCGGCACAGTTGCGGGGGAGCCCGTGTGCTCCCTCCCTAAAACAAATTCTCATCCTCCGAACGAGACTCCATCGCCTCGACGTTCTCCTCAAACGCCTCATACGCGTAAGCAGAAAACTCCCCGAACGTATCCTCATCCGAAAACACTTCCCGGAGCGATCCGAGGGTCCGCGGATCGCCGATATCCCTGAGGGCGCATATCGCAAACAACCGAGAATGTAGTACAAGGATCTTGCGGTTTGATAATTCTACCGAGGGCTCAAGTTAGTGCGAAAGGTGGGTTGTAAACTTCTTCATGGGAAAAGCCATCGTCAGAGTATCCAGCGGGACGCAGGGCCGTGCCGAGGGGTCGAACATCCCGAGCACCGCTTTCGGGTTCTCGTTCTGCTGCTCAAGCCACGGGAAGTAAAAGACCGAGCTGCACCCGGCGCCGAAGGGAGCGATGACACCGTTCGGGTCGGACCGGTCGAAGTTTGCAAGCATGAAGAGGCCGGAGAGCACCTCGGGCCGGGCGAAGAAGACGACGGCGTCCGGGTTGTCTCTCTCCGTGAGGTTGTCCCAGCGCTTGAAGACTATGTTCTTTTCCTTCGTCGGTATCCGGGCGGTTCCCCGGTCGAGCTAGTCCACGATCTCCGGCGTCTGCTTGTAGCGCTCCCCCTCCCTCTCGCCGGGCTTCCCGTAAGAGAGGAAGTAGCGGAAGTCGGGGAACCGCTCGGCGTCGTAACCGAGGTAGAACCTCCCGCCGCGGCACCCGATCGACTCTTCGTCGAAGACGAGGCTTTTGCCGTTCCGTACCTTCGTAAGGTCGCAGACGAAGCACCTCCAGCCTTTCGGGGCGGAGGCCTTCTCCACCCCCTCGGTCGCACCCCCGACCTCGAAGGCGATCGGGAGGTCCGTCCCCGGGAAGTAGTTCTCGTGGAGCCGGATGTAGGCGTCGCGCAGTGCTGTGTCCATACGGCCCTGTTCCGGGGCAGCGGGGATTAATATTCTGATCCGCTTGTTGGCGTGGCGCGTCCGGCCTCAGCAGGAACCCGGCGGAGTACCGAGCTGACGGACTATCACCGTCCTTACCGAAAAGGAAGATCTCGACGGGGGAGAGCCGGCTGCGGGGAACCGCACACGAGCCGGATCGGCGGGAAAGATCGAAATGCATATATTGTCAACCTGCAACTGTTGACGCATGCCACTCCCCCTGAACGAGAGGCAGTTTGTGTTCTGGAAACTTCGCCGCGGCGGTCTTGTAAACATCCAGATCGCGGACCGCTTCCGCATATCCCGCCAGGCGGTCTCGAAGGCGCTGCTTGCCATGGACCGCAAGGTCGAGGAGACGCTTCTAGAGATGGCGCAGGCGAACCAGATCGAGGTCGAGCGCCTGAATGCTGAGATTGGCGTCCTCTTCGGGCGTTCCGTCCCCTTCAATGCGGCTGCGATCGTCTTCGTCTCGGCAGACCACGGGGTGCAGGTCTGGTACGAGCACGAGGGCGACTGCGGCGCGTGTCCCCGGTACGCCCGGTGCATCGAGCTCCTCTGGGGCTACGCGGACGAACTGGGGATCGCGCTTGAAAAGACCGACGACCCAACCCGTCTGGCCGACGAACTCTTTACGAAACTCCGGGAGATGGTATGATGCCGCTCATGGAGACGATACGGGCGTATCTCGGATGGTGCCCCGCGGATGGGCAGGCACACCGGCAGATGCAGCCGGGGCCCGGCATGTGCGGGGACACTCCGCATGACGGCCGACGGCGTATAGGCAGTGTAAGTTTGAAGATCGATTCCATCGTCAAAGAAGAATTCTGGCGCTCGATTGGGGCGGTTTACTGGATATCATTTCTTACCATTGGTTACCTCGTCCTCAGCGGGTACCTTCCGATATCGATCTCCTATGCATTCCCCCTTGCGTTGATACCAACTGTGGCGCACTTTCTCATCATGGTCTGGTACCGGCGCAAGGAAAATCTGGTTGATCCTAATCCCGCAAGCATCCTCCGCCACGCCCTTGGGTCGAGGAGACTGAGTGAGAAGAGAACGGAGCAGAGAAGGGCTATCGTCGAGAAGGCGGTCGATACCGCCCTCCTCGTCATGATCTTCCTGATCTACCTTTATGCGTCCCTTGCATACTCCATCAGCCAGATTTACTGGCTCCCCGTCCTTATCATTGTCGGCATACTTCTGGCGCGGATCGTCTTCACCGACGGTGGTGTTCAACGCGTCACCGTTGCGCGATCATTTGTCTTCTACCTCATAGCAGCCGGAATTCTCCTCCTGCGCTACGTGGTGTTAGGATATCCTGTTGCTTCACTCCTCCAGGAAATCGTGCTTGTTGGTATCGTCGCTTTTCCCCTCCTCTATATCTGGGAACGGCAACGCACAACGGAGGGAACAGATTGATGATAACTCATGGAACGATGGATCTGGTCTGCACACCCGCCCGGGACATACCCGGGGTGGGAATCCACAACGAACCCATTTTGGTGGAAATAGCAGTGGACAGGCAAAAAATCCTGGAGATGATGTTATGACTCTCATGGAGACGATACGGGCTTACCTCGGATGGTGCCCCATGACGGGGGCGATGCGGGTGAGTCCAGCAGTGCATCCGTCGACGGCCGTAGCGGCGGGGGGGCAGGATGGCCCCCTCCGGGTCGAACCCGGGTGGTGGAAGCGCTACCATAACCAGTTGCTGATAACGGCGGTAGCCTTTTCGGCGGCGGCAGCGGCGCTCTTTACCCTGGTCGAGGATGCTTCCGGGTACCCGGCCGTATGGACGGGCCTCGCCATTGGGGTGGGAGCGGCCCTCGGTTTCCTGCTCAGTTACCGGAAGCAGTATGCACGGGTTGCCGCCGGTGAGTTCGTCAGGGACAACATGACCCGGAGACAGCGCATCGTCCGGTCTCTGAGTCTGCCGGTGGCCTCCGTTCTCATCGCCGCCGTTATGGCGTATTTTGTTTTGGGCGGGATGTTCGACCGGATTCTCGGGCTCATGCTGGGCATGTGTCTCATCTGCTGGACCTGGTACGGCCTCACGATCCTCTGGGAGCGCCGGCACCGGGCGATCATGATCGCGGAGTGGGGGTCGGTGTATACCGTGGATACGGCAACAGAGGGTGAACGCGTATGATGAAGTTCTCCGAGACGATACGGAGATGGATGGGCTGGTGCCCGAACGCGGCCGCGGCTGGCAGGCGGTATGCCGCGCTTGAGGTAGAGGTCGAGACAGCGACAGGAGGCGGCCGGGAGGTGGTGGAGGGTGCGCTGGTGGACTACGGCCCAATCGGCACCCCCGGGAGGCTCTTCCTGCTGCTGCTTGCCGGCGCCTCTCTCATCGGGATCCTCCTTGTTACGGCTCCGGCAGCCCTCGTTACGGTTCCGACATTCGTTATCCCTCCTGCAGGGAGGCTGTTCCTGCCGGCGATCGTTCTGGGCTACGCCGCCCTGGAGTTACACGGGGCCATACGAAGAGCCTGCATCGAGGTCGCTCGCGACGCCGTCGTCATCCAGCGGCCGCTCTTTTCGCCTATCGTCATTCCAAAGGATGCCATCGTGAAGGCGGAGGTGAAGGAGAACCGACCTCCCCTCTCACCCTGGCTTCTCACGGCAGCGTTCACGGCGCTTTTCATATCGGCGGCCGGCAGTATATACGCTGGATTTTCAGATCCATCTTCCATGCGGTTCATCTTCGGGCTTGCCGCCGCGATCTTCTTTCCGGTGCTCTTCTACCGCACCTACGTGCGGACACGTTACCCGCGAGTTCTGGCGATAACGACTGCAAAGAAGATCGCCGCAATCTATACCGATGACCCCGAACGGATTGCCCGGGTGCTGGGGGTAACCGGATGACGGTATTTCTGGAGTATATCAGGAGGAAGCTCGGCTGGTGCCCGAACGCGGCAACCACCGCAACCAGCAGGCGCCGGTATGTTGCATCGGACGGTGAGATCGGGATCGAAACAGCGGCAGACGGCAGCCGGGAGGTGGTGGAGAACATGTTCGTGGAATACACCAGCCCTCGCTTTTTTGTGCTGATGCCGTTCGCCGTTCTCGTTTTCCTCTTCCTCTTCGTGGTATCCGTCCTGATCCCCTCCCTGTGGCCAGGGTTCATCTTTACCTTCCTGGCCGTCTCCCTTCTGGCATGGACCGCATGGCGCATCTACTTCGATCCGTATCGAGCCGTGATAGAATTCTCCGGGAACTCCGTCATCGTCCGGCGGCCGCATTCCCGCCCCCTCGTATTTGGAACGGATACAGTCCGATCGGTCGAGGTGAAAGATGCCGATCGTCCCATACCCCGTCGGGTGTCCGTGCTGCTCCTGATAATCATGGTTGCAGTAATGCTCTTTGCCACCGTAGGGAACGGTTTGATGCGCTATCCGGGCGGCCCGGGCGCCGACCCGTATTTCGGCTTTCAGGTTCTTCTGGCGGTCGGCTGGGTGGTGTTCATGCTGGAGTTGCTCTATCGTGCCCTGACCGGTCTGCGGTATCCCGGCCACGTCAGGGTGAGGCTGGAACCTGCCGGGTTCCTCCACGTCTACACGGACGACCCGGAGAGGGTTGCCGCGCTGCTCGGTTCCCCGCGATGATGGAGCATACCTTTTGAGGAGAACCGTCCAACATACAGAACGGTAAGATTCAATGAGCCCCCCGTATCGCAGACCCCACCCGACGGAGCAGCCGGCATGACTGGCAGCGCTCACCCATCTTCCCCGCCGCTCGTCGAGTTCCGAAACGTCAGCGTCGTCCGGGGCGGCCACAGACTCCTCGACCGGGTCTCGCTCACGATCCGCGAAGGGGAGCATATCGCCATCCTCGGGCCGAACGGTGCCGGGAAATCGTCGCTCATCCGGGCGATCACCCGCGAGTGCTACCCCTCCTCGCCGGGCCCGGAGACTGCCTTTCGGTTCCGGGGGCTGGATACCTGGGACGCCTTCGACCTCCGGTCCCACATCGGGCCTGTCTCCGGCGACCTCCAGCACACCTTCACCCGCGGCATATCGGGCCGCGAGGTCGTGCTCTCGGGGTTCTTCTCGAGCATCGGGCTCTTCCTCTCCCACGAAGTCACCCCCGCGATGGAGCAGAGGACTGATGAAATCCTCGAGTTCCTCGAGGTCGCGCACCTCGCCGACCGCCCGATGACCGCCATCTCCTCGGGCGAGGCCCGCAGGCTCCTGATCGGGCGGGCGCTCGTCCATGACCCCGGCACCCTCGTCCTCGACGAACCCACGAACAGCCTCGACCTGCACGCGCTCCACACCTTCAGAAAAACCCTCCGAAAGATCGCGCAATCGGGCACCGGGATCATCCTGGTGACCCATAGCCTCCCCGACATCATCCCGGAGATCTCCCGGGTCGTCCTGATGCGGGACGGCGCAGTCCGGATGGACGGCGAAAAGGCGGAAGTCCTCACCGATGAGGTCGTCGGCGACCTCTTCCGCGTCCCGGTCCGCGTCCGGGAGGAGGACGGCTACTACTACGCGACGGGATACTGAGCGGCCTTTTGACAACGTCGTTTTTCCAGGCGGCACAACGCTTAAGGCCGGTGACGATCCCTCCCGCCGCCCATACCCCGGCACCTCCGTGGGGAGAACGGGGAATCCGAGAGGAGAGAGAAAGCATGGTCGAGATAGGCTACAAACTCTTCACCGAGGCGCACAAGTGCGTCGAAACTGGTGAACTACGCGAGACTGGCCGAGGATGCCGGGTTCTCGTTTCTGAGCATCAGCGATCACTACCTCCCGTGGATTGCAAACCACGGGCACGCCGGATTTGCCTGGTGCACCATCGGCGGGGTATCGCAGGCCACCTCGCGGGTCAGGCTCTCCACCGGCGTGACCTGCCCGCTGATGCGCTATCACCCGGCGATCGTCGCGCAGGCCGCCGCAACCGCCGCCACGATGATGCCGGGAAGGTTCGAGCTCGGTCTCGGGACGGGCGAGAGTTTGAGCGAGCATATCATCAGCGGTGTCTTTCCGACATCAGAGCCCGTACGGCTCGACATGCTCCGGGAAGCGGTGACCATCATCCGGGCACTCTGGAGGGGCGGCATGCAGGACTACTACGGCACCTACTACACCCTTGACAACGCGCAGATCTACGAACTGCCCGAGCATCTCCCCCAGATTCCGCATCTCGGCGGAAGGGCCGATGTCGACGTAGTGCAGGAAGTCCTCCTTCGGGAGACCCCACCGGCAGTTGACCTGCAGCCGGACGAAATCCGGGTTCTTGTTCGGGAAGAGCACTGCCCGCGTCCCGGGGAGCGGGACAGGGTCTCCGCCGTTTGCCTCTGCAAGATCGAGGACCCGACGCCAGAGCCGGCCGCAGGCGGCTTCCAGGCAGACCCGGCAGTAGCGGTTCGACGGCGGCGTGCCGTCGCCGGTGTAGTGGCGGCAGAAGTTCGTGTCCATGAGC
>JASGMC010000060.1 GCA_030156625.1 Methanoculleus sp.
CTATGCCCCGTCGCACTCCGCACCTGCGGTGCTCATGCTCCGGCCCTATGCCCCGTCGCACTCCGCACCTGCGGTGCTCAAACTCCTTCCCCTGCGGGGGAAGTCGTTCCCCGCCCCAAGGGGCGGGGGCAGTGCGTGGCGATACTCACTAGAAGGCCGTGAAGGGGTCTGCAGCGTTTCAAACAAAGGTCTAAAATGCGATGGACGGGGCATCGGAAGTTTGAGCACCACCGGATAAAATGCGTACCCGTCCCGTCAATTCCACCCCAAAAAGGGCCTTTTGAAAAAAAATCACAACTGAGCCGCGGTGGCAGCCCGGGTCGTTCCGGGGACGGCCACCCGCCTTTCCAGAATACTGACGGCGGCGGTCGTGATCGTCACCAGCACGAGGTAGATGACGCCGACGACCGCAAACGACTCTGTGTAGGTGAAGTACTTCGTCGCCACCAGTTTTCCCGCCCCGGAGAGCTCGATCACCGTGAGCATGTACGCGAGCGACGAGTACTTGATCAGGTAGATGAACTCGTTCGAAAGTCCCGGTATCGCCCGGCGGAGCGCCTGCGGGAGGATGACGTTTCTGATCGCCTGCCACCGGGTCATCCCGAGCGCCTGGGCGGCGACCATCTGGCCGTCCTTGATCGATAGAAGCGCGCCCCGGATGTACTCGGCATTATACGCCCCGTTGCAGAGGATAAACCCGACCACCGATGCCACGAACGCGGTGAAGGTGATCCCGACCGCCGGGAGGCCGAAGTAGAGGATGAAGAGGAGAAGGAGGAGCGGCGTGCCCTTGATGAGGAAGACGAATGTCTTGCAGAGCCAGGATACAATTGGGTTGCCGTACTGCCTCCCCACCGCAACGGCGATCCCGAGCGCGAGGCCGAACGGGGCGGAGCACGCGATCAGCTGCAGGGTTACGACCAGCCCCTGCATCAGCGCCGGGAGGAGGATCTCAAAGATGAAGACCGACTGGTCCATGCCGCTCCTCAGTCCTCCATCCGGGAATCGATCCGGCCGATGAAGTCCTTCATCCGGGTGAACCGCGGGTCATGCAGGAGCAGGTCCGGTGACCCCTGCTCGGCAACCACGCCGTTCTCCATGAAGAGGACCTCGTTTGCAACAGAACAGGCAAACCCCATCTCGTGGGTGACGACGAGCATCGTCATCCCCTCCCGGGCCAGTTTCTTCATGACCTCCAGCACCTCGCGGGTCAGTTCGGGATCGAGCGCGGACGTCGGTTCGTCGAAGAGGATGACGTCCGGATCCATGGCAAGCGCCCGGGCGATGGATACCCGCTGGGCCTGGCCGCCGGAGAGCTCGGCCGGGTAGTGGTCGGCCCAATCCTCCATCCCGACCTGCCGAAGTTCGGTGAGGGCCTTTTCGCGCGCCTCCGCCTTCCCCATGCCCCTGACCTTCAGGAGCGCCAGTTCGACGTTCTTGAGCGCGGTGAGGTGGTCGAAGAGGAAGAAGTTCTGGAAAACCATCCCGATCTTCTGCCGGAAGTAGTTGATCCGCGCCCCCGAGTTCGTGACCTCCTCACCGTCGAGCCAGACATTTCCGCAGTCAGGCGGCGTCAGCTGGTTGATGCACCGGAGAAGCGTGCTCTTTCCCGTCCCGGAGGGGCCGATGAAGACCTTCGTCTCGCCCCGCCGGACGTCGAACGAGACCCCCCGCAACACCTCGTTGCCCCCGAAGGACTTGTGGATGTCCTCGACTCTCAACACAATGTCGTTGTTGTTCATGCTCTACATCGCTCCGGTTCCGAATCCCGGGATTGCTATCCTCCTCTCCAGCCTGTGCAGGGCTTTGAGGCCACCGTAGTTTAAGATGATGAATATCCCCGCCGCGGTGAGGTAGACAGGCATCGTTATGTGGGTCTGCGTGACGATTCTTGAGGTAATGGTGAGCAGTTCGACGACTCCGATCGCGTAGCAGACTGCCGAGTCGGTCAGGATGTTGGGATACTCGTTCGACCAGCCGGGGAGGGCGATGCGCATCGCCTGCGGGAGGATGACGGAACGGATGGCGGTGACCCTGCTCATCCCGAGCGATCGCGCCGCAATCATCTGCCCCTCCCCGACCGACTGGATGGCCCCCCTAAAGATCTGGGATTGGTATGCGGCCCCACGGAGGCCCAGCACGACGGCCCCGACGACGAACGCCGAGAGATCACCGAGCCCGAGCCCGGGAAATATGCCGAACCAGAAGAGGAAGAGCAGGACGAGGATGGGGAGGCCCCTGAAGAACCAGACGTAGACTCCGACGACCCAGCGCACCGGCCGGGAACCGTACACCTGACCGAGCGCCATGGGCAGCCCGAGAAGGAGGCCGAGGACGAGGGCGACCAGGACAAGACCGAGGGTAGAGGCAACGCCGGAAAGGAGATATGGAAACCACTCGATAAGGATTGGCAGAACGTCCATTTGGCTATCCCTGAATTGTTGTGCGGCACCGTCTCCGGCCGGAAGAACAGCGCCGGATACTCTACAAAAGATTCTGACGGAGAGCAAAATAAACGTTGTCAAATCCAATTCAATTGAATTGGACGGTTACTGGCTGAGGCAGGACGTTCTTATCCCCGTATGGGATTTGAACCCAGTTTACCGTTCTTCGTGTCTTCGCGTGAGTTGATTGATAGGGGTACAGCCTCATGCCATCGGGCTTCGAGCCGCGACGGGCCGCAGGGTGCGACTGCCGGAACGTGCGACGTTCCTTAGGAACAGAGCATGAGAAAACGCGAAGCGTTTTCGGGGCCGGAGGTCTTTCTTCGAAGTGCGAAGAGGGTTCACGCCGCATCCCTTCAAACGCTCTCCACGCCATGCCCCCGGGATTCCAGCAACACTTAAGTATGTGGGGATGGGGAGGAAGGGGTATGCCACCTGCACCCGATATCAGGATCCCTCTCGATGTGCCCTCCGAGGAGCAGGAGAGGTACCGGGAGAATTACGGTGCGATCACGCACGGCACCGGGAGGCTGATGCTCTTTGCCGGCGACCAGAAGGTCGAGCACCTCAACGACGACTTCTTCGGCGAAGGCATCCATCCCGACGATGCCGATCCCGAACACCTCTTCCGGATCGCGAGCCGGGCGAGGATCGGGGTTTTTGCGACGCAACTCGGCATGATCGCCCGGTACGGCGGGGATTACCGGAACGTGCCGTACCTCGTCAAACTCAACTCCAAGACCAACCTGGTCGGGACCTCCCAGCGTGACCCGCTCAGTTCGGAACTCCATCTCGTCCGGCAGGTCGTCGACCTCCGGGACCGGACGGGACTCTCGATCCTCGGCGTCGGCTACACGGTCTACCTCGGGAGCGAGTACGAGGCGATGATGCTCTACCAGGCTGCCCAGATCGTCAACCATGCGCACCAGAACGGGCTCGTCACCGTGCTCTGGATGTATCCCCGGGGCAAGGCGGTCAAAGACGAGCGGGATCCGCACCTGATCGCGGGCGCGGCGGGCGTCGCGGCGACCCTCGGGAGCGACTTTGCGAAGGTGAACCCGCCTAAGGTTGGTAAATCGGCCGATGCTGCGCTGCTCCGGGAAGCGGTAGCGGCCGCGGGCAGGACCGGTGTCGTCTGTGCAGGCGGGTCGCATGCCGATATGCCGGAGTTCCTGCAGCAACTCCACGACCAGATCCATATCGGCGGCACGGTCGGGAACGCGACCGGCAGGAACATCCATCAACGGTCGCTTGACGAAGCCGTCCGGTTCTGCAACGCGATATCGGCGATCACCCTCGACGATGCGAGCGTGGAAGAGGCAAACAAGATCTGCATGGGAGGCGGGTGTTAGGATGACGACGGTCGGCATACTGACGGGAGGAGGCGACTGCCCGGGCCTGAACGCGGTGATCCGGGCGGTCGTGCGGACGGGGGCGAAGCACGGGTTCGATGCGATCGGGATCCGGGACGGATGGCTCGGGCTGGTTAGCGGGAACGTCGAGCCGCTCACCGACTATTCGGTGACCGGGATCCTCCCGAAGGGCGGGACGATCCTCGGGACGTCGCGGACGAACCCCTTCAAGAACGAGGCCGACGTCCAGCGGCTGCGCGACAACATCAGGAAGTTCGGGATCGACGCGATCGTTGCGATCGGCGGCGAGGATACCCTCGGTGTCGCGAACAAACTCTCGAAGATAGGTATCCCGGTGGTAGGGGTCCCCAAGACCATCGACAACGATGTCGGCGCAACCGATTACACCTTCGGGTTCGACACCGCTGTCTCCACCGTCACGGAGGCGATCGACCGCCTCCACACGACGGCGGAGTCGCACCACCGGGTCATGGTGGTGGAGGTGATGGGTCGGCACGCCGGATGGATCGCGACCGTGGCCGGGATCGCGGGTGGAGCCGACGAGATCCTCATTCCGGAGATCCCGTTCGACCTCGACGAGGTCACCCACCACCTCCGGGCGCGCTACGAGCGGGGGAAGAAGTTCAGCATCGTCGTGGTCGCCGAGGGCGCCCAGCCGAAGGGGATGAAAGAAGCGATCGCCCAGTCTGCCAGGACGGACGAGTTCGGCCACGTGACCCTCGGCGGTGTCGGGAATTACCTGCGCGACGAGCTCGAAAAGCGGCTCGATATGGAGGTGCGGGTGACGGTGCTCGGGCACATCCAGCGCGGCGGTTCTCCGACGGCGCACGACCGGGTGCTCGCGACCCGGTTCGGGGTGGCGGCGGCGGACCTCATCAAAGAGAAGGACTTCGGGAAGATGGTCGCGCTCCGGGGCGACGACATCGTCGCTGTCCCGCTCGAGGAGGCGGTGGCGAACCTCAAGACCGTGGATATGGACCTCTACAAGCTCGCGAGCATATTTTACGGGGGGTGATGGGGACCTCTCGTTAGAACCCCCCCGTCCGTGCTTCGCGCTCCTCATGCACACTTTCGGCGCCCAAAATCCATTCTTCGAGATCTGACGACCTCTCGAACGCCTGTCTCGCACCTAACAGTGCTCGTGTTCCGTTCCGTTGGAACGTCGCACCCTCCGGGCCATCACACCCTGCAAACAGTCATTTCTACCGCCCCCCGGCGCAGGGGCAGTGCGTGCCGATATTCATGGTAGTTCATGCCCAGGAACATGAATGCTTAAGATTTTTGGACTCTTTATCCCTCGGAGCTTGTCCCGGTACAGTGGACCGTGGTGGCTATCGCGTCTGGGGGAGAGGCTGACGGGGAGTGCGATGTTCCGATACGCGACGGTTCGTTAGAACCGGAGCGTGAGCACCGTAAGGTGCGAAGGAACGGAGCTCGAGCACCTGAAGGGTGCGGAGTGCGAGCGTAGCGAGCTTGAGCACCGATAGGTGCGAGGGGGACGAGTCCCCCTCCCCTGTCTCCACGACGGGATACCTCTGATCTTATCAAGTTCCTACCGTCCCGACAGCCGTGCCCCAAGCACCTGCGGGCTCGAACTCCGCCTGCCCCTGGCGGGGCACGCATCGCAAACCGAAGACCTGCGGTTTTCTCATGCTCCGGACGTCCCGTCCGTCGCATCCCGCGCAACCGCCCCGGCAACCCCGGCGGCGGTCCCGAGGAGAGGGAAGAGCAATCCCAGCGCGACTGCGGCCATCCCCCCGAGCCCGGCGACGAACCCCTCAGCATGGGACGCTGTCCAGAGGAATGGGATCAGGAAGAGGCCGGTCCCGAAGAGCGCCGCGACAAGCCCGGCCTCGAGGCCGTCTTGTGCCCCTCCCTTCGTGGAATAACCTGCGATGAACCCACCGACGAGCGGGGCGGCCAGGAGCAGCGGGGCGAGAAAGGCAACGAGGAGAGACGACCCGGCGATGACGGCCGCGCCGATGCCGATCCCGATCCACCGGCCCCGTTCGCCCGCCCCGGTGCCGCCTCTCCGGACCCCGTTTCGCACCGCCGTCCCGGCCGCCCCGCCGACGGCGTTGTAGGGGAGGAGGAGCGCCGTGAGGACCAGGGCGTAGAAGCCGATGGTCATCCAGGACGGGGGATACTGCGGACTGCTCTCCACCAGGCTCATGAGGGTTGTTGCGGAGGCAATAAACAGGGCCGCGAGCACCCCGCACACGGCTCCGGCAACAGCGCCGTCCCTGATCGTTCCCGGGGTGAGGAGCCCGGCGACGAGGCCCCCACCGAAGAGGAACGCCACAGTCATCACCGGATCCGGGAGAAACTCCAGCCGACCGAGGAGAAAGACCGCACCGATCGCCACCGCTCCCACAACCGCCCCGAAAAAGCGTTCGCCGACGGCACAGAGCTCCATACGGGGATCTCGCCCCCTCATACGTTATCTATTCTGGTTTGCCCCGGCCGCCGGAGCGCAGGTATTATACGGCAGGGCGGGTATGGAACTGCAACGGAGACGTGGCGGGAAACCGGAGAGTGACCCTCCGGGGTCCGGCCTCAGACTCGCCGCTCCTCAACCGGGCTGTAACCATGAGCATCACAGACTACTGCCGGCGCACCGTCGCCTTCACCAGGGATATCATGCAGCAGCCGGTGACGGCGAGAAGGGACCTCCGGTTCTCCGACCTCGCCTTCTTCCTCCGGTTCGGCCGGCCGATCTGGACCCTGGGCGTGCTGGCCCTCGTGGCGACGGCTCTCGTTGCAGCCGCAAAGGCGGTCCTCCCCCTCAGCATCAAGTTCTTCATCGACAACATCCTGCTCGGGGAGACCCCGACCCCCGATACACTTATTGCAGGTGCCGGCGGGCTCCTCTCGTCGCTCAACGCCCTCATCGCCGCCCTCCTGGTGCTCGGGTTCTTCACCGGCGGCATGGATCTCCTCCGGAACTACTGGACCGCCCGGTTCCGGGAAGGCTACGCCTTCAACCTTCAGACCACCCTCGTCGAGCACGTCCTGAGCTTCCCGCTCTCGTACTTCAAGTCGCAGCAGACCGGCTACGTCATGTCCCGCCTCTCCGACGACGTCCAGATCCTGCAGTACACCGTCTCCCAGTACCTCCCCCAGATCGTCTCGAACGCCCTCTACGTCACCTTCACCTTCGCCATCCTCTGGATCCTGAACCTCAGGCTCACCCTCGTCGCCGTCGCCTTCATCCCGCTCTACCTGCTGGTCAACGCCGTCTTTATCCGGCGGATTCGTGCCGCCACCCACCGGGAGCGCGAACGGCAGGCCTACGTCTCGCGGGACCTCCAGGAGGTGATCTCCGGCATCGACACCGTAAAGTCGCACGCCGCTGAGGACCGGGAGGTGCACAGGGTCTCCGGGACGCTTCGGAACATGGTCGATGCCCGGATCAAAAACACGATGCTCTCGGCGTTCTCGGAGTACTTCAGGATCGGCACGATGTCGCTCATGCTGATCGCCGTCTTCTGGTTCGGCGGGAACGAGGTGCTCGCCGGGGCCATGACCGTGGGGGACTTCGTCGCCTTCGCGGTCTATATCGTGACGTTCGCTCCCACTGTCAACACCTTCTTCGCCTTTCCCGTCGTCATGCAGCCCGCGCTCACGTCCGCCGCCCGCCTGCACGAACTCTTCCGGATACACGGCGAAGCAGGCGCCGCCCCCGGCACCGGCGGGATTGTGCCCGCCACGGTGCAGGGCCGGATCGAGTTCTCCGGTGTCCGGTTCGGGTACACGGAATCGGAGCCGGTTCTCGCGGACACAAACCTCGTCATCCGTCCCGGCGAGGTGGTCGCCGTCGTCGGGCGAACCGGTGCCGGAAAGACGACACTGATCAACCTGATCCTCCGGGCCTTTGCGCCGCAGGAAGGCACGATCACGCTTGATAACCGCGACCTCGCATCGCTCGACCCCCGGTGGCTGCGGCGGCAGATCTCGATCGTCTCGCAGGATCTCTTCCTCTTCCACACCTCCATCGAGGATAACATCCGCTACAGCAGGCCTGAGGCCACCTTCGAGGACGTCGTAGAAGCCGCCCGGAATGCACAGATCCACGACGACATCATGCGGTTCCCGGACGGATACCTGACAATCGTCGGTGAGCGCGGGACCCAGCTCTCCGTCGGCCAGCGGCAACGGGTAGCCATCGCCCGGGCGTTCCTGAAGGATGCGCCCATCCTCATCCTCGACGAGCCCACATCGGCGCTGGATATGCAGACCGAGGACCAGATCCGCCGGACGCTCCGGCTCCTGGTCCGGGACCGGACGACCATCCTCGTCTCCCACCGCCCGTCGCTCCTGGAACTGGCCGACCGAGTCCTTACGATCGAAGGCGGACGGGTGCGGGAATGCCGGGGAACGGATTCTCCAGTACAACCTGACACCGACCGCACCTCCCTCCTCCCCGGCCGGTCCACCGCCCCCTGAGCGTCCGGGCGCAGACACACCGGATGCGGCGACACACGCCCGCGGCATGGCTGTCGGGACCGGTATCTTCGTGAGCAGCAGGATTATAATCGATCGGCAGCATCATTATGAAAAGTGTTCATTGCCTGCCACCTGTTCCTCGGCCTCGTCCTGGGCCTCGCAATCGCCAGACACCTGGATGACCGGCGGCTCATCGGCTTCTGCGCTCTCGGGGCCGTCCTCCCCGACCTGCTCGATAAACCGGTGGGCCACGTCCTTCTTGGGGGGTCCCTCAACTCCGGGCGGATATTCGGGCACGGGCTGCTCTTCCTCGCGCTCCTGCTCATTACAGGCATCTTTCTTGTGCAACGGCGCCAATCGTTCGCGCTCCTCGCAGCCGCGGGGGGCGTACTCTCTCACCAGGTCCTCGACGCGATGTGGGCGATGCCCGTCACCTGGTACTTCCCGCTCCTCGGCCCGTACGAGTCCTATGAGTTCACCGACTACATCGGCGGCGCGATTCTCGCGGAGGTTTCTTCACTCTCGGAATGGATATTCCTCGCCGCATCTTTCGGCATCGCCCTCGCCGCCTGCCGGGGCCCGGGCCCCGGCATTGCCGCGGCAATCGTCCGCGTCTCCATCCCGCTGGTGGGAATCCTCGCCCTCGCCTCACTCTACGCCGGGATGGCCGGCATCACGGAGAGCATCCTGATGGCCGGGGCGGGGCCGGAGGACTATCTGCTGCTTGCAGCGGTGGGAGCCGTCGGGGTGATCGCCGCGATCAGGCACCGGGATCTCCTGAACGCCGGATAACGACGTCAGTTGAGGATGGCGATCCTGTCGATGCTGCCCGGGACGGTCTTCTCCACCCGGAGCGCCGCCCTCCCCGCCGGTTTGATCTCGACGGCGAACGATCGGTACGGTATGCAATCGGTCCTGACATTCGGTGAAATGTTCAACACGTACTGCTCCCCGGCCTCGAGAAGAATGTCGGAGTCGGCATTGAACCGCTCCTGGACGCTCCACTTCCCGCGTTCGGGAGAGACGTCGATGAGGGGTACGTTCTGGGCAATCATCTCCCTGTGTGTGAGGCCGATAAAACGGACAGATATCGTGGTGATATCGATCGGCTCGCTGCCTGCGGTGAGCCCGACCGGAATGATAACAAAATCGATATATTCGCGAGCGTTGCTGACCCCGTAGACAGCACCGGTCAGGGTGACACTCGACCCTGCCTCATGGATGCCCTGATGGACGGTGGACCGGCTCTCCTCTGAGAAGAGAATACCCGCCCCCAGAACGACGTAGGCAAAGACGGCTGCAACGACGACGAACGCGATGAGCACGATCGCCGCCTCGAGCCCGGTGAATCCGGTCTCCGGGAGACCCCGGCTTTCAGGGCCCGCAGGGCCCGCCGACTCAGAAGAGTTCGAGGTAGACATTCTTCTCAACGCCCGCGGGAACTGTTCTGGTCAACGAAACGGTCGCGCCTTCTGCCGCGGTCACCTCGAGGGTAAACGTATCTCCCCGCCGGATGCCCACGGCACCCAGCATCAGTTTTACCGTGACGACCTCGCCCTTTTCCAGGAGGTCTCCGGCATCTCTCCGACACCGCCAGGTTACGGTTACGTCGGGGTCGCCGGGGGGAAACGTGACAAGGGCCTCCTTTGTGGCGACGGTATAGGTCATGCGTCCCATATCGATTACGGCGAGATCGGTCGCGGTCTCAAGGTCGAATTCTATAAACTCAAGGTTACCCTGATCGTTGTCCAGTTTGGCGATGACCGTGTACCCCGGGCGGAGGGCGGACCCGGCTTCGCCGAGGGCGGCATGCATCGTCTTCTGGCTCTTCTGCGATGTGGTCATCCCCACCCCGAGAACAGCGTATGCGAAGACCGATGCGACGACGATGAAGGCAATGAAGACGATGGCCGCCTCAAGTCCCGTAAAAGCCTCTTCGTCCCTGTCTTCCCGGGGCATATAATTGCGGGTTGGTCGCGCTTCGATTAAAAGATGCTGATCTTTCCCGGAGCGTAAGGGCGAATGCGCCGCTCACGGACCCCGGCGGAGGGGGACTCGAAACGGAACCCTTCCCGGGACTCCCGCCCGTTAGCGCGGCAGGAGTCGCCTCCCGGAGAACATATTTATAGCATGCATTTTTATGAGGTAACAGAATGACGTCGGAAACCACCGCAGGGCTTTTCATCAGTTCCCTTAACCCCCGCACCATCCCGCTGGACTTAAAGAGCATCTACCTTTGGATCTTCCTCGCTCTTGTCGGTTTTTACGCGCCGGTCGTCAGCGAGAGTCCCCTTCGCGTGGTTTTTGTCCTGCCGTTCATCCTCTTCATCCCCGGCTACCTTCTGGTCGCGGCTCTCTTCCCGGCAAGGGGCGACCTTGATGGAATAGAGCGTGTTGCCCTGTCGATCGGACTTTCCATTGCAATCGTGCCGCTCCTCGGCCTCGCGCTCAACTATACGCCCTGGGGTATCCGGCTCGACCCAATCGCCGTCACTCTCGTGGCATTCAGCCTCGCCATCGGTCTCATCGCTCAGTTCCGGCGCCGCGAACTGCCCGAAGAGAGCCGCTTCACCGTCCCGGCCGGCACATACCTCGCCGCGATGAAAGAGGAGTTCACCGGCGGTTCCGTATCCCGGACCGACCGGGTCTTGAGCATCGTCCTCGTTGCCGCCGTCCTCGTGGCCGTCGCGACGACGGTCTTCATCGTCGTGGTCCCGAAAGAGGGCGAGAAGTTCACCGAATTTTACATCCTCGGGCCGAAGGGGAAGGCTGCCGATTATCCGACCGAGTTCATGGCCGGAACGCCGCAGACAGTCATCATGGGGATCGGGAACCACGAGTACCGGGACATCACCTACACAGTGGAGACGTTTGCCGTAGAGAGCAGGTTCGATAACGCGACAAACCAGTCGACGATCATCTCGGCGACGCTTCTGGACCGGTTCGCCGTCACGGTGCCGCATAACCGGACAGTGGAGCAGCCCTACACCTTCAGGATCATGGATTCGGATACAAACAGGATCGAGTTCCTCCTCTTTACGGGGACACCCCCCGAAGACATTCCCGAAACCAACCTTACCAGCGCCGGTTACCGCGACCTGCACCTCTGGTTGCGAGTGCATTGATGCGGGGCAGGGATGCCTGCAGGGAGAGGGACTCAAGGGACGCGGCCCCCGTGGTCCGGGCCGGGTCTCCGCCCGCCGCCTGTGGATGGAGCGGCTGGAAGATGCCGTGAGATAGAGCAGCTTCTTCAAAATATTTATCCATGCAGACGGCGTATGGGTGTTTGAGGTACACGAATGAGACGCGAAATTCTGGTCGCCTCCCTCCTGATCCTGGCGCTTATGGCGACACCGGCCGGGGCTTTTAGTGCAAACAATCTTGTTATTGTCGTGGAAGAGGACGGGGGTGCGGAGATCACCTTTAACTACACCCTCTCGTGGATCGAGACGATCGCCGTCTTCCTCAAGATTGCCGACCCGGAGCAGGAACTGAAGTCCGCGCTCGAGAACGAACTCGGGGTTCCTGTAACAGTGGCCTCGGCCGAGAGCGACACCGCCGCGTTCTCCATCCAGAAGTTTGCAGAGATTGCCGATGCCGGTGACGGGAAGGTCTACTCGACGCCGGGCCTCGACTTCACCGGGGCGCAGGAGATACTCGACGGCTACTGGTTCGCACCGCTGATCGAGACCGACTTCTCCCCGGCTCTGACGGTGGTCCGGTTCCCTGACGGCCACGAGGAGACCTTCTCCGATCAGAGCGCCATTCCGCCCCTCTCTCACACGGTTCCGTGAACGGGATCATCTCTTTTTTTCGTATGAAGAATCCTGGTTTGTCGGCTCTGTTGAAACCCTGTTCTGGTTCTGGATAACCTAATTGAAGGGCGCGCGACTGTCTGATGTTCGGGCACCCGAAGGGTCCGAGTCGCGATGTTCCGCTAGGAACGGAGCGTGAGAAACCCGAAGGGTTTCGAGGCGTGAGCGAAAGCGAACGTGAGCACCGCCAGGTGCGAGGAACGGAGCTCGAGCACCGAAAGGTGCGATGGACGTGACGTCCGGAACACCCTTGAAATCCGTGCCAGTGAGGGATCGCATGAACCGGGTTGCCAGCAACTATGCAGATATCACGTCTCTCGCGGCTCGAGGAGCACACCCGAATCCATATTTGCCAGTAAATGTCCCGCCACCACCAGAGCCGCAGCTAACCGGCCGTAACCTGTCAAAAAAAGAGAGGGATTTCCCTTACTCGAAGATGTTGAAGATCTGGTCGCTGCCGGTGTCGGAGAGCCGCTTGCGTTCGGTCTGTTCTTCGACGAGCGCGAGCACCGGGAGTTCCATGTCCACACCCGGGACGTGGCCGAACATCTCCTGAAGGTCAGCCTGCAGGGCGTGCATGAAGAGCGCGTTCGGGATATCCATCGCGCAGTTCTCCTCGCACTGCCCGCAGTTGATGCAGGAGTCCGAGATGTGGGCGTACCGAATCAGATGGAACATGAAGGGCGGCGGGACCTGACCGGGCGTGACCAGGTAGGACTTCTTCGTGCTGCACTCGACGCAGTAGCAGATCGGACAGTTCTCGATGCAGGCGTAGCACTTGATGCACCGGCTTGTCGCGTCCATGATCTTCTGGAGGCGTTCCTTACCCTCGCCGAGTCCCTCGAAGTCTTTCGCCCGCCACTTGTCGCCGAGCTTCAGCATCGCGTTCTCGACCTTGCCGCGGATCTCGATCCCCTTCGGGTTCGCGGCACCGGTCTTGAGGGCTCCTGCCTTCACGGCACCATCGAGGAGGTTTGCACCCTTTTCGGAGCAGACCTCGACGAACGTGGCCTTGCCGGCCTGGTCGCCGATGACGCCCCAGTTGCCGCAGGCGAGGTCCGCCTGGCGCGGGACTTTCATCTTGCACCGGCGGCAGTTCGAGCGGCGGCCGTAGCCTTCTTCCTCGAGATCGTCCATCGAGATGCCCTTGTGCTGACCGTCCTCGGTCACGATGATGAACTGGCCCTTGTCGATCTCTTCCTTGACGACCGAATCGGGGTCAACGTCGAACTTCTCGGCGATCATCTTGCGGGCCAGAACCGGACTGACGGAACCGCCGCAGTTGAGGCCGATCATCAGGACGTTGTCCAGGTTGACCTGGTTGCGCTTCGCGAGCTCATAGAGGCCCATAGCGTCGCAGCCTTTCACCGGCATGGCGATCCGCATGTCCTCGGCGCCCTCCAGGTACTTCTTGACCAGTTTCGAGAGCAGGAGCGTTCCGCAGTGGAGCGAGCCTGCCGTCTCTGCGATCTCGGCGGGGTCGGTGATGAGTGTGGGGACCGCATCGTAGATGTCCTGTCCCTTCTTGATGGCAAGGACGGCGTCCACCATGCCGGACTCAAGCGCGTGCGTCAGCAGAGCGGTGACCGCCCCACCACACTCGCCCTTCTCCTGGCAGGCGGCGTCGGCTGCCCATGCGTAGACCATGTCTCCTTTTGCTGCCATCTTCAGGCCTCCGTAATCTTCTCGACCTTCACAGCACAGGCCTTGAACTCGGGGATCTTGGCGATCGGGTCGAGTGCGTTGTTCGTCAGGACGTTCGCCGCGCATTCGGCGAAGTGGAACGGCATGAACATGACGCCCTTCTTGATGTCTCCGGTCACTTTCGCGGGGACGTCCACCGTGCCACGGCGGGAGGTCGCACGGACCATCTCCTTGTCCGTGATGCCGAGTTCTTTTGCGTCCTCTGTGTTGATCTCGATCCAGCCGGTCGGAACCTCGTGGTCGAGGGTCTCGGAGCGGCGGGTCATGGACCCGGTGTGCCAGTGCCAGAGGCAGCGTCCGGTGGTGAGGATGTAGGGGTACTCGGCGTCGGGAACTTCCGCCGGGGGTTTCCACTCGATGGGGTGCATCACGCCCATTCCATCGGGGTGCGAACACTTGCCGATGTGCAGGATGGGTGTGCCGGGGTGATCCTCGGACGGGCAGGGCCAGTGGAGTGCTT
>JASGMC010000061.1 GCA_030156625.1 Methanoculleus sp.
ATCCCGATCATCCTGGTCAACGGCAGGCTTACGTCGATCGGGAGGGTCTCGCTCGATTTGATAAAAGAAGAGATTGATTATGCGCTGGAAGAGTCCTAGAATATCTTCTCCAACTCTCCGGTCGCAAGATCGAAGTACAGGCCGTGAAGTTTGACGCGTCCCTCTTTTTCCGCGGCCCTGACCGGCGGGTAGGTGCGGAGGTGCTCAAGCTGCAGAGCGACGTTCTCGATCTCGATAAGGCGGAGCCGGTTCTTCTCTTCTTCGGGGTTCTTCGGCGCCGGGATCCTGGCATCGACCCGGCGTTTCGCCTCCATCGCGTTGTTCAGCCAGAGCGGAACATACGCGTCCTTGCTCTCGTGGTCCAGCGCCTTTATAGCACCGCAGTTCGAGTGCCCGCAGATGACGATATCTCCGACCTTGAGGTGGTTGACCGCGTATTCAAGCACGGTCGCGAAGTTCCAGTCGTGAATCGGGACGATGTTGCCGATGTTGCGCTGCACGAAGAGTTGCCCGGCCTTCGCCCCGGTGATGCGCTCGGGGTCCACTCTTGAGTCGGAGCATCCCACCCAGAGGACCTCCGGGTGCTGGCTTGATGCAAGCGGGCCGTAATGTTCGGGGTCCTTTGCAAAGTCTTCTTTCAGGAAGCGCTTGTTGCCCTCAAGAAATTTATCAATCATCCGTATACTCCGTAAGGCTGATATGGGCGACCATCTCGACAGGTACGCCTCTGAAGAGGGAGGTTACTTCCAGGATTTAAAAATGTATACGGCAGGGTGATGTGGGGAAAAGAGCAGTCGGATATCGGGAAAATGAACGGGATTCAGGCCATGAACGGTCCAGGGTGTGCCGGAAATTCCGGGGTTTTAACGCCCGGATCGGGGGCGTGGGATACCGAATGCACCCCGGCATTAAGGCGGACATGATTAACAAAGCATGAGTGTTTATAAAAACGATCTCCGGCCGGGGCTGCGATCCCGGTGAGGAGTATGCGCTCCCCGCCCAAAAAAGAAGATTATCTCTGGACGGCGCCGAGGTTCGCCTGCTCGACGGTCCGTGCATAGCGGGCGAGCGTGCCCGTAAGCCGGCGGGCGGGCGGCTTCCAGGCCCTGCGCCGCTCATCCAGGGTCGCTGCATCGACCAGAAGGTCGAGGCTTTTTGCGTAGAGGTCGACCGCGATCTCGTCGCCGTCCTCCACGAGACCGATCGGCCCGCCGACCGCGGCCTCGGGGGCGATGTGCCCGATGCACGGCCCCCGGGTGCCGCCCGAGAAGCGTCCGTCCGTCACCAGGGCGACCCGGGCGTAGCCGAGGCCCATCAACGCCGAGGTCGGCGAGAGCATCTCGGGCATCCCGGGTCCTCCCCGCGGCCCTTCGTAACGGATCACGAGCACATCACCCTCCGCGATCTCGCGGTGGAGGATCGCTTCCATCGCGGCATCTTCACCGTCGAAGACCCGTGCCGGTCCCTGGTGCCGCCACATCGCCTCCGGGACGGCGGCGCACTTGACGACGGCGCCGTCGGGGGCAAGCGATCCCCGCACGACCTTCAGGCCGCCGGCGGGGCTGACCGGGGCGTCGGCCGTCCTGATCACGTCCGGGTCGGCGACACGCGCTTCTTTCGCGATCTCGAGGAGCGATCGGCCCGAAACCGTCGGGGCGTCGTCGAGGTGACGCTCGAGCATCTTTAAGACCGCAGGAATGCCTCCCGCCCGGTGGAGGGCAAGCATGGAGTGCGGTCCGCCGGGCATCATGTGGCAGATATGCGGGGTCGCCTCGGCGACGGCGTTGAAGGTCTCGAGATCGAGGGGGACGTCCGCCTCCCGGGCGACGGCCATCAGGTGGAGCACCGTGTTCGACGACCCGCCGAGCGCCATATCCACCCTTATCGCGTTCGCAAGGCTTTTTGGGGTGACGATATCCCGCGGGCGGACACCCTCCCGGACCAGATCGACCGCCCGCTCCCCACTTTCGCGGGCTATGCGGAGTTTTGCCGCGTCGACCGCAGGGATGGCCGCGCATCCCGGAAGGGAGAGACCCAGCGCCTCGGTCACGCACGCCATGGTGTTTGCGGTATAGAGCCCCTGGCAGCTGCCGCACCCGGGCATCGCCGCGCACTCGAGTTCCCCGAGTTCCTCCTCGCTCATCGTGCCCGCGGCGACGCGGCCGACGCCCTCGAAGACGTCGATGAGGGAGAGTTCGCGTCCTGCCGCGTAGCCGGGGAGCATGGGGCCGCCGGTGACGACGATCGCCGGGATGTTGCACCGCACCGCCGCCATGAGCATGCCGGGGACGATCTTGTCGCAGGTGCCGACGCAGACCAGGCCGTCGAACCGGTGCGCCTCGACCATCAACTCGACGGCGTCGGCGATGTTCTCCCGCGAGGGAAGGGAATACCGCATCCCTTCGTGGCCCATCGCGATCCCGTCGCAGATGCCGATGGTCCCGAACTCGAACGGCACGCCGCCCGCGGCCGCGACACCCTCCTGCACCCTCTGCGATATCGACCGGAGGTGGGTGTGCCCCGGGACGATGGTATTGTAGGCGTTTGCTATCCCGATGAAGGGCTGATCCATCTCCCGGTCGGTGACACCGAGCGACCTGAGCAGCGCCCGGTTCGGAGCACGCTGGTAGCCTTTCTTAACCGTCTCACTCCGCATGGTAATCCTCATAGGAGAGTAAGCGCGCATGGGGAAAAGAGTGTTCCGGCTGTCGGGTGTGGTGCAGGAAACGACTGGCGCGAGTATCGCGAGCGGCAGGAGTTCGAGCACCGCAAGGTGCGAGTGGCGACTTCCCCGCAGGGGAAGGAGACCAGAGGCAGAAGGGTTTCTGCACGGTGAAGGTAGGGTTGTGCCGGCTCTTTACGCCACATGGCACTGGGAGACGATCTCACGCGAAGCCGCGAAGCCGCGAAGCCGCGAAGTCTGTGTATCTTTACGCACCTACCCCTTTCCTTCGCGTTCTTCGCGGCTTCGCGTGAGGCAACGCGTTGTTGACGACTGTGCCCCTTTACCCCTCAAGCCCCCTCATACAGCTCCACGACGCCGCCGATGACGATCACCGCCGGGGGCCGGACACCTGCGGCGCGGGCTTTTTCGGCGATATCGGCGAGCGTCCCGACCGTCACGCGCTGGTCGGGCCGGAGCCCCCGCTCGATGATTGCCACCGGGGTTGCAGGGTCCTTGCCGTTCGCGGTGAGGGCCGCCGCGATGGCGGGGAGGTTCTTTACCCCCATCAGGATGACGAGGGTCCCCTTCAGGCGTGAGAGGACCTCCCAGTCGAGGGCGGACTCGGGCTTCGTGGGGTCCTCGTGGCCGGTGGTGAAAGTCACCTGCGACGCGTATTTCCGGTGGGTGACCGGGATCCCGACCATCTCCGGGACGGCGATGGCGCTGGTCACCCCCGGCACCACCTCGACGGAGATGCCGTGCTCCCGGAGGGTCTCGACCTCCTCCCCGCCGCGGCCGAAGAGGAACGGGTCGCCCCCTTTCAGGCGCACGACCGTTTTTCCGGCCTTCACCCGCTCGACCATCAGCGCCTCGATCTCGTGCTGCTCCAGGGTGTGGCTGCCGCCGTACTTCCCGCAATCGATCCGTTCGGCGTCCCGCGGGAGCGTCGCAAGGATCTCCTCGCCCGGGAGCTGGTCGTAGAGGATCACGTCCGCTCCGTCGATCACCTCGCGGGCCCTCATCGTCAGGAGGCCGAGCCCGCCCGGGCCGGACCCCACAAGATACGCTTTGCCTGTCATGAGTTCACCCCGAGGGCCGCATAGGCCTCACGGATCAGGGCGGCCGCCTGTACACGCAGCGCCCGCCCCCACTCCCGGGCTTCGCCGACGGTCGCGACGTGCCGCTCGATCCGCTCCCACCGGGAACCGTCGAGCGCGAGCACCTCGGCGATCAGGTTCCCGTCCCGGCAGTAGATCCCCTGCGGGGTGAAGCACCCGCCGCCAACCTCCTCCATGACGGCACGCTCGATCTCCACGTCGAGGCGGGTTGCGGCGTGGTCGAGCGGCGCAAAGGCCCCGGCGACGGCCGGGTCGTCCCGGCAGACGACCGCGACGGTGCCCTGGTTCGGCGACGGGACGAACCGGTCGGTGGGGAGGGGCTCGCCGGGCAATCGGAGCCCGAGGCGCTCGAGGCCCGCCTCCGCGAGCACGATGGCATCGTACTGCCCCTCGCGGAGCTTCCGGATCCGGGTGTCGACGTTCCCCCGCAGTTGCTTCACCTCAAGCGCCGGGGCGTCGCGGAGGAGCTGGGCGCGACGCCGGGTGCTCGACGACCCGATGACAGAGACCGCATCAAGGGGGCACTCGTGCGCGAGGAAGTCCGCCGGCGAGTCCCGCTCGAGCACCGCGCAGCAGGTGAGCCCTGCCGGGCGCGCCGCCGGGATGTCCTTCATGCTGTGCACCGCGGCGTCGATCTCGCCGCGGAGGATGGCGTCGTCGAGCGCCCGGACGAAGACCCCCTGCCCCCCGATGGCGTGGAGCGGGACCCCGGTCGCGGTGTCGCCCTCGGTCGCGATCGTGACGACCTCCGCCTCGATACCCCGGTCGGCGAGCATGCCGACCACCTTGTTCGTCTGCGCAAGCGCGAGAGCGCTTCCCCGTGTGCCTATGCGAAGAGACATGATCCGTATGCTTCCGCTATCTTTTCGATATCCGCTTCCGTGTGCGCGGCGGAGAGGAAGTTCGTCTCGAACTGCGACGGCGGGAGGAAGACCCCGGCATCGAGCATCGCCTTCCAGAACCGCGAAAACGCCTCCGTGTCGCACTCCCTGACCTCCAGGTAATTCCGCGGGGCCGGGTCCCGGAAGAAGTGCTTGAAGAGCGATCCCATCCTGACGAACGAGCCTTTGTGCGCATCTGCGGCGACCTCCCCGATCGCCCGCGTGGCGTCGTCGAGCCGCCGGTAGACCTCCGGGTGGTCGTGGAGGTAACGGAGCGTCGCGTACCCCGCCGCGAGGCTCGCCGGGTTGCCGCTGAACGTGCCTGCCTGGTAGACGGGGCCGGCGGGGGCGACCAGTTCCATGATATCGCGCCGTCCCCCGAACGCCCCGATGGGAAGGCCGCCGCCGATGATCTTGCCGAACGTGGCGAGATCCGGCTTCACCCCGTAGAGCACTTCCGCGCCGCCGATCCCGACCCGGTAGCCGGTGATCACCTCGTCGAGTATGAGGAGGACGTCGTAGGCGGAGGTGATCTCCCGGACATCGGCGAGATAGCCGTCGTCGGGGAGGACCGGGCCGACGTTCCCCATGACCGGCTCGAGGATGAACGCGGCGACGTCGTCGTTTCCGGCGAGGAGGGCTTCCAGCGCCTCGGGGTCGTTGTACGGGACCTGCCGGGTGTGCGCCACCAGATCCGCGAGGACGCCCGCGGAGTCGGGCACCCCGAGCGTGGTCGCCCCCGATCCGGCCTTGACGAGAACCGCGTCGTGAGCGCCGTGGAACCCGCCCTCGATCTTGATGATGTCCTGCTTGCCCGTGTAGCCGCGGGCGAGCCGGATCGCGGCCATCGTCGCCTCCGAGCCCGACGAGACGAACCGCACCATCTCGACCGCGGGGTGGTCGGCGGCGATGACTCCCGCAAGATCGAGTTCGAGCGGCGTCGGCGTGCCGTAGAGCCACCCCTTCTCGAGCTGGCGCTCGATCGCCTCCCGGACCCTCGGGTGGGCGTGGCCGAGGATGAGGGGGCCGTAGCCGAGGCAGCAGTCGATGAGATCCGCCCCGTCTACGGTCGCAAGATGTGATCCCGCGGCGCGCTCCACGTAGAACGGATGCGGTTTGATCGCCCGGACGGGGCTGCTGACGCCGCCCGGCATCAGGGTCTTTGCGCGGGAAAAGAGGTCACTGCTCTTCATCGAGCCACCTCGCCGCGTCTTCTGCAAAGTAGGTGATGATCAGGTCGGCCCCGGCCCGCTTGATGGCCGTGAGGGTCTCGAGGGCGACGGCCCGTTCGTCCAGCCACCCGCGCTCGGCGGCGGCCTTGATCATCGCGTATTCTCCGCTGACCTGGTAGGCCGCGACCGGCAGCCCGAACTCCGTGACGGCCGCGAGGATGTCGAGGTAGGCGCCGGCCGGCTTGACCATCAGGATATCCGCCCCTTCGGCTGCATCGAGTTCCGACTCCATCACCGCCTCCCGGGCGTTGCCCGGGCTGATCTGGTAGGTCGTCCGGTCGCCGAACGAAAACCCCGAGTCCGCCGCGTCGCGGAACGGGCCGTAGAGGGCGCTCGCGAACTTCGAGGAGTAGGACATGATCAGGACGTCCGTAAAGCCGGCGGCGTCGAGAGCCTGCCGGATCGCCCGCACCATCCCGTCGAGCATGCACGACGGCGCGACGATATCGGCACCGCTCTGTGCGTGGGAGACAGCGATCCGCGCCATCAGCGCAAGCGACGGGTCGTTCAGGAGATCGGGGCCGTCGGCAGCTTCCCCGACGATGCCGCAGTGGCCGTGGTCGGTGTACTCGCAGGCGCAGACGTCGGTCATGACGACCATCTCCGCCAATCGCTCCTTGATATTCCGGACGGCCCGCTGGACGACGCCGTCCGCCGCGTAGGCTTCGGTCGCTTCGCTGTCTTTTGTGCCCGGGACCCCGAAGAGGATCACCGCCCGGACGCCGGCGTTCCGGAGGCGGGCGCAGTAGTCGGCGACACCGTTCACCGGGTGGCGGAACTGCCCCGGCATCGAGGCAATCGGTAACGGCGCGCTGATCGATTCGTCCACGAAGACCGGCGCAATGAGGTCGGTCTTTCGAAGTTCGGTTTCGCGGAGGAGCGGCTGGACTATCCGCCGCCGCATCCGCCTCATTCGTCGTTCTGGAAACATGGTTCTCCCCGGGTAATCGCCCTCATCAGGGCCTCTGCCGTTGCTACATCACCGCACTCCGCGCTCGCACGGATGGCTGTCGTCACGTCCGAGAGGAGCTTTTTGGTGAGCGCACGGGTCAGGTCGTCGACAACCTCCGCCGTGCGGTCATCCTTCTGCCCCAGGCGGGCAAGCGCCCGGTCGCGTTCACGGGACCTTATCGACTCCGCCCAGGTGTAGAGGAAGGCGAGCGTCTCGTCGGCCGCCGTCCGACGAAGGAGACGGATGAAGTGGTCGACCTCCTCATCGATGATCTCCCGCGCCCGAGCCGCCTCGCTCCTCCGGGACTCCATTGCCGCATCGTTGACGCTTTTGAGGTCGTCGATGGTGAAGAGGTGCACGCCTCCGATCGACCGCACCCCCTCCTCGACGTCGCGGGGCTGGGCGATGTCGATGAGGACCAGGTGGCGCGGGTGCCGGTCGAGCGGCCAGAGGCGCTCCTCCATCACCTCCCGGATATCCCCGGTCCGGATGACCGGGTGCGGCGCGGCGGTGCAGGAGATGACGACGTCGGAGAGCGCGATGTAACGGTAGAGGTCCTTGAAATTGACCGCCCGCCCACCGATCTTCTCCGCAAGCATCACCGCGCGCTCGTAGGTCCTGTTGGCGACGTAAATGGCCGTGAGCCCCTTCGCGGAGAGCGCCTGCGTCACGAGCACCCCCATCTCTCCGCTCCCGACGACCAGGATGTGCCGGTCGCGCAGGGTGCCGAGGAGGTTCTCCGCAAGCGTCACGGCTGCAGAACCGACGGAGACCGCCCCCCGGTTGATCTGCGTCTGGCGCCGGATCCTGACGCCTACATGCACCGCCTTGTTGATGCAGAGCCCGATGACGCTGCTCGCGGCCCCCGCCTCCTCCGCGGCCGCGAGCGCCCGTTTGAGCTGCCCGAGGATCTGGTCCTCGCCGACGACCAGGGAGTCGATGCCTGCGGCCAGTTCCAGGAGGTGGCGGGGCACGGCCTCGCCCTCGACGACCATGAAGTCGCGTCTGCCCTTCTCCTTCAGGAACCCTTCAAGGTTCCGTGCGTCGCCCTGCACCAGCACTTCGACGCGGTTGCAGGTCTGGAGCAGGAGAGCGCCCCGGAACCGTTCTCGCGCCTCGCGGAGGAACGCCGCCTCGTCGGGAAACCGGAACGCCTCGAGCGTGGCGATGTCTGCGGTGTGGTGGTTCACGCCCGCGAGCGCGAGCGGCGTCGTGACCGGTTCAGGCATGCAGGTACCTCTCGATTACCAGTGCGCGTGCCCGGCCGTAATCGGAAGCCAGCGCCTCCCAGACCTCGTCGTCCGAGAGGATGCCCCAGAGGATGCGGGACCGCTCCGCCTGCACAGGTTCG
Source organism: Methanoculleus sp. (assembly GCA_030156625.1). Classification (GTDB taxonomy): domain Archaea; phylum Halobacteriota; class Methanomicrobia; order Methanomicrobiales; family Methanoculleaceae; genus Methanoculleus. Next base: position 8,200 of record JASGMC010000061.1, read on the forward strand.
GTCTCCCGGAGCATCGAACGTATCTCGTCCTGCAGGTCGATCATCCGATCGAGGTCCGCATACTCAGCCTCAAGCTTCATGCGGAGGTAGCGGGATACGGCAGGGCTCTTTCCGCGGGTGCTGATCGCGACCATGTAGCGGCTGCCCCGGACGACCGAAGGAACGATGACATCTCCGGGCTCTCCGGCGGCGTTGTTGAAGAGGATCCCCGCCCCGGCACAGATCCTTCCGATCCGGTCGTTGAGTCCCGGGTCCGGTGTCGCGGCTACAGCGAGGAACGCGTCCTGCAGAAGGTCACGGAGCGCCTCGTCCGGGAGAGCCGAGAGGTCGGCTTCCTGACGCCGGATCGCGAGCCCCTCAAGGTCCGGTGAGAAAGAACGGCTGATCACCGTCACCTCCGCCTCATGCTCAAAATACGCAGCCTTCCGGGCACCGACATCGCCTCCACCGAAGATGAGCACCCTCCTGCCCGCCAGGTCAAGCATGAGAGGGATCATTCGTTCTATAGTGTGGTGAACGGACTACATTAAGGTGTTGAAAAACCTGATTCCCGGGGAAGCCGCGGGCATATGCCCGGGAGCCGGAATACTGGAACCGGTTTGCCTAAAGAAGGTTTTAATGACAGAAAGATCCTTTTCTTCATGACTGATATGGCTGAAGAGATGTATGCATTCAGCAGGCTGGACGGCGCCTTCGAGCGCACCAAAAGCCTGCTCTGGCCGATCCGATGGGGCGTCTGGCTCCGCCTGGCCTTGATCGCGCTCTTCGTGGGAGGGGGCGCAAGCTTTCCGAACATCTCCCAGTACAGTTTTGGAGAAGGCGACCTCCCACCCGGCGTTGTGGAGTCCCTTCCCGAGATCGCGCCGCTCATCATTGCGTTCATTGTCATCGCGCTCGTGATCGCCCTCCTCTGGATGCTCATCGGCGCGGCGATGCAGTTCGTCTTCGTCGATATGCTCCGGACGGGCGACATCCATATCAGGCGCTTCTTTGGAGATCGGTTCGGAAAGGGGGTGCGGCTCTTCCTCTTCCAGGTCGTCCTCACGCTGATCCTGGTCCTCGCCATGATGGCGCTCATCTTCATGCTCTTCGGGCTTTCGGGGGTGGGACCCCGCGTAGGCGTGTCGCTCCTGGTTCTTGTGCTCATTCCGGTCATCCTGATCCTGGCCCTCCTCTTCGGGATTGTCTTCCTCCTTACCACCGACTTCGTCGTCCCGATCATGATCCACGAGGACTGCGGCGTCATCGAGGGTTGGCGGCGGCTTATCAGGGTGATATCCGCCCAGTTCTGGCAGACCGTCGTCTACGTCGTCACCAGGCTCGTGCTGGGCCTCATTGCCGCAATCGTGCAGGCGATCGTGGTCATCCTCGCGCTGGTGATCATCGCGATACCCTTCATACTCATCGGGATCGTGCTTCTCGCCGCAATCCAGGCAGGAAATTTCGCGCTGCTCCTCGCCCTGCTCATCCCTTACCTCGTCATCGCGATCCCGGTCGCGCTGCTGATCGCGGTGCCGTTCGTCACATTCTTCCGGTACTATGGGCTGCTGGTGCTCGCGGGGCTCGCCCCGGAGTACCGCCTCCTCCCCGAATAACCTTTCTTAAAACCTTAGGTCTTCGTAAACCCCTATCCGGCGGACAATCACTCTTTGGAACATCGCCACTCGCACCTTCGGTGCTTGATCTCCGGTTCTGATGAACCGTCGCAAGTCCAGGGCATTTGGCCTTCTCCTGCTCCGGTTCTGATGAACCGTCGCAAGTCCAGGGCATTTGGCCTTCTCCTGCTCCGGTTCTGACGAACCGTCGCAAGTCCAGGGCATTTGGCCTTCTCCTGCTCCGGTTCTGATGAACCGTCGCAATCGCCACGCACTGCCTGCCCCCTGGTGGGGAGGAACGACTGCCGGAGTGCGACCGACCGAAGGGTGCAACGTTCCGGTAGGAACGGAGCTCGAGAAGCCATCAGGCTTCGAGGCGGGAGCATGAGCACCGCCAGGTGCGAGTGAGGAGCGCGAAGCGCGGGTGGTGGGGGGTCACTCCGCTCCCGGCTGCCAGAAGACGGAACCCTGCTCTCCTCTCCCCCCGACGGAGGCACTACCCTGCAATTCTCACAGATGGAAAGGCTCTTCCATAATGACACCATGAACCCGGATCAAGCAATGGTTGACGGCGAGCCGCTGGTAATCCTCGCCCTGGCGCTGGCACCAGGGATATTCTGGGCGTGGTACTTCTACCACAGGGATAAATTCGAGCCCGAGCCGGCGGCCCTGATCGTGAAGATCTTCCTCCTCGGCGTCCTCGTCACGTTCCCCGTGGCCTTCGTCGAGGGGTTCTTCGGCCTTTTCATCGTATCCCCGCTGATCATGGGCGTCGTTGTCGCGCCCGTCGTCGAGGAGTACGGCAAGTTCGCGGTCGTGCGCCGGTTCGCCTACCGGGACACGGAGTTCGATGAACCGATGGACGGTATCGTCTACGCCGCCGCCGCCGCTCTCGGGCTCGCATCGCTCGAAAACGTCCTCTACGTCTTTTTAGCATACGCAACGTCGCTGTCGCTTGCCCTCGACACGATTGTCGTCCGCGCGATCTTCTCGGTCCCCGGGCACGCGCTCTTCTCCAGCGTCTGGGGCTATGCCCTCGGCCGGGCCAAGTTCGCGACCCCCGAACAGCGTTCGAGGATTGTCCTCCGGGGGCTCGCTCTCGCCATGGTGTTGCACGGCATCTTCAACTTCCTGCTCTTCTCCGCCGAGATTGTCGCCTACGCTATGGTCGTCTTCATCCTGATCCTGATACCGGGGCTCTGGATACTTGCAAACCGGAACATCAGGGATGCGCTCGACAACGAGAGACGGTAGATGCGATCGCCGTCCGGGGGGGGACAATCCTTCCCACGGAAATTTCACCCGGACATGGGAGCCTGCGGGAACGGCGCCACCCGATCCGGGCCGCGATTCGATAGCCTTATTAGCCAGCAAATCCCATGTTGTAAGGCACACAGTGCAAAAGCACGGGCGTGCGCCGATAGTGTAGTGGTTATCACTAGGCGTTGCCAACGCCTAAACCCGGGTTCGAGTCCCGGTCGGCGCATAGGAGCACCCATCTGGTGCGCTGTTTTTCCGGTATCTCTCTTACGACGGTTACGTGTCTCCTCGCTCACGGACTGTAATCGCCGTAACCCCCGGACTGACCGTACGTTGCCGTGCGGGCGTATCACGCGAAGGGATGCTTTGCAGTATCTTTCCGGGCGAGCACCTCGCTCATCGCCGGCTCGCCCGTGATCGCCCGGCGGATGGCAGTCTTTGTCGCCTCGTAGTTCCAGTCATAGATCTTCTTTTTGTCCACTGCATCCCACTCGATGAAGACCGATGCGATGACCAGCAGGTTATCGGCCTCAGCCTCCGGGATGATACCTTCCGCAACGCTGTCCACCACCGCCTTCGCGACGGCAGCCTGGGCCGGGCCGAAGATCAGGAGAGCCTGACCGGCGTTCTTGATGGTGACCTTGTTGACCATCAGCGTCGGGGGCTTCGCAGGAATGTTCGGGGTGAGCACGGCAAGGAGCGGTGTGTGCCCCCGTGCAGGCGATGCGAGCGCCGTGACGAAGGCCTGCTCTACGCTGCTCCCCTTCTTTCCGATGACGAGATCGACGTGGGCAACCTCCGGCCCTTCGCCGACGAGCGCTTCTCCAATGAGTGCATGTTCAAAATCAACCACAGTATCTTACCTCCCAAACGTGGATTGCATCGATATAGGTGTGGGGAGGAAAAATATTGCGGAGAGTGCAGCGGCCGCGGGTGAGGAAAGCAGGCCGTTGTCCCACGTGGTATGGTCCCGGGTTTTCGATCATTCAGGCGGACTGCTGTGCGGGGCGAACCGCCCCATACGCGGCCGTCGGGATTGCAGCAGCGGTCTGAAAAGGAGGGCCGGCACCCCGTCCTGTGCTGCAGGGCATGGCCCCCGGCGCGTCCCAAACCATACCCTTATATTTCCCGCTCCGTATTATAGTCAAAATGCAACTCTCTCCGAGTTGCGTCTTCTCAACCTGTGCCTGGCGCATCCGCCCACGGAGGGGCGCGTCAGGCGGCATACCGTATCTATCGGGGGGCTGTCGTGGACACGATCAGGATTGCAATTGTGGGCATCGGGAACTGTGCCAGTTCGCTGCTACAGGGGATCGAATACTACCGGGGAAAGAACGAGAGGGATGCAACCGGGCTGATGCACCGGGACCTCTGCGGCTACCTGCCGTCCGACATCGAAGTGGCCGCAGCGTTCGATATCGATGAGCGGAAGGTCGGAAAAGACGTCTCCGAAGCGATATTCTCCCCTCCGAACTGTACCACGGCCTTCTGCCCGGAGATGCCGAGGACCGGCGTGACCGTTCGGATGGGGCGGGTGCTGGACGGCTTTCCCACGCACATGCAGGGCTACAAGGAGGAGTGCAGGTTCGTGCTCGCCGACGAGGAGGAAGCGTCGCGCGAGGACGTTGTCCGGGTACTCGAGGATTCGGGCGCCGAGATGCTGCTCAATTACCTTCCCGTGGGCTCGGAGGAGGCCGCACGGTTCTATGCCGGCTGTGCGCTGGAGGCGGGCGTCGGCCTCATCAACAACATGCCGGTCTTTATCGCGAGCGACCCCGCCTGGGCGGCGAAGTTTCGCGAGCGTGGCCTTCCGGTCATCGGCGACGACGTCAAGGCCCAGCTCGGTGCGACGATCACCCACCGGGTCCTCGCCACTCTCTTCCGGCAGCGGGGAGTGAAACTGGACCGGACCTACCAGCTGAACACCGGCGGGAACACGGACTTCCTGAACATGCTCAACCGCGACCGCCTTGCCTCAAAGAGGACGTCAAAGACCGAGGCGGTGCAGTCTGTCCTCGAAGAACCCCTCGACGACGACGATATCCACATCGGCCCGAGCGATTACGTCTGCTGGCAGAAGGACAACAAGGTCTGTTTCCTCAGGATGGAAGGGCGGCTTTTCGGGGACGTTCCCATGCACCTCGACCTCCGCCTCTCCGTCGAGGACTCGCCCAACTCAGCGGGAATCGTCATCGACGCCATCCGGTGCTGCAGGCTCGCCCTTGACAGGGGCATCGGCGGTGCGCTCATATCCCCATCCGCCTACTTCATGAAGCACCCGCCGGTGCAGGTCAGGGACGACGACGCCTACCGCATGACCGAGGAGTTCATCAGGGGCTTACGGCGCGACTGAAGGCCGGAGCATCACTCGATGAGGACGAGCCCTATCGAGGTGATGTTGCCGTGCTCGATCTTCCCGTACTCGAGGTCCCTGCAGGGGATGACATGCAGGTCCCACCCGGCCTTCCGGGCGGTGGCGAAGACGTCGATCCCGGCGCCCTCCATCGTCGGGCGGACGAGATCCATGTGCCGACAAAGCCTGCGGATACTCTCGTCGACGACTCCCTCGTGCTCTTCGGCGACGCAGTGCAGGTGTTCGCAGTAGATGCAGGGGTATCCCCCGAACCCGAACGCCTTCGGGAGATCGTCATAAAAAGCCGTCTTTTCGAGGAGGTGCACCGTCGAGTTCACCCAGAGGATGAGGTCGCGGAAGAACGGGTGGAAGTCGAGGGGTATCTCGTCGGGTTTGAGGTCGGGATGCCCCGGGATGCCGTCGAACCGGAGGAGGAGGGCGGTGCTGTACTCGGCGAGCAGCCGCCGGGTGTCTGCGGGGGCGGGAGCGTACGGCGGGCAGGACATGTGTTTCCCGTAGCCCTTGCACCCGAACCGGCACTTGAACCGCACCCATTCCGCGACGACGACGTCGTGGGCCGCTATCCGCCGCGCTTCCGCGCCGCGCTCCCGGGCGAGGGAGGAGAGCCTCCCGATCTCTTCCTCAAGTTCGTTTCTCATCGCGCTTCGCCTCAATGAAGGGTATCTGCCGTATCCGGGTATTTATAGGTAGCGAGGGGGAGAGGGGGAGGTCTGGCGGGGGTGCATG